>CAYPSO010000054.1:0-28200 GCA_964413275.1 uncultured bacterium | reverse complement strand
CCAAGCATCAATGCTGCCTTGATTTTTTTGACCTAAAACTCCGTCAGTAGCCCCGGCTAAGTAGATATTACCTTCATCATCTGCTGTAATCCCATAAACAACATCATTACCGCCACTACTTATGGTTTTTCTCGAACCATCAATAACCGGAGCATTATCACCATTGGCTGTATATTTAGCAAACCAAACATTAGAAAGGCCTTGGGCTGTGCGAGTTCCGGTTAAATAAATAGTGCCATCGGCCGCCACAAAAATATCTGTAGCGACATCTTCATTTTCATTATTAAGTTCATTAGGTTGTAATCGCCAGACTTCTTGAGCCTCATTTTGATCGTTGGTGGTGTAGCGTGCCAACCAAATATCGGAACCACCTTGATTTGAATTAGTTCCAGCTAAATCACCAAAAGTGTAACCAGTAAGGTAAATATCTCCATTAACCGCAGCAATACCGGTGGTGCGATCGATTTGCCTTGTTCCTATTTGAGCTCTCCAAACCTCTCGTTCGATGGCAGGTTCATCATTTTCAGATACTTGTTCATATCTAGCAAACCAAATATCTGAATTTCCTTGATTAGTTCCCTCTAAATTTCCTTCAGTATCTCCAGCAATAAATATATTGCCCCCAGTATCAACTGCAATATCAACACCAGAATCTAAACGAGATGAACCTAATTGATCTACCCATCCAAAAAATAACATTTCTCTTTATCCTCACAACTAAATAAGTTTTCTAGCTTATATTTCCCTTGATTTCAAGTTCTGCGATCGTGCTTAAAAAATTGTAAATATAATTTAGAATCTAAGCTATTTTGATTAAATTTTTAATTTAGATTGTCTTTAATTTTAGCTTGCTAACTCTTGATTACTCTACAGTAAATTTACTTAAGTTCATGAATGAATTATTTAGTTCAAGTGTCAATAAACTTAAACAATTGATCCAGTTATATTTAGGCAATAGCTTATAAAATAATCAGGACTTACATAAATACATAGAGTAAAGGAAAAGATATGCCTCGTCGCGAAGACTTACATAAAATATTACTACTAGGTGCAGGTCCAATTATCATCGGCCAAGCCTGTGAATTCGACTATTCAGGTACTCAAGCTTGTAAAGCTTTGAGAGAAGAGGGGTATGAGGTGATTTTGGTGAATTCTAACCCCGCTTCAATTATGACAGACCCAGAAATGGCTAATAAAACTTATATTGAGCCTTTAATTCCCGAAATTCTGGAAAAAATCATCGCCAAGGAACGACCAGATGCTATTTTACCGACTATGGGGGGACAAACAGCCCTTAATTTAGCAGTTACTCTAGCTAAAAGCGGAGTCTTGGATAAGTATAACGTAGAATTGATTGGTGCAAAACTAGATGCCATTGAAAAGGCAGAAGATCGGAATTTATTTAAAAAAGCCATGGAGAAAATCGGAGTTCCGGTTTGTCCTTCTGGTATCGCTAATAATCTGGATGAAGCTAAGGAAATTGCCATTGAAATTGGCTCTTATCCTTTAATTATTCGTCCTGCTTTTACCCTTGGAGGTAGTGGCGGTGGTATTGCTTATAACCAAGAAGAATATGAAGAAATGGCGAAATACGGCTTGGATATGAGTCCTGTTTCCCAGATTTTAGTCGAAAAATCTCTCTTAGGTTGGAAGGAATACGAATTAGAGGTAATGCGAGATTTGGCAGATAATGTGGTGATTATCTGTTCCATTGAAAACTTTGACCCTATGGGGGTACATACAGGAGATTCAATTACGGTTGCTCCTGCTCAAACCCTAACAGATAAAGAATATCAAAGATTACGGGATTATTCCCAAGCGATTATCAGAGAAATTGGGGTAGAAACTGGTGGTTCTAATATTCAATTTTCCGTTAATCCAGTAAATGGGGATGTGGTAATTATTGAGATGAACCCTAGAGTATCTCGTTCTTCGGCCTTGGCTTCTAAGGCGACTGGTTTCCCCATTGCCAAATTTGCGGCTAAGTTGGCTGTTGGTTATACTTTGGACGAAATTAAAAACGATATTACCAAGAAAACTCCCGCTTCCTTTGAACCTTCCATTGATTATGTAGTTACTAAAATTCCTCGTTTTGCTTTTGAAAAATTCCCCGGCTCTCAACCAATTTTAACTACTCAAATGAAGTCTGTAGGGGAAGCTATGGCCATTGGTCGTACTTTTTGCGAATCTTTTCAAAAGGCTTTACGCTCCTTAGAAACTGGCCGTTATGGTTTTGGTTGTGATAAAAAGGAAACTTTACCTACTCTAGCTCAAGTATCTGCTGCTCTGCGTACTCCTAATCCAGACAGGGTATTTTCTATTTATCATGCTTTTCAATTAGGCATGACCGTTGAAGAAATTCACGAACTTACAGCCATAGATATTTGGTTCTTAGATAAGTTGGCCGAACTTATCCACACTGAGAAATTTCTCAAACGTACTTCTTTACAGAAATTAACTAAAGCTCAATTGTTTTTCGCTAAACAACAGGGTTTTAGCGATCGCCAAATTGCTTTTGCTACTAATACGACGGAAGATGAAGTGCGCACCTATCGCCAAAGTTTGGGCATTAATCCTGTGTATAAATTAGTGGATACCTGTGCCGCCGAATTTGAAGCCTTTACTCCCTATTATTACTCTACCTATGAGGAAGGAGAATCAGAGGTAACGCCTTCAGACACTCCTAAGGTAATGATTTTAGGAGGTGGGCCAAATCGCATTGGTCAAGGTATAGAATTTGATTATTGTTGCTGTCATGCGGCTTTTGCCTTGTCTGATGCTGGTTTTGAAACAATTATGGTTAACTCTAATCCAGAAACTGTTTCCACTGACTACGATACTAGCGATCGCCTCTATTTTGAACCTTTAACCAAAGAGGATGTTCTCAATATCATTGAAGCAGAAAAACCTGCTGGAATAATTGTTCAATTTGGTGGACAAACCCCCCTTAAATTGGCAGTACCTTTACAAAACTATCTCAATAGCCCGACTTGTCCTGTACCTACTAAGATTTGGGGAACATCACCCGATTCCATTGATACGGCTGAAGATAGGGAACGTTTTGAGAAAATTTTATGGGAATTAGACATTAAACAACCATCTAACGGAATATCTCGCAGTTACGAAGAATCCCTAGCTGTAGCTCATCGTATCGGTTATCCTGTGGTGGTTAGACCTTCCTATGTGTTGGGAGGTAGGGCCATGGAAATTGTTTATTCTGACACTGAGTTAAAACATTATATGACCTATGCGGTGCAGGTAGAACCAGATCATCCCATTTTGATTGATAAATTTTTAGAAAATGCGATCGAAGTTGATGTGGATGCCTTAGCCGATGCTACTGGTGCTGTGGTAATTGGTGGATTGATGGAGCATATCGAACAAGCAGGGGTACACTCTGGAGACTCAGCCTGTTCTCTTCCCCACACTTCTCTATCTGAGCCGGTTTTAAAAACTATTCGCCAGTGGACAGTTGAACTAGCTAAGGCTTTAAAGGTAGTGGGTTTGATGAATATTCAATATGCCGTACAAGGAGAACAAGTTTATATCTTAGAAGCAAATCCCCGTGCCTCACGTACTGTACCCTATGTTTCTAAAGCGAGTGGTCGTCCCTTGGCTAAAATTGCATCTTTAGTCATGTCTGGCAAAACTTTAGAGTCTTTGGGTGTTACCTCTGAACAAATACCTCAGCATATTGCGGTTAAAGAGGCTGTACTGCCCTTTGAGAAGTTCCAAGGTGCAGATACTTTACTCGGCCCTGAAATGCGCTCTACAGGGGAAGTGATGGGTATTGATACGGATTTTGGTAAAGCTTTTGCTAAAGCAGAATTAGCCGCAGGAGTACGTTTAGCAACTAAGGGAACAGTTTTTGTGTCCATGAATGACAGAGACAAGGCTGCTTGTGTACCTGTGGTTAAGGATTTAATGGCTTTAGGCTTCCACATTGTGGCTACTTCTGGTACTCGTCAAGTATTAATCGATCATGGTATTGAAGATGTAGAATTAGTCCTCAAGGTTCATGAAGGCCGCCCTCATGTCATTGACTCGATTAAAAATGGACAAATTCAGTTTATTATTAATACCCCTTCTGGGGAGGATTCCCAAAGTGATTCTCGTCAGATTCGTCGTACTGCCCTTGATTACAAGTTACCGATTATTACAACTATTGCAGGAGCTAAGGCGACGGTGGCAGCAATACGTTCTTTGCAGTCTGAACCCCTTGAGGTGAAAGCTTTACAAGAATATATTATGTCCTAAAAATTGTAATGAGAGGCAAAATTGTAATGCGGGCATTTTGCCTCTTAATAATTTTTGTAATCTAAGTTTTCTATCAATATTCTATGGTGCGTCATACACAAAGAAAATCTGCTTAGTTATTTGTTATTTGATTTGACGCACCCTACTGGACTGTTTCAGCTAATTTAGGGCAATAGAATTTTGATTGTCTTTATGATTTGGTGGGCATTGCCCACCCTACTAATGCACACTTTTAACTGAAACAGTCCACTACGAGATTGCGATCTGAGCGTATAATTCGACCCAAGACCATCAATTATCTCTCTAAATAGTTTACTTATAGACTAAAAGATTTATTAATCAAAATACCCTCAAAAATAAAATAGTTATATCATGTACAAAAAATCCCTTAATCAATAGTCACTAGTAAAATTATGTTGGTATTTTTTATTCATGGTGTAGCTACAAGAAATGTTCAATATGCTACTAAATTACAAAACTTGATGAAAAAGGAGTTTTTTAAAAAAGGAACAAGTCGTCCTTATTTTTATTCAAGCTTTTGGGGAGATATTTTCAATGATACCGATAAAATATGGAGAGATATTGAAGATGGTTTAAGAGAATTAAAACAAGACAATGCCGACATAGATATTAATAATGCTTTCCGGTATCAAGAAATTAGAGAAGGGTTCATTGCTGATTTTTTTGGAGATATTCTGACTTACTTTAATCCTCAAAAAGGCTTAAAAATTAGAAAATTAATCGCTGATCAGTTACAAGAATATATAACAGAACATTCTCAAGAAAATGAATTACATATCATAGCTCATTCTCTCGGTACAGTAATTCTTTGGGATACGCTTTTTAGTGAAAGATTTGAAAGAGACGATCCAGCTTTTAAGATTAAAGAAATGATTCAAAGAATTAATAATGAACAGATAAATTCAATCAATCTTAAAACTATTACAACTATGGGTGCTCCAATTTTATATATAAATATGATGTTAGGAATAAATAAAGAGCGAGTTAATCAAATTAGTAATAATTATAATTTATCAAGATGGATTAATATTATTCATAGTTCAGATTTGGTTGCTTATCCCCTCAAAAATAGTTTTCAAAATGAGGGTGGCCAATTATTTATTAGAGATAAATATTTAATAGAAGATGCTAATTTAGCGGAAAAAACAGCTTATTCTTTGGGACAAATTCACGCTGCTTCAGCTTTAAGTGTTACAGATGCTCATATTTCCTATTGGAATAGTCAGCAAACAGCTAAAATTATTGTTGATAATATTCTAGGAGATTATTCTGCTTTACGAATACAAGAAATACCTGAAAAATCTTTTTTTGGCTTAGGTTAAAATTAGTTTGATAGTGCATCTGCAACATTACCTGTAGCGGACTGAAATTATAATCACCTCGACCCGAAATCATCGAGGTTTTTGATAGCAGTAATTATCTGTTTAATTGTATTTAGCATCTTTAATTATCGCCTCTAACTCTTCAAGCTTACTTTGATTATTTTCAGCGTACAGATACTCTTTTACAAGCATTCTATCCTTGGCTGCCCTTTCATTAATATCAAGGATTTTAAACGCTGCTGTCAATGTATCTCGTGCGCTTGATTTTTTACTGTGCATTACTTCTACTATTTTCCGTAATGCGTTTTCCGCTTCAACCGCTACTTTTCCAAAAAATTCACGATAGTATTCGGAGCGTATTTCGTCAGCGAGTTCGATAAATTCAGGGTCACGTAACCATCGGTAAATTGTTTCATGAGACACACCTAAAAATTTACGAATATACCTTACCTGCTCACCCTCAGCATACATTCTGGCAGCTTCTAAATACTTTTTAGTGGAGTCATAAAATTTTTTGAACCATAAAAATTTAGGTGTAGGGTGCGTCAGATTTTTAATTTAATTACACTTATCAAGAATTTTTTGTCTGACGCACCCTACTATTACATCACTTGAATAGATATATCAGCTTGTATTTCTGATTTAGTAACCTGTCCACCTTCTGCCAAAGATTTAACTGGTGTAATATGACCAGAAACAGCCGCAGCATAACTAGGTATAACACTAGCAGCTAATGCTACATGGCGATCGCTTACTGCTAATCCGTGAGTAGGATCGTACCCTCGCCAACCACCACCGGGTAAATAAACTTCAACCCAAGCGTGTAAATCTCGATTATCTTGCTCTACATCTCCTTCCTGATAACCACTGACAAATCTTGCCCCTAAACCCATAGCACGGCAAACTTCCATAAATAATACCGCTAAATCTCGACATGAACCCTGCTTACGCCTCCATGTTACTCCTGCTGGCCATGGTTCTCCTGTTTCGCGAGTAATATATTGACAACTTTCATAAAGACGCTGATTCAAAGTACCAAGAAAACCAATAGTATTACCATTAACTTCTAAATCAATCTCCTGTGCCAGTTCTAATACTACTGGGTCTAATACCATACTGTAGGGTTGTAAATAAGGTTTAAGTTGAGCGAGTAAAGAACTAGGATAATCCATTGGTAATTGCATTGCCCAAGGCTCAAGAAGGTAGTCAAAAGGATTGCTTTTATAGGTCTCTATTTGAGTAATAATTTTAAGCTCTAACTTTTCTGTAGCTTGAGTAAACCAAACCTTAATAAGATTATTCCCATCTAAATCTACAATGTGAGAAACTGTTTCTGGGGTTGGATTTATTAGCAGAGAAAAAGAATGGAGTTTTTGCCAACTATCACTGCGAGGTTGTAGCCGAATTAAATGGGGCTTTAACCACACTAACTGATTGTAAGTATAGGTTGTCCGATGAATAATGTTATATAGCACTTAAGTCAGTAATTAGTATTCAGTAGTCAGTATTCGGCTAACAGCTAATCGCTAATTGCTAACCGCTAATCGCTTTTTATATGGCAAAAAAGGTAGAAGAAACTTGATTTCCTACTTCATTAATTGAGCTTTGTATTCGATCTAAAAATTCGTGTAAACCAGATTCAATAATATCATCGATGGTTAAATAACCTAATTGAGAACACAATCGACCAAGTGATCGCTCCGCTCCGTTGCACCATGAACCAACAGGTGTATTAGTAATTTCATGGAGACATTGTTCTGCTTGCCATAAACAAAAATGAACGGAACGAGGAAACTGTCGATTTAAAATCAAAAATTCAGCGACATTGTTAGGGGCAATTCGATGTTCGCATTTGCGGTACATCTCATAGGCACTGGCTGACTTTAACAAAGCAATCCATTGAATTTGATCTAAAGGTGTTCCTACCCATTCCGCCGAAGGCAATAGTAAAAAATACTTCACATCAAGAATACGAGCCGTTTTATCTGCTCTTTCTAATAGTCTGCCAACTTGTCCAAAATGCCAACCTTCATTATGAGACATGGTGGCATCCATCACTCCGGCAAAGCGATGACTAGATATTTTTACTTGAGCGAAAAAATCGGGTAATTCATCTAAAGGCTTGCCCAATGAAACCTCTTTCATCATTAAATAAAAAGCGTTTACCTCTTCCCACATCTCTGAGGAAATAATTTCCCGAATTGAGCGAGCATTTTCTCTGGCTCTTTGCACACAGGAAATAATTGAATTAGGATAATTACTATCAAAAGTAAGAAACTGAATCACATTTTCAGCATTGATTTCACCGTAATGCTTTTGAAACAGTTCAAAATCTCCTGTGGTATAAATTAAAGGTTTCCACTGTTGGCCTATATCAGTGGGCAAATCAAGCATTAAATTGAGATTGACATCAATAAAACGAGCGACATTTTCCGCTCGCTCGATGTAACGGTTTAGCCAGTAAATAGAATCAGCAACTCGACTTAGCATAAGTTGTTGTTGGTTATATATTAATTAATTGTTTGTTGGTTTAGTTGCGATTGTTGTAGATAAGTATCTTGTTCGGTTAGCACCCAAGTATCCTTACTTCCTCCACCCTGGGAAGAATTAACCACCAGAGAACCTTTTTTCAGAGCAACTCTGGTAAGTCCTCCGGGATGAACATAAATTTCCTCTCCTCGATGGATAATATAAGGGCGCAAATCTACGTGCCTTCCTTCAACAACATCTTCAATTAAAGTAGGAACTCGTGAGAGGCTGAGAATGGGTTGAGCAATATAATTACGGGGATTAGCAATAATGCGCTGGGCAAATTTTTCGCACTCAGCTTCAGTGGCGGCTGAACCGACTAACATCCCATAACCTCCCGCTTCGTTAGCAGATTTGACTACTAAACTTGGTAAATTTTTGAGAACATAATCGCGATCTTTTTCTCGCCAACATAGGTAAGTAGGAACATTAGATAAAATTGGTTCTTCCCCTAGATAATAGCGAATCATCTCAGGTACATAGGCATAAACCACCTTATCATCTGCTACTCCTGTACCCGGTGCATTGGCTAAGGCAACTCGACCTTGTTGATAAACCTCCATCAATCCGGGGACTCCAAGTAAGGAGTCAGAACGAAATACCAGTGGGTCCAAAAAGTCATCATCAACTCGGCGATAAATTACATCTACTCGCTGAAGCCCTTTGGTAGTTCGCATATGTAAATAGCCATCTAATACCACCAAATCACGACCTTCCACCAACTCTACGCCCATTTGCTGTGCTAAGAATGAATGTTCGTAATAGGCGGAGTTAAAAATACCCGGAGTGAGAACAACAACTGTGGGATTAGGTAAGTAGGGAGGTGCTAAATCTAATAAACTTTCGAGCAAATGACTGGGATAATCATCCACTGGCTTAACTGCCATAGTCTGAAAAATATCAGGAAAAGTAGTTTTCATGACTCGACGATTATCCAATACATAGGAAATCCCTGAAGGTACTCTTAAATTATCTTCTAACACATACCATTGTCCGTCGCGATCGCGTACTAAATCTGTACCCGTAATGTGACACCAAATTCCTGAAGCAGGTTTAATACCAATACAAGGTTTTAGAAATCCTTTGGCTGAATTGATAATGGGAGCAGGTATTTTGCCATCTTGAATAATCTTTTGTTCACCGTAAATATCCCCTAAAAAAAGATTCAGGGCTGTGATTCTTTGTTTAAGACCTTTTTCGAGCTTTTGCCATTCTTGGGCTGAGATAATACGAGGAATAATATCAAAGGGAAAAATCTTTTCTACACCTAGATCGTCGCTATAAACGTTAAAGGTGACTCCTAGTTTAAATAGGGCTATTTGGGCTGTCTGTTGGTGTTGCTGTAATTGTTTGATGCCCAAATCTTGCATCCATTTAATTAGGGATGCTGCCTGCGATCGTGGTTGTCCTTTAGCCAGAAAAAGTTCGTCATAAAAATCTTCTGGATCATATCCTTGTAATTGCACAACCCGCCCTCCAAGAGCTTTTTTCTTAATAGATTCTTATACTTGTTTAAATAAAAAATTGTAGCTTAGACTACAATTTAACTACAATTTAATAAAAATAAAAGATTTTTCTTTAGCTATGATAATTAATATTATAGAAATAAAAAAAAGCTATAGTTATTTAGCTCCCTTATTTTAAATATCAATTAATAAACTCATAGGATGGCAAGCCTCATGATTTACTTAGCCAATCTAAATGCAAATCAACAGCTTTATATTGAAAATCGGGGAAGCCAAACTCTGATTACCCTAGTTAGCAGTAGTAGCGGACAACAGCAAAGTCAAAGTAGTAGTTTAGAAACGGGAAGTTGGACAACTCCGCCTACTTTATTCGGAATTGATGGAAATTTCCTGTTACGCATAGATTCCGTAGAAGGACAGCATTTTATTCAGATACAAGCTAGTGGATTTAATTCCCTCAAAACAGCACCCTCTTTAATCAATGCTGATGTCATGCCTTTGCAAAAGGTTTCAGAAACTACAACATCAAGCCAAAGTTCGGTACAATTTCAGCCCATGAAACCTATGGAGCCCATGAAACCCATGAAGTTGGGTGATATGTCCATGGGAATTAACCCCATGGAGATGCGTATGGGGAATATGTATATGCGGATGCCAGAAACCTCAAAAGGAGGAGCACCATCTCAATCAACTAAGCATTTCTGCACTCAATGCGGTAATTTAGTAAAAACAGGCGATCGCTTCTGTGCTAATTGCGGTCATAAATTAGAGGATTGACAGGAAAATATGACTTATTGTTTGGGTATTATCAACCGTTTTGGTATAGTTATAGCGGCTGATTCTCGCACTAATGCGGGAGTTGATTATATTTCTGCTTATAAAAAACTTTTTGATTTTTCCTTACCCGGAGAACGAGTTATTTTAATCTGTGCTTCTGGCAATCTTTCAATTACTCAAGGAGTTGTAACTAAATTAAATCGGGATATTCAAAATCAGGAGGAGCTTAATCTTCATAATATTTCTAGTATGTATGATATTGCTCGCTACATTGGCAATAAAAGTAGAGAAATTCAAGAACAAGATCGTAGTTGGTTAGAACGAGATAAGATTGATTTTCATTGTAACTTTTTGCTTGGAGGACAAATAAAAGGTGAAGAGCCGCAACTTTATCTGATTTATCCTCAAGGAAACTACATTCAAGCAACTATGGAAACTCCTTTTTTGCAAATTGGAGAAACTAAATATGGTAAGCCGATTCTTGATCGCACTATTGCCTATGATACTCCTTTAGATGATGTTGCTAAATGCTCTCTTTTATCTATTGACTCCACGATGAAATCTAATATTTCTGTTGGGCCTCCAATTAACTTAATGATGTATGAGACAAATAGTTTTGTAATTCGCCACACCTTAGAACTGCGATTAGGAGCGCCCTATTTAGCTAAAATTCGTAAATTGTGGGAAAATTCGGTGCGTAAGGCTTTTGAAGAAATGCCTAATATCGAATGGCAACACGAATCAGAAGAATCTTTAGAAGATGTGTTAATTGACTGATTTTTTAGCGGTTAGCTTTTAGCTGAGCTAAGACGGATTTAAACCATTATATTAGGCAGTAGGGTGCGTCAGACCGAAAGTATTGTAAAATTTGGTAAATCTGACGCACCCCTACAATCTCGCTTTTAAATGCGTAACAGCTTAATTCCCTATCCCCAATCACTAGAAACCATAAACTGAGGTGGATAAATTTTTTCTATTTGTGCGGCTAAGGAAATTATAGTGGTTTCCGCCGCCGGTTTTCCGATTAATTGGATGGCAATTGGTAAATTATTTTCGTCAAAACCCACAGGTAAGGCGATCGCTGGTAAACCTGAAGCATTAGCCAAGGGACAAGGAGCAATCCATTGAGTAATTTTTGTTAAAGTCTCCTCAAAACCTAAATTTTGCCATTCTCCCACTTTAATTGGTGGGTGCATTAACACGGGTAATAATAAAACATCATATTTATCAAAAAAACCGACTATTCTACGGGAAATCATTTGCATTTGAGCTACTGCTTGTAAATACTCCGCAGCACTTCCGGCTGATTCTGCTAACTGACGATTTATTGGAGTTAAAATTTCTAAAGGAATACCAGTTGCGCCAATCCCGGCCTGCCAAATTCTGATAAAAGGTTTAACCAAATCCCCAAGACTAGGGCAATCTTCTTCAATAATATGACCTAAATTAGATAAGCGATCGCCTATTTCATTTATTTTTTGGGCATACATATCAACGCATTTACCCAAAGGCTCTATTTCTTTAGCAATAGCAATCCGTAATTGAGAAGGCGGTTGTTGACTAGCAGCCCAAAAAGAAATTTCTGGTTCATTTAACCAATAAGGATCGCCCGTTACATATCCTGACATCACATCTAATAAAGCGGCTGCATCTGCCACATTACGGGCGATGGGGCCATGGGTAGCGATGCCATTTTGATAATCTCCAATGGGCGCACAAGATATTCTCCCTCGACTGGGTTTGATGCCTACTACCCCACAACAAGCCGCCGGAATACGAATTGAGCCTCCCCCATCAGTGCCATGACTAACCGAACATAATCCAGAAGCCACAGCCGCCGCCGCACCACCGCTTGAGCCTCCAGAAGTATAATCTAAATTGCAGGGATTACGACTGGGAGCAAAACCGGGACATTCGGTATAGGGAAAAGAGCCAACTTGAGAGGCCGCAGTTTTACCGAGAATAGTAAAACCGGCTAATTTCATTTTGGTAACAACTGCCTCATCATAGTCAGGAATATTATTTTTTAACGCAGCAACTCCAAAGGAAAGGGGAATATTAGCAACTGCGTGTAAATCTTTAATAGCTGTGGGGATACCAAAAAATGGTGGTAAATTTTCAGTTTTATTTAATTGTTCGGTTTTAGTTTTTGCATCTTCAAGAGCCATTCCCGCCACAAGTGTATAATAAGCACCTAATTGTGGATTATATTTTTCAATACGATTTAGATATAACTGGGTCAGTTCTAAAGGAGATAGATCGCCTTTTTTGATAAGTTTTGCTTGTTCGAGTGCAGGGGTAAAAGCTAAATCAACTTGATTCACGATTATTAATCTCCTAATATCTTCTTGTGATTTCCAAACCCCAGAATATCCCTGAGACAAAAGATAAAGTTATCAATGCTAATATTATACCTCCGGGCAAAAAAGTAAAAATACCAAAACCCCTAAGAACATAGATTACTAAAGTTATTAGTAAGATAGGAAAAAATAAAGAAGCAATAGATTTATTCATTTTTAAATAGGCCAATGATAAGCAATTAGATTTGAATTAACCACTATACATATCTCCTTGTTAAACATCTGAGATAAAATATTAACAATAAAGGGCAAGAAAACTTTATAGTTATAACTAAATTAACGATCCCCAATAAATAATAAAAGATTATCGTGAAAGCAATTTCTATTTTAGGCTCTACTGGCTCAATTGGTACTCAAACTCTGGATATAGTTGAGCAACATCCCGATAAATTTCGAGTGGTGGGTTTAGCTGCTGGGCGCAATATTACCATGTTAGCTGAACAAATCCGTAAATTTAAACCCCAAATTGCCGCTACTTCCCAAGTTGATAAGTTACCACAATTACAAGAGGCGATCGCCTCTATGGAAAATCCCCCTATTTTACTTGCTGGCACCGAAGGCGTTGTAGAAGTTGCCCGTTATGGCGATGCTCAAAGCGTAGTAACTGGTATTGTCGGTTGTGCGGGTTTATTACCTACCATTGCAGCCATTGAAGCAGGTAAAGATATAGCCTTAGCTAATAAAGAAACTTTAATTGCGGGTGGGCCTGTAGTTCTACCCTTAGTAAAAAAAAATAAAGTTAAATTATTGCCTGCTGACTCAGAACATTCTGCTATTTTTCAGTGTTTGCAAGGTTTGCCGGAAGGCGGTTTAAGAAGAATTATTTTAACGGCTTCTGGGGGAGCTTTTCGAGACTTACCCGTAGAAAAATTAGTAAGTGTAAAAGTTGCTGATGCTCTCAAACATCCTAATTGGTCAATGGGTCAAAAAATTACCATTGATTCGGCAACTTTGATGAATAAAGGGTTAGAGGTAATTGAAGCTCACTATCTTTTTGGTCTGGATTATGACCATATTGATATTGTTATCCATCCTCAAAGTATCATCCACTCATTAATTGAAGTGCAGGATACTTCGGTTTTAGCACAATTAGGCTGGCCGGATATGCGTTTACCTTTGTTATATGCCCTTTCTTGGCCTACAAGAATTTATACTGATTGGCCACAGTTAGACTTAGTTAAAGCAGGAGATTTAACCTTTAAAGAACCAGATCATACAAAATATCCCTGTATGCAATTAGCCTATGCCGCAGGTAGAGCAGGGGGCTGTATGCCGGCGGTATTAAATGCAGCTAACGAGCAAGCTGTGGCTTTATTTTTAGAGGAAAAAATTGCCTTCTTAGATATTCCTCGTTTAATTGAAACAATTTGCGATCGCTTTACGGCTCAAAATACATCTAATCCTAACTTAGATGATATTATCGCGGCTGATACTTGGGCAAGAGAACAAGTTTTATTAGCCTCTCAATCAGTTTTAGTGTAGTTAGCAGTTAGCGGTTAGCGATTAGAGGTTAGCCGTTAGCTTTATTACCTTCTAAATTCTAAATTTAAGTTTCCTTAACAAAATCCTTAACTTTTTAAAAATCAACTTAACTTTTCTGTATTGACTCCCATTGTTATCAATCTTATAAAAGAAAAGGAACTATTAATTTATTACCATTCCTCTTAATCCTAAGACTGCACCAAGGAGGCAAATCCAGTGCCAGAATTAACTTTATCCTACAAATATCAAGTTGGTGGAGGACTTCCAGCCGATGCACCTAGTTATGTAGAAAGGCAAGCAGACGAAGAAATTTACCAAGCATTGAAAACAGGAGAGTTTTGTTATGTGCTTAACTCTCGTCAAGTAGGAAAATCAAGTTTACGAGTTCGTGTGAGCAAACGACTACAAGAAGAAGGATTTTCCTGTGTCAATGTGGATTTATCAAGTATCGGTAATCGTAACAGTACCCCAAATCAATGGTACGCTGATATTATGATGCGATTGGTAAGAGGATTGGGATTATCTAAACAGATTAACCTGCGTCATTGGTTAGCAGAAAGACAAGACCTTTCTCCAGTAAATTGTTTAGGAGAGATGCTTCAAGATATTCTACCAGAATTATACCTTGAAAAAAATAAGGAACAACTTACTAAACCGATTATCGTTTTCTTTGATGAAATTGATAGTACCCTAAGTCTTCCCTTTAATACCGACGACTTTTTTGCCCTATTAAGATCGTGTCATGAATATCAATATTTAACATTTACCTTATTAGGAGTAGTAACTCCATCAGACTTAATTACAGATAAAAATCGTACTCCCTTTAATGTTGGTCGTGCCATTCAATTAGCAGGCTTTAAACTAACAGAAACTGAACCCTTAATTCAAGGCTTAGTGGGAAAAGTACATAACCCACAAGCGGTAATGAAAGAAATTTTAAAATGGACAGGAGGACAACCTTTCCTGACGCAAAAAATGTGTCAATTGGTAGTTTCTAGCAATAAAATATGTATAAATTCCCATGAACAAATAGAAGAACAAACAGAAAATTTAATTGCTGATGAAGTAGCAACCATAGTTAAATCTTCTATTATTGAAAATTGGTCAGCAGAAGATGAACCACCTCATTTAAAAACTATTAGAGATCGCATATTATATAACGAACAACTTGCTAGCAGACTTTTAGGACTATATCAACAGGTTTTAAAACAAGGAACTTTGCCAGCAGATGACTCCGGCGAACAAATTAAATTGCTTCTTTCAGGACTTGTGATTAAACAAGAAGGTAAAATATGTCCTTATAATCCAATTTATCAGGCAGTTTTTAATCAAGAATGGGTAGAAAAACAACTGAAAAAATTACGTCCTTACGCCGAACTTCTTAATGCTTGGGTTAATTCCAACTACCAAGATGAATCCTATCTATTACGTGGACAAGCCCTCTTAGAAGCTCAAACATGGTCTAAAGGTAAGAGTTTAAGTAATCAAGATTATCGCTACCTAGCTGCTAGTCAGCAAAAAGAAAAGCAAGAAATGGAAGGTGCTTTAATCCTCACCGAAAAAGCTAACAAAATTCTCACTAATGTACAAAGAGAAGCAAGGCAAACAATTCGTCGAAGTATTAGAGGGCTATTTATAGTTTCTATTGCCACAATTTCCCTCTTAGGGATGGCGGGATGGTTAGCTAAACAAACTTCTTTTCAAAAAAGACAAATAGCTCTTGGTAGAATTACAGCCATGACTATATCTTCAGAAGCATCTTTTGAAGCCCATCAAAACCTAGATGCCTTAGTTAAAAGCTTAAAAGCAGGTATTAAACTGCGTGAAATAGGTTGGGAAAATGCAGATACAGACTTGGAAATTCGTTTTAAAAAAGCTTTATATCAGTCCCTATATTGGGTTAGAGAACAAAATCGACTAGAAGGTCATGGGGATGTAGTAACAAGAGTCAAATACAGTCCCAATGGTCAGACTTTAGCCAGTGCAAGTTGGGATAAAACTGTGAAAATTTGGCGTGCAGATGGGACTTTATTACATACCTTAACAGGTCATACTGATGCGGTTTGGAGTGTTAATTACAGTCCTAATGGTAAATTTATCATTAGTGCGAGTCGAGATAAAACCGCTAAGATTTGGCGGGTTGAGGATGGTACAGAAGTAACAACCCTAAACTTTGATACAGATTGGGTTGCCTGTATTGGCTTTAGTCCTGATAATGAAATGGTAGCAACTATAGGCTGGAATGGTACAATTAAACTATGGAATTTAAAAGGTGAGCAGTTAAAATCATTTCAAACCCATCAAGCACCTGTAATGGCAATTCATATCAATCCCAACCCCCGCATGGGAGGAATGATTGCTACTGCAAGTCGAGATGGCACAGCCAAGGTATGGAATTTTGATGGCAAAGAATTGTTAACTCTGCGTGGTCATAAGGATTGGGTGATGTATGTTAATTTTAGCTTTGACGGCCAAACCTTAGTAACAGCTAGTAAAGATAAAACCGCCAAACTTTGGAATCTTCAAGGGCAAGAATTAGCAACCCTAGAGGGACATACAGAAACCATCGGTAGTGCGGTTTTTAGTCGTGACGGAGAAACCATCGCTACGGCTGGTTTTGATAAAACTGTTCGTCTCTGGAATCGTAAGGGAGAGCAATTGCAAATATTGAAAGGTCATCGAAACGCAGTTTGGGGAGTCAACTTTAGCAAATATGGACAAATTCTCGCTAGTAGTGGAGAAGATGGCACAATTAGGCTTTGGAATGTTAACAATAGTGGTGCTGGTACAAAAACTTCTTCTATTCTCGATCTAGGTAATGCTGCCACTGAGAATATCAGTTTGAGTCCCGATTTCCAAGTTTTGGGAACGGCTGGACGTTACACTATGGCAAAACTCTGGGATTTGCAAGGAAATGAATTAGCTATTTTAAATGGCCATGGCGACACCCTTAGAAGTATTCAATTTAGTCCCGATGGTCAGTTAATTGTAACAGCAAGTCGAGATAAAACCGCCAAGGTATGGAATCTCGATGGCAAAGAATTATTCACTTTGCAAGGACATCAAGGAGATATTAGGGATGCTCGTTTTAGTCCTGATGGGCAATTAATCGCTACAGCCAGTTGGGATACCACCGCCAAAATTTGGAATTTGCAGGGCAAAGAATTAGTCACCCTGCGAGGACATCAGGGAAGTGTGAGAAGCGTTATTTTTAGTCCTATACCCCCTTTATCCCCCCTTATCAAGGGGGGCAAAGAGGGGATAATTGCCACTGTTAGTGATGATGGTACAGCAAAACTTTGGACAACAACCGGCCAAGAATTAGTAACCTTGACAGGACATCAGGAAGCTTTATTAGGTGCTACTTTTAGTCCTATCCCCTCTTATCAAGGGGGTATAATTGCCACAGCAAGCAAAGATAAAACTGTGAAACTCTGGAATCTTCAAGGAGAAGAATTAGTAACTTTACAAGGTCATGAGGGTGAGGTTAATACTGTTAGTTTTAGTCCCGATGGTAAATTAATAGTTACAGGCAGTGAAGATGGAACTATTAAGTTATGGACACTTACAGGTAAAATATTACAAACCTTGGGAGGTCATGATGCCGAAGTTAAAAGTGTTATTTTTACGAATAACGGTCAACAATTGATTTCCTCTGATGTTACGGGGCGAATTATTACTTGGAATTTATCTTTAAATTCTACTTCAGAGCATTTACTACAGCAAGGATGCGCTTGGGTAGATAATTATTTAAAAACAAATATTAATGTTAATGCAGAAGACCGAAATATGTGCGATTCGCTTAGGACAAAGATGGTGTTGCCATGAAGTGCCAAATGTATAGTAATTAGTTCAGTTATTAGTTTTTTTGCATTTAAGATAAATTAAGATGTATTAGTACATAAGAAACTAAATTTAAGGAGATTAATCCGTGTTAAACGAAGAAGCAAAAAAGACCATGTTGCGTAAAATTCCCCATGGCCTTTATGTTTGCGGAGTCAGAGAGGGTGAAGAAATGAACGGATTTACCGTAAGTTGGTTAATGCAGTCTTCCTTTAATCCACCTTTAATCGTAAATTGTGTACGACAGGATTCTGGTTCCCATGCCATAATTAAAAAAACTGGAATATTTGCGATTAGTTTTCTAGAAAATGGTCAAAAAGACCTTGCAGCTCAATTTTTTAAGCCAAAACGTCGAGTTGGTAATAAATTTGAAGAAGTAGAATTTTATCAAGGGGAAGAAACAGGTTGTCCAATTATTAAAGATTCTTTGGGTTATGTGGAGTGTAAAGTAGTTGGTGCAGTTGAAGAAGGCGACCATACAGTATTTGTTAGTGAAGTAATCGGTGCAGGTATTCATAGAGAAGGTGAACCACTATTACTCGAAAGTACGGGTTGGCAGTATGGCGGTTAAAATAATTATTAATTTCTCAAATGATTTACCCAATAAGCAATAACTGATAACTCAGATGTCAAAACCCAAAACCGTTTATCTCTGCAATGAGTGTGGAGCAGAAAGTCCTCAGTGGTTTGGTAAATGCCCTTGTTGCAGCGTTTATGGCAGTTTAGAAGAACAAATTGTTGATCAGAGCCCTTCTTTTGTGATTAATAGGGGAATATCTCAGTCTAGGAATAATAATCGTCCTCAAGGATTAGCACAACCAAGGGTATCTCAAAAGTTTTCCCAAATTGTGAGCGATGGTCAAGCACGTTTCCTTTCTGGTTATGGAGAGTTAGATCGAGTTTTGGGAGGTGGAGTTGTACCTGGCTCTTTGGTGTTGATTGGCGGAGATCCAGGTATTGGTAAATCAACTTTATTATTGCAAGTAGCTAACCGACTGGGGCTAACCTTGCCCCGTATTCTTTATGTATCAGCAGAGGAATCGGCACAACAAATAAAATTAAGGGCTGCACGTTTAGGGGTAGGAGTACCTCAAGAAAATAATAATAATAATAATGGTCACAACAATGGCCAGGAAAAAGCGGATAACTTTAATTCTGAGCATAACTTATATGTATTAGCAGAAACTGATTTAGAAGAAATTTTAAAGGAATTAGAATCCCTTAAGCCTCAAGTTGCAGTAATTGACAGTATTCAAACTCTTTATTTCGCTTCTTTAACTTCTGCACCGGGTTCAGTTTCTCAGGTAAGGGAATGTACTTCTGCTCTGATGCAGGTGGCGAAACGGGAGAATATAACCCTATTTATTGTTGGTCATGTAACCAAAGAAGGGGCGATCGCAGGCCCAAGAGTTTTAGAACATTTAGTAGATACTGTATTATACTTCGAGGGCGATCGCTATGCTTCCCATCGTTTATTAAGATCGGTAAAAAATCGTTTTGGTGCTACCCACGAAATCGGTATTTTTGAAATGGTAGAACATGGCTTACAAGAAGTTGATAACCCCTCAGAATTGTTTTTAGGTAATCGAGATGAATTGATACCCGGTACAGCCACTGTTGTTGCCTGTGAAGGTACTCGTCCCATTTTGGTGGAATTACAAGCTTTAGTTAGCCCTACGAGTTATCCTTCTCCTCGTCGTTCTACCACAGGGGTTGATTACAGTCGCCTACAGCAAATTTTAGCTGTTTTAGAAAAAAGAATCGGTGTTCCCCTATCAAAATTAGATGCCTATGTCGCTTCTGCGGGGGGTTTGGGAGTTGCCGAGCCTGCGGTGGATTTGGGCATAGCTATCTCTGTGGTAGCTAGTTTTCGCGATCGAGTAGTAGATCCTCGTACCATTTTAATTGGAGAAGTGGGTTTAGGAGGTCAGGTTCGATTAGTGGCGCAAATGGAATTGAGATTAAAAGAGGCTGCTAAATTAGGATTTAAAAGGGCGATTGTACCTAAAGGCCAAAGTTTACCAGACGATTTAGGTTTAGAAATTATTACTGTGGGAAAAGTTGTTGATGCGATCGTTGCTGCTATACCTCCAGAAAAAAATGCCACAAGTAAAAATAATAAACCGACTAAAAAATCCCAAGAAGAAGAAGAATAAATTACCTTAATGTATATTCTATTCTTCTATTAAACTAAAGCTTCTGAGAAAAATCGCACTTCAAAACTCCTAAAAAGAGCGATTACTATTATTAAAAATACGTTATCATTGATTATTAGTTTATAGAATAGTAAAATATATTATTATTTTTCCAACAACAAATCAATATATTAGTTGTGTTCAATTGTGTCTTGATTTGACAGAATTGTACATTCCTATTTATTTGATAAGATTAGATGAAATAGATCAACGATTAATTATCTTAGCAGGAGAAGAAATTGAAATCGTTATTGAATTAAATGGAAACTGGAGGTTTTTATGAGTAAAGTTGAATTGTCTAACCTAACTATAACTGAATTACGTCAATATGTTTTAGAGCATAATGACGATAAAGAGGCTTTTTATAGTTTAATAGATCGTTTACAAGAACAAGAATCTTCTCAAAGTTTTCCTTGTCCGAATAATCCAGAAAATATTAAAGTTATGAAACAAGCGATTAAAGAAAAATTAGGTAAATAATTATTTGAGTAAAAAGCGATCGCTTTTTAATTTTAATTAGTTTCAATTGCATTAATAACTTGTTTGATAATCTTAGGGTGCAAAATTTTATTACCATGAAAAGGTATAACAACTCTTATTTGATCTCGTTGATAAATTCGATGGCTACCTTGACTTCTAATGTGGATAAATCCTGCTTCAAATAATAATTTTTCAGTTTCTTTTGCATTAAGACGAGGTAATTTAGGCAACTTTTATCTCCACATTTATCAAGGAGATTTCTTTTACTAATAAAGACTGTTTTTCTTCTTCTGTAAGAGTAGATAAATATAATTCAATCGCTTCTTGAATATTCTTTTTTATTTCTTCAAGCGAATCTGCTTGAGTTTGACAACCTTCTAATTGAGGGCAATACGCATAGTAACCATATTCGTCTTTTTCAATGACCGCAGTTATTTGATAGTGAGAATCATTCATACAGCAAAAAATCTAAATTAGATTAGAAAATATTGATCTTATTTTATCTGATTACATTCTCGCACTCTACCCTCTACATAATTAAAGAGCGATCGCATTCTGTATCACAAGATTAATCTAAAGAGCGATCGCCTCCTAATAACTCAACCAGCAAAAAGGCGATCACACTCAAAACTTCCTTTCAACAAGCGATCACGCAGTGCCATGCTTCGCATGATCGCACTACAAACTAATTTTTTAGACCAGAACCAATCATTGTATAGTCGTTAATATAAACGAACTTCCATAAATGATTTTTATTTCCTGAATCAGGATTGTTATGTAAGTACAGATTACCTGTTGCGTTGTTTTCTTGCACAAGCCCATAATTCTGCTGCTTTTAACATTACTTCTGTAGTAATAGGAAGATAGATGATTTCGGATTTTAATCGATCTAATTTTCTAATCCCTGATAATTTATTGGCTCTTAATAATTCTCGTCTAATTTCATAATCAATTATTTCTGGTAGAATTACTTGATAACCTCTGTTTTAAAAAGACTTAAAAACCATTTTTGACAGTCTGAAGCCAAAGAATTAGCTTTAGGATTAGTAATTAATCCTACTGGTGCTGAATCTAGTAAAATAACTTTACTCATTAAATTGAGACATTTTCTAAAGATTCAATAATTTTTAAAGTTTCTTGTTGTTCATTTTCCTCATCTAATTCAGCCCAAGATTTTAATAATTGTTTAATTTTTTCTTGTTTTTCTTCATTGATACTATTATCAAGTCGTTTAAGAGCTTTATCCCAAGCAGTTAAAGATGTTTGTTGAGTGATCGCACTTTGACGAAATAAACGCACAAAATTCAATAACTCTGGTATGTATTCTTCAGGAGTTTGTTCAATTTCTGACCATAATTCAAGACGTTGTTTTGTTGATTTAATTTGAGAATTATTTATTATTATTCACCTTTATTATTTTAAATTTGCCTCGATATATTTAAGATATATAATTAATTTTACGCAACAGCAAAATCAGTATATTTACGACTTTCAGGGTCATGAAAAGCTAACACAATATCATTTTTGCTTATTCCTTCTCTTAACAATTCTGTAGCGATACCTTCCTCTGTCCAATCTTCTTCGATATAAATTTTGTCATTTTTGATGCGAATATGAACATGAATATTACGGATTTTTTTCTTACCTTCCCAACCCATAAAAAGCCACATATATTGATCGTGAGTTTCATCAAAAATAATACAACTTTCTCTTTGTGAGTCTTTTTGTCCTGATACCCAATTATGATAATCGGTTAAAATCTTTTTAATGGCATTACGGTAGCTTTCTAGTTTATCCATTCTAAAATCTCCTCCTTTTCCATATCAATAATAATTAGGAGTAATTGATTTATTTTAGCAATATCTTTAATCGAATCTCTTTTAAAAAAGTTTTCATAAACACTATCTTTAATTGCCAAATAAACTTGATACTCAGGTTCAGTAAGACTAATCAAATTTCGATATAGAATATATTGTCCTAAAGCAACCTCAAAATCTCTCATCGGAGAAGGACTTAAAAAACTTTTAACCTCTACAACAATTTTCCATTTATCCTTTTCTAAGGCGATGGGTTTTTCTACTGCTAAATCAGCAAATAATTCAGCATCTTTGTACTTAATTTTGTAAGGATCGGCTGTAATTGTCCAACCATCTTTGATTAAAGCATTTTTGACTGCATCATGATAAACGTCTTTTGCTGGCATTATCCTCCTTGTAATTTAGTTAGGTGGGCAATGCCCACCCTACTTATTTATTAAACCAAAGCCTTCTCTAACTTAGGCATTTGATCTACAGGAATTACCCGTCCAAAATCCTCAAAATTTTCAATTTCATTGAAGTTTAAATAACGATATAAATCGCCCTTAAATGGGTCAACTTTTTCCGCCACAATAGATAAATATTCCTCAACTGTAGGAATCTTACCTAATAACGCACATACCGCAGCCAATTCTGCCGAACCAAGATATACCTTTGCACCTTTACCCATGCGATTATTAAAGTTACGGGTTGAAGTAGAAAACACCGTTGCATTATCTTCTACTCGTGCTTGATTACCCATACACAAGGAACATCCGGGCATTTCTGTTCTTGCACCCGCAGCCGCAAAGATACCGTAAACTCCTTCTTCCCGCAGTTGTTGTTCATCCATGCGAGTCGGAGGACATACCCAAAGGCGACCTTTTACCGTACCTGCACCCTCTAAAATTTTGGCAGAAGCCCGATAATGGCCGATATTGGTCATACAAGAGCCAATAAATACCTCATCCACCTTATCCCCCGCACATTCGCTCATTCGCTTGACATTATCGGGGTCATTGGGAGCAGCAACAATAGGCTCTTTAATCTCACTTAAATTAACTTCAATGGTATCCACATATTCCGCGTCAGGATCGGCAGACATTAAACTAGGATTAGCTAACCATTCTTCCATCTTGGCAATCCGACGTAACAGGGTGCGTGCATCTTGATAGCCCCGTGCGATCATATTTTTCATTAACACCACATTGGAGCGTAAGTATTCGGCTACAGTTTCCTCACTTAGTTTAATGGTACTACCAGAACAAGAGCGTTCAGCAGTAGCATCGGTAAGCTCAAAGGCTTGTTCTACCTTCAAATCGGGTAAACCCTCCATTTCCATAATTCGTCCGTTGAAAACATTGATTTTGTTCTCTTGTCCGTAGGTTAGTTTACCCTGTTGCATGGCTACCCAAGGAATCGCATTAACAATATCTCGTAAGGTAACACCGGGCTGTAATTCCCCTGTAAACTTGACTAAAACCGATTCTGGCATATCTAAAGGCATTACCCCTAAAGCTGCAGCAAAAGCCACTAAACCAGAACCTGCAGGGAAGGAAATACCAAGAGGGAAACGAGTGTGAGAATCGCCACCTGTACCTACTGTATCCGGTAATAACATCCGATTTAACCAAGAGTGAATGATACCATCTCCCGGTTTTAATGCCACTCCTCCTCTAGTTGAGAAAAAGTCGGGTAAATCGTGGTGAGTTTTAATATCAACGGGTTTGGGATAAGCTGCGGTGTGACAGAAGGTTTGTAAGGTTAAATCTGCATTGAAACCCAAACAGGCTAACTCTTTTAATTCATCCCTTGTCATCGGCCCTGTGGTATCCTGAGATCCTACTGTGGTCATAATTGGTTCGCAAGATGTACCGGGGCGAATACCAGCGACACCACAGGCTTTTCCGACCATTTTCTGAGCTAAAGTGAAACCCGGAATCCCTGCGCCTTCTGAATCTCCCTTGGGAAGGGGAGTAGGGGGGATTGGACGTACAAATAAGCTGGAAGGATCTAAACCTAACGCTTGACGGGTTTTATCGGTTAATCCTCGACCAATTAATAGAGGGATTCTACCACCTGCTCTAACTTCGTCTAAAATGGTTTCAGGTTTGAGGGTAAAGGTGCTGATAGTTTCGCCGTTTTCGTTGGTAATTTTACCCTCATAAGGATAAATAGTAATCACATCCCCAGTATTGAGATTATTCACATCACATTCGATGGGTAATGCTCCCGAATCTTCGGCAGTATTAAAGAAAATTGGGGCAATTTTACCGCCTAATATGTAACCTCCGGCTCTTTTATTAGGAATATAGGGAATATCATGGCCAATATGCCATAATACTGAGTTAATCGCCGATTTACGAGATGAACCTGTACCGACTACATCACCAACATAAGCGACGGGATGACCTTTTTTCTTTAATTCGGCAATAGTTGCAATACCATCAGGCATTTTTGACTCTAGCATAGCTAAAGCGTGGAGGGGAATATCTGGGCGAGTAGTAGCGTGGGGTGCTGGGGATAAGTCATCGGTGTTGGTTTCACCCGATACTTTAAATACTGTTACAGTAATACTTTTAGCAACTTTAGGCTTACTAATAAACCATGCTCCATTAGCCCAAGCATCTATCACTTCTTTGGCATGGGGATTAGTATCAGCTAAATGCAAGACATCATTAAAAGCATCAAATATTAACAGGGTTTTGCTTAAAGCAGTAGCTGCTGCGGAGGCAATGTTGCTATCTTTTGATTTAAGTAACTTGACAAGGGATTGTACGTTATACCCTCCCATCATTGTACCGAGTAAATCTACTGCTCCTTGAGAACTAATTAAGGGAGAGACGATTTCACCTTTAGCAACTCCAGTTAAGAAACCTGCTTTCACGTAAGCTGCTTCGTCAACTCCGGGGGGTATTCTATCCCGTAGCATCATCATTAAGGTTTCTTCTTCCCCTTGGGGTGGATTTTTGAGAAGTTCGCATAATTGCGATGTTTGTTCGGCGGTTAAAGGTAGGGGAGGAATACCTAGCTTGGCTCTTTGTTCAGTGTGTTTACGATAAGTTTCTAACATAAGTTAGGTTGTTCTCCTATAGTATTTTCTCTTTGTTATTTTATTGTAAAGGGTATGTTACAAGAGTTACTGATAAACTAAATTACACCGATTGCAATGTCAATTCAAATAATAAATAAATATGAAAAAATATAGTCAACTAGCTGATCTTGAAAGTTTATTATTAATAATACCTGATGCCAATATTAGAGCTTATGCAGAAGAATCAGTTAATGCCTACTTTTCTGGTGCTTATAGATCGGCTATTGTTTCTATTTGGATTGCTATAGTTTTAGATATATATTATAAAGTACGTCATTTAGCTGAACAATATAAAGATTCAGCTGCAATTCAATGTATTAAAGATATTGAAAAAATAAGAAAAGATACTAATTTAGGAAAGGTTTCATCATGGGAAAGAGAAATATTAGATAATGCTTATAATAATATTAAAATGTTTACAAAAATTGAATTTGAAGATATAGATCGTATTCAAAAAGATAGACATCGTTGCGCTCATCCAGTTATGGATTCTGATGAATTATTATTTCAGCCCACTCCAGAACTTGTTAGACACTACATTAGAATAGCAATAGAGATTGTGTTAAGTCAACCACCAACTATAGGAAAAGCTTTAATAAATGCAATAGAAAATGATATACAAAGTACATATTTTCCAAGCGAAATTGATAATCTTATTAAGTTTCTTCGTAGAAGGCATTTACAACAATCAGAAAAATATCGTGGTAATTTATTAAAATTTTGCCTCAAGAAAATTTTGTATCTGCCAGAGGAAAGAATAAATGATGTTGAAAATACGATAGAAAGGTATATTCTTGTGTTTGTTGCTATTTATCGAGAATATCCTAATACACTTGAATCAATTGATGATGAATCAATATCTAAGATAATAGATTTAACAGGAGATGATAGATATAGTTACTTTTCACAGTTAATTCTTGAATATAAGGTATTAGTATTATGGGAATTAACATCAGATACATTTAAAGCAAAATTCCATGAATATCTTAACAATACAAAAGATAAATCACAGATATTAATTTTTCAATTGATAACTGATGATTTAAATAAACAAGATTTTAGTCTTAAATACTTTGATTTAGATTTTAAGGAAAAAGAAAAAGTTTTACTTTTGTTATTTGCTGATGATTCAAACAGTGACCATGAAAAATTACGTCAAAAGATCATAGATAATAATATAGTTAGTTTTACTAAGTCTAATGGTTTTTCTTATGCAAAATCATCTGTTGAACGTTTAATAGAGCCAATTATTAAATATTTAAGTAAAGACCACATAATTAAAATTTTACAGCAATCTATTGAGGGGCAAAAGAATGATCAATATAATCAGATAGCAGCATATTGTGAATCAAGTTTTCCTGCATTAGAATCCTCCTCAATTTGCTTTTCCCATTGTTGAGCATCTAACTCATTAATCCAATTTTTTAAATAGATAAATTCATCGGATGCAAGAGTTTCAATTTCTGCTTGAATTAATTGCAATTTCGTCATATTAGTTATTCTTTAAATAACAGTTTTCCTAATTTTAGTTCTATGTTACCATTTCTCCATTGAATATTTAACAATAATCAGTCATTTTATTTATCATTTATCAATGTTTAACTCGTGCGTTCCCAAGACGAGGAAACCTCGTCGGGGTCGCTCGTCAATGTTCAATGATTGGTCAATTCCAGTAAGAATGTGATCGCGTAACAACATGATTAATGATGTAAATTAATTTTCTGCTTTTTTCGCTAAAATTGCCTCTCGAAAACCTAATACCACAAAAATATTCGAGATTGTTAAGAATACTTCTGCACTGCCATGTAACCAATCTATATTTGCTAAAGCGTCATTATAGTGAACTTTTGCATAAATTCCCGCAGGAATAGTAACGGCTACAAATACCAGTAATAAATAAAAGCCAATTAAAGCTAAACGAGGTGTTTTTCCGGAACGAGTCATAAACCATAAAAATCCCAAATAAGGAAACAAAGACAAAGCGAATAAAGTATCTTTAGACATAATTTGTTATTAGTTATTTATTGACGTTATGGGAAAGATATTAGGTATTAGCTTTTTCCCCTTCTTCCTCCTGAATACTGAATACTGAATACTACATCAGTATCAGTTATTTAGATTCTTGAGGATTTTTTGTAGAACGCCAAATCCACCAACCAGCAGCACATAAAGTACAATTACCTAAAACAGTCGTTGATGCTTGGATTGTAACTAACCATTGTAAAGATTCTAAGTTATCAAAAAAATGCCAAGTACAAGCACACATGGCACTGACTAAGGCTGGTAACATAGCAATAGATAAAGTCCACCAATAACGATTTTTGGTAACTTCTCCGTAAATCCAAACTAACCAAATAGCAGCAGTCCATTCGATAACGCTGGAAATATGTATAATCCAAGTGGGTATTGAGAGGGCGTGCATGAAGTTAAATTACTTAATTAATTAATAATTATGAACATCATAAGCCATTACGCAGAAGTAGGGAACAGGAGACAGAGGGCAGGAGGTAAAGGGTAAGAGGTAAGAGGTAAGAGGTAAGAGGTAATAGGTAAGAGGTAATAGGTAATAGGTAAGAGG
>CAYPSO010000053.1:27222-31254 GCA_964413275.1 uncultured bacterium | reverse complement strand
GTAACAAACAGAAAATTAGTGTATTTGACTGTAAATGTTAATTTAAAAAAAATAAATATTTAATATTTTATTATTAATCTAATAATGGATATTACGATCAAAGATATTTTTAATACATCAAAAGCTATAAGTAAGTATTTAGGATTTATCAAAACTTTTGAGATTAAACTGGATGAAAAATTAGATAAATTAATTAATGTAGAATTAAATACTGCTCTTGAAGTATTACAACAGGCAGAAATTTCAAAAATAGAAGAAAAAACTTTACTGTATGATGCAATAGATTGCTTTACAAAAGCTATAGAATTAGAAAAAAAAGGTTACAAAAAATTAATAATTGCTTATGTAGGGTTAGCTCTTTGCCATAAAAAACTTGGTGACATAGATAATATTAAATTAGCACTCAATGAACTTATAAAATCTGATGTTTGGTCTAGAATTAAAAAACGTAGAGATGATTGAAGAATCAGAATTGAATACTGCTTTAAGACTCTTAGATCAATCATTGAGTTCAGAAATACTAGAAACACAGAAAAATTTATTACGAAAAGCTAGATTGAGATTTACCAAAGCATTATTTTTAGAAGAAAAATTGGAGAGATCAATTATCGCTTACATAGGATTGGCATTATGTCACAAAGGACTTGGCGATCTAGAAAATATAAAATCAACTCTTTTAAATTTTGTTAATAGAACTGATATTTGGAATACTATTGAAAAAAGAAAAAAACGGGACAAATTAATTAATTTTTTGAAACCCATCAATTATTTAATAAAAAGAAAAAACATTAATTATGATGAACTTTTAAAATTACGACAAGAAGCTCAACAATATATAAACAATATCTATTAGTGTACTTTTTTGCTAAATAAGAGATTAAGTTTATAATAACTATTAAGTTATTTTAGAGCATGGCGGAATTTATCATCGCCTTCATTCTTTACAAGAAACAGGAGAATTATTAGCTTAAAACTTGTTGTTATTTATCATTATTTTTTCGTTTTATTTCTTCTACCTCCTGTTCTAATTTATTTAATCTTTCAATAATATTTAAACGTTCAGAATCAGCCGACATATGATAACCATAAAACTGATTAAATTTTTCTCTTTGATCTATTGTCAATCTAGCTATTTCTGTCACTAAAGTAGCAATATCTTCTCGACTCTCTGTGGTCATTTTTCTTAATTCTTGGATTTGTTGACTATTTTCCTGAATTTGTCGGCTATTTTCTTGGATTTGTCGGCTATTTTCTTGAACTGTGCTTTCTAATCTGGCAATGTTATCAGTATTTTTAATCTGACTTTCTTGTATCTGCCTTTGAACCGCTAACATTTGTTCAATGGTTTGTCTAATTTCTTCTGGAGTCATTTTTTTAACTTATTATTAATCTCGATTAGTTATCGCAATTGTAACAAATATAATATATAGTAGAACAGGAGGATAAATAAATGATAATAGATAATGTAGAACTTATTAAACCACTACTAACTTACGGAGAACAAGAAGATTTTTATTTTATTCAGGTAATGCAAAGGTTAAAAGACATAGACAATTCAACCTCCAGAAAAACAAAAGTTATTAAAGAATACTATATTAGAAATCAAGAGTATTTAGAACGTAAATATCCTGAAATAAAAGAGTTAGCAAACTTTTATCAAGCTAGAATTTATATCAACCTTAACTTAATAGAGTCTCGAAAGTTAGGTTTTTCTATTCTTAAAGAGTTATCTATTAGACTAGCTTCCGATTCAGATACAGGTAAATATACTAATCTTGTATCAAAAGGAATAGATCAATGTCCTGTTAAGGATAAAAGGTGGATTGTTGATATTGATAACTTATCTGAGTACGAAAAGATTAAACAGATTATCTTAGAAAGTGCGCCAAATTATCAAGAAAATATTCTTTTAGAATTACCAACCGTGAGCGGAAAACACATCATTACAAAATCATTTAACCCGACGGAACTTTATAAATATTACCCTAAAGATATTCTCCGTAAAAATAATCCAACATTGTTATATTATAAGATGGAATAATCAGAGGTTTATTTGTGAATTAAGTTGCGATCGAGTTTCTAATAAATTGAATGCTATTGTTATTTCTACAGAAGAAAATTCAAATGAAAAAAATGAATTATTGGAAATAAATTTAGAGGTTAATTTTAAACAATTAAAATTATTAGTAATACAATATTTTTTAGATACAGAGTCTCTTGAAATTTATTTATGTCCGTCTTATATTAAAGATGTGCAACAAGCTTTGAAATGGTTAGAAGAAGATGGAGAACTTGAATAACTAAAGTAAATTGCTATCACATCTAAATTAAAATAATAGTCTCAAAAACATGAATAAAATTAATAATATTTATAACGAAGTTTGATAGCCCTTCTCGTAGGTTGAGTTGAACGATAGTAAAACCCAACGAAGGTTACAGCTTGTTCATAAGTTTTTCCGTGAGTAGCCCATTGTTTTCCGGGAAAATCTGGTAAAGCAACAAGATAAATATTCTCTTCCTCACTCCATTGAATAATCATTTTATATTTAAGATTCATTTTTATTAAATTCTCTAATACCTTTTTTTATCTGTTATAGATTAAGTTTCATAAACCAGGGCTAATTGGTACAAAATCAAAACCAAAACCAGATCGATTACCTTTAACTATTTCTACTAATTGTACTGCTTGATTTCTATCTCCTGAAGCTAAAAATCTAATATCTCCCGATGCACCATCAGCACTAAAATTTGGATCTGATAATGATTGTTGTATTCCTTCACGAGTGGGATTTTTTTTAATAGCTGCAATTAAAGCTTTAGTGGCATCATAAGCCATAGCTGTGCGCCAATTAATATCACCTCCCCAAAGATTATTTGCTGTTTTTACAAAAGGTGAATTTGGATGAGCTAAAACGTGCCAAGGTACTGCTACAATCATCCCTAAACTATCATCTCCTCCTATTTGTAATGTTTTGGGTTTATAGACACTATCTCCGGCTAACATAGGTAATTTTTTATTATTAACTTGTACTACTTGCAACGCTCGATCTAAAGTGGCAGAATTAGGAGCTAACATTAATACTTCCACACCTCTTTGAGTTGCTTCTTGTAAAGCAGTAGCAGGATTAAAATTAGCACTACTAATATCAAAATCTCCAACTATTTCTCCTCCTTCTCCAAATGCTGCTGTGGTAAAAACGTCTTTTAGAGAGGTACTATAATCACTTTGAGCATTATAAAATATGGCTGCTTTTTTGAGTTTTAAATTATTTAACATATAATTAGCTAAACTATTTCCCGCAAAGCGATCGCTTGGTACTGTTCTAAAGATATAATTACCAATACTAGAAATATTAACAGAGGTGCTTGTAGGAGAAATTACGACTAAACCATTACTTTGATAAACTTTAGCCGCAGCAATAGTTGTTTCGCTGCCAAAATGTCCTATTACTCCTAAAATTTCTGAATTTTCTACAAATTGTTGAGCTAATTCTTGAGCGATGTCGGGATTATTATCATCATTAGCAATTACTATTTTTAAAAGTATGCCATTTATGCCACCTGTTGAGTTAATTTCATTTTGGGCTTGGGCAACTCCTCTTAATATTTCTTTAGCTGCATTTACTTCTGTACCCACAGGTACGGAAGCCACGACGATACTGTAAGATTTATTATTAGCAATACGAGCATTATTGAGATAAATTAAGGCTTCAGGATCGTTACGATTATTATTTAAAGATAGTTGAAATTTTGCGATCGCCTCTTGATAATTTCCTGCGGCTAAAGCTTGGGCTGCTGATTGTTTATTGGGGTTAATATCTTCAGTAATTAATAATTTTTCTCCTGCACTCATACGAGTTGTTATTAGTGAATTATTATCATTTCCTGAAGTATTAATTTTAATAGGTAAATTATTATTAGAGCTAAATTTATTGGCAAACCACCAAGCACCTCCGCCAATTAAACCTAAAGTAATTAGCAAAGATAATATTAGAATTGTCGTTTCTTTTTTGTCAGACATAATAAATAGTT
>CAYPSO010000053.1:20413-27122 GCA_964413275.1 uncultured bacterium | reverse complement strand
ATTAAATATTTATTATCTTCTATATTTCTGACAGCTATACGAAAATATTTATCTCCTAATTCTGGAAAACTAAGACAATCTCTGATCAAAATTTGCGATTTTTTGAGAAGTTTTTCTTGTAATTTTAAACTTGATTGAGTAGTTTCTACGAGTAAAAAATTGGCACTACCCATTAAAGGTTTCAGATAAGGTAAAGCAGCTAAATCTTGCCATAATTTTTGTCGAGTAGGTAATAACCAATCCCAAGTTTTTTGTTGAAATTCTTTATCTTTAATTACCGCTTCTGCTGCCATAGCTGCTAAGATATTTACTGACCAAGGGTCTCTTAATTGTTGCCATTTTTGTATTCTATCCGGGTGAGAAATAGCATAACCAAATCTTAAACCGGGTAAACTATAAAATTTAGTTAGCGATCGCACAATCACCAAATTAGGATAATTCTCCACCAAAGAAATCAAACTTTGTGACTGTTGAGGAGGTAAAAAATCCATAAAAGCTTCATCTACAATCACCAACTTAAACTGTTCTAAATAGGGCAAAATTATCTCTCGATTAAATAATTTTCCCGTGGGATTATGGGGATTATTTAAAAGTAATCCTGCTTGAGAATATGCACCAGTTTCTAAAGAAACTAAATCAAGAGAACATAACTTAACCTTAGCCTGCCAAGTATTCAAGGCTCGGTAATAATCGCTAAAAGCTGGCACCGGTAAGTATGTTACTTGACATTGAGATAATTCCCAAGCTGCCCAAGTCAATAACTCAGCCGCTCCATTACCAGGTAATACCCATTCTGGAGAGAGATGATTAAAATCTGCGATCGCAGATTTTAATTGAGAATAATTGGGGTCAGGATATGAGTTTATCGCTGATAGACCCCTAATAATAGCCTCAATCGCACTTTTCGGTGGGCCTGAGGGATTGATACTGGCAGAAAAATCAACAATAGCGGCTGGGTTGCATCCGGCAACAGTTGCAGCCCAATTCAAATTACCGCCGTGATTTGGTCTTTTTACCATGATTTCTGCCAGATTAGAAGATTTATTCTTTGGGTGCAACTTTGTCTTTAAACAACTTACCAGCAGAGAAAGCAGGTACTAAGGTAGCAGGAATTTGCATTTTATCGCCAGTCTTAGGATTACGTCCTTCGCGAGCTTTTCTTTCCCGACGTTCAAAAGAACCAAAACCAACTAGAGTAACTTTATCTCCCTCGGACACTGCTTCCATGATGGTTTCAATCGCAGCCGTTAAAACTGCGTCAGCGTGTTTTTTAGTGACACTGGCCTTAGTGGCAATCGAATCGACTAATTCACCTTTATTCATCTAAATCTCCTTTAGATATATTGTTTTACTTAACTTTACTCTATTAAACTCTGTTTTAGAGTAATTTACATCAATTCTGCCAATTTTTTGATTTAATAAATTAGTAAATCAAGACAGTTTCAATGTTTCACTGCATTATTCTATTATCTGAATGACCATTATGGATCGCTGAAAGCTTTAATTTCTATAGATTATCTCAAATTTTTTGTAAAATTTAACATTATAGCCATAGTAACTCAATAAAATGTCAAATAAAAGCATTGGACTGGATAATCAACTTTACGAATATTTACTTTCTGTATCTTTAAGAGAAACAGAGATTTTAAATCAACTACGTCAGGAAACTGCCTCACATCCTATGAGTATGATGCAGATTTCTCCAGAGCAGGGACAATTTATGGCTTTACTGGTTAAATTAATGGGAGCAAAAAAATGTTTAGAGGTTGGAGTATTTACGGGTTACTCTTCCTTAGCTGTGGCTTTAGTTTTACCTGAAGATGGTAAATTAGTAGCCTGTGATGTGAGTGAAGAATTTACAGACATCGCCCGTAGATATTGGTTCAAGGCAGGAGTAAGTAATAAAATTGACTTACATATTGCTCCCGCTTTAGAGACATTAGATAAATTAATTGTCAATGGAGAAAGCAGTAGTTTTGATTTCGCTTTTATAGACGCAGATAAAGGTAATTATGAAAATTATTATGAGCGATCGCTGCAATTAATTAGAACTGGTGGTTTAATTATTATTGATAACGTCCTTTGGTCTGGTCAAGTTATTGATATGGAAGTACAAGATAATAGAACTACTAAAATTAGAGAATTTAATCAAAAATTATATCAAGATGAGCGGATTAATCTTAGCCTAGTTCCCATTGCTGATGGTTTAACCTTAGCTTTAAAAAAGTGAATAGGGAATGAATTATGAATTATGAATTGGGAATTGGGAAGCTAATTGCTAAAAGCTAACTAATAACCAATAAAAATCCCCCTTTTTTAGGAGGGGGAATAAACTACATACATAAAAGGATCAAATCTAAGCTGATTACTAAAAGCTAAAAGCTATACTATGCCTGAATCACAAAGTCATTCTCAGTTAAAGTAGGAATGTCTTGAACTGTCGCAAACAAACCACCATCACCTAAACCTGAATCTGCGCCATTTTGGTTGTAATAGAGATTACCTGTACCTGTGCTATAGACAATCAAGGCTTCACTACCCTCAGCATCAGCATCATTGCTAACAACAGCAAATTCACTATCTAAACTAAAGCCAATACCAACATCACTGCTTAAATGACTGAAGACTGTTTTATCGAGAACAACTAAATCTTCACCTTGGGTAAAATTAGAAATGGTATTAGCACCAATATCAATGGGGTTGAAAGCAGCATTACTATCAAAACCGAAACCATCTAAACCATTACCACCAATGAGGGTATCATTACCACCACCACCGATGAGTAAATCGCTACCATCACCACCGATAAGTAAATCATCACCACTGCCACCGATTAGGGTATCGTTACCTGCACCGCCATCGGCATAAATTTTAACGTTACTAGCACTAGCGTCTAGGATGTCATCACCATCACCACCGTTAAAGACAACTCGTTTGACATCAGTACCAGTCAAATCTTGAACATTAAGAGTGTCGTTACCGCCACCACCGTTGATTTCAAATTTTTCCACATCATCAACGTCAAGGGTAAATGGACCTAAGTTAAGACGTTCAAATTCTGCACGCTGTCCATTAGCTCTTAATTCAAAGTTATCGCCGTCGGCAATAGCACCGTTAACTTCTACCACGTCGTAGCCTTTTCCACCTTCCATGATGTCGCTACCGTCGCCATTATTCCAGATTAAGCGATCTCTGCCTGCATCACCAAACATTTGGTCGTCACCTTTATTACCGATGATGGTGTCATTACCTGCGCCACCTTTTAAAGTATCTGTAATTTCAGGAACACTACTACCAGAAAGTAAATCGTTACCTGCACCGCCATCGGCATAAATTTTAACGTTACTAGCACTAGCGTCTAGGATGTCATCACCATCACCACCGTTAAAGACAACTCGTTTGACATCAGTACCAGTCAAATCTTGAACATTAAGAGTGTCGTTACCGCCACCACCGTTGATTTCAAATTTTTCCACATCATCAACGTCAAGGGTAAATGGACCTAAGTTAAGACGTTCAAATTCTGCACGCTGTCCATTAGCTCTTAATTCAAAGTTATCGCCGTCGGCAATAGCACCGTTAACTTCTACCACGTCGTAGCCTTTTCCACCTTCCATGATGTCGCTACCGTCGCCATTATTCCAGATTAAGCGATCTCTGCCTGCATCACCAAACATTTGGTCGTCACCTTTATTACCGATGATGGTGTCATTACCTGCGCCACCTTTTAAAGTATCTGTAATTTCAGGAACACTACTACCAGAAAGTAAATCGTTACCTGCACCGCCATCAGCAATAATCTGTGTGTTGCTTGCACTAGCATTAAGGGTATCGTTACCAGCACCACCAGAAAATTCGACTAATTTAACGTCAGTGGCAGATAAATCTTTAACAGTAAATAAATCGTCGCCTCCTTCACCGCTAACTTCAAATTTTTCACTGGTATCAACGGTGAGGGTGAATTTACCAAGATTAATGCGATCAAAAATAGCTTTATTACCATCTTGAGCAAGAACAAAATCATCACCCTGAAGTAATGAGCCTTCTACTTCAACAACGTCATAGCCATCACCACCGCTAATTGTATCGCTACCGTCGCCGTCATCCCATTCTAAAACATCATCTCCAGCACCACCAATCATCACGTCATCGCCTTTTTCTCCTTCAATGGAGTCATTGCCGTCTCCACCGATTAAGGTATCATTAGCACTACCACCAATGAGAGTGTCATCTCCAGCATCACCTTCACCGTATAATCTGGTACTGGTATCTTCACCATCAAGTAAATCGTTACCATCGCCACCAGAAAATTCAACTCGTTTCACATGGGTGCGAGATAAATCCCCAACTTTTAAAGAATCATCACCACCAGTAGCATCAATGTCAAACTTTTCTACTTGCTTAGTTTTGATAGAAAACGGAACAAGGTTAACCCGTTCAAAAATGGCTTGCTTGCCTTTTGCCTCAAGCACAAATTCATCTCCGTCATCCGGTGCATCGCTTACAGCCACAACGTCGTAACCTTTACCACCAATGACAATGTCACTACCATCTCCATTTCTCCAACCAAAGAGATCGTTGCCTTTGCCGCCAAACATTTTGTCTGCACCCTTTTGACCAATGATAATATCGTTACCAGCGTCACCTTTGAGAGTATCGTCACCATCACCTCCTAAAAGGGTGTCGTTTCCTTTGCGGCCAATTGCTAAATCGTTACCAGCTTCTCCTTGTAAAAGATCGTTACCAGCACCACCAATGAGTACATCGTTTCCTTCGCCACCAATGAGAGTATCGTTATTAACAGCCATTTTTTTACTCCTAAAATTTATTCCTTGTTTAGTTTTTAGGCAGCAGAAATTTAAGGTATATCACCTCAATCTTGAGGTCATAAAGCCTCGATACTTCTGAAGCCAAGTGCTTCTACGTATGAGAAGTTGTGAAAATGCTTTAAGGTTTTATCCTTGAACTAACAAGCTTTTTAACTTATTAGTTTTTGTTGTTTTTTGTGTTCTGTGATTAGTACGTGAGTCAGAAACAATTGGATCAAGTTTGAACTTTTTTCTTTGTTCTGTGATTAGTACGTAACTCAAAAACAATTGGATCAAGTTTGAACTTTTTTCTTTGTTCTGTGATTAGTACGTAACTCAAAAACAATTGGATCAAGTTTGAACTTTTTTCTTTGTGTTTGGATCAAAATCCCATAAAACCTTTAGGGGTTGAACATTTTTCAACCTCTACTTTGGGTAAATTAGTCATGAAGGCAAAGGACTAATAAATAACCAATGACAAATTAAAAATAAAGTTATGTTCTATTAAGCTTTGATAAACGTACTAATAATAGAGCTTAGTTGAGACTTATGATAAAACCAAAGTTTATAGATTGAAATTATGGGACTAACAGACGCAACTGATGCAGAATTAGTAACTCGTCTGCAATCGGGACAACAACAAGCCCTAGCTATTTTGTATGATCGATATGTTGGATTAGTTTATAGTGTATCTTTCAAAATTTTACAAAATCAGCAAGAAGCTGAAGACTTAACTCAGGAGATTTTTTTAACTTTCTGGAAACAAAACCGTTTCGATCCAAACAGAGGTGCTTTAAGTAGCTTTTTAGGCTTATTAACACGCTCCCGTGCGATCGATAAAATTCGTAAAGGTAATACCAGCCATAAATTTTTAGAAAAATGGCAAAAAATTATCTCAGAAGGTTCAATCACGACTCTTCCATTAGAAGAAGCGTCTCAAGAAGAGCAAAGGGATAAGCTACAACGAGCTTTGGAGCAACTACCTGAAATACAGCGAACAGTTCTAAAAATGAACTATTTTGAGGGATTAAGTCAAGCCAAAATTGCCCAAACTCTTAATCTCACTTTGGGAACGGTTAAAAGTCGTTCTCGCCAAGGACTAACACAACTTAAAAAACTTTTATTAGAAAACCAATCTGTTTAAAAAGGAGGATAATTATAATGAATAGACGACTATCTGATGAATTCCAAGAACTGGCTGCTGGTTATATTTTAGACGATCTAGATGAAGATCAAAGCGATGAAATAGAACGTTCAATGCAGACAGATGAGGCTTTACGGCAAGAACTTCAAGAATTACAAGCTGTTATGGGGATATTGGCCAATGACGCTCCTCCCATGCAACCACCCGCATATTTACGCGATCGCATTTTACAAGCAGCAGCTCTAGAAATGTCCACAACCCCAGAGGTGGTAACAACTCCAGAAGTTATTGAAACTCCTCGTAATCCTTGGCGAAATATAATTACAATTCTCGCAATTTTATCAACTTTGGTCTTAGCTTTTGATAATTTTCGCCTACGCCAACAGTTTAGCTTTGCTCAAAAACAAGAAATAGAAAGGGTAGCTAATTTACTTCAGCAACCCAATAGCCGTTTAGTTGCTCTGACTGGCAATCAACAGGTTTCTCAATCTGCGGGTACTTTATTATTTACTCCGGGTAAATGGGAAGAAGTAGTTCTTTCTTTAAAAGACTTGCCACCTTTGCCTCCGGGGGAAATCTATCGTTTATGGTTGAAACTGAATAACGATCAAACTATTTATTGTGGAGAATTTAATACTAACGAAAAAGGTTCGGTTTTTATCCGTCTTAATCCTCCCCAATTACCGCCAAAAGGCATAAAGGCTACCGAGCTTTTTGTAACTGTCAATCAAGCTGCTTCTCCTTTAGAACCAAATCA
>CAYPSO010000053.1:0-20313 GCA_964413275.1 uncultured bacterium | reverse complement strand
CTGATTTGTGGTAAAATTCACTTGCTTTTATATGATTACAATCTGATGAAATTAGATAATTTTCAAGTATGTGATAATGACCTTTCCTCCGAAACTTTATCCCGTTATTTATCTGCTGAAGCTATTGCAGTAGATACAGAGACAATGGGTTTAATCCCACAGCGCGATCGCCTTTGTCTGGTACAACTGTGCGATGCTTCAGGATATGTAACTGTCATTAAAATAAGTAAAAATCAAACAGAAGCACCTAATTTAAAAACTCTAATGGAAGCAAAAAATATTATTAAAGTTTTCCATTTTGCTCGTTTTGATGTTGCCCAGTTTACTTATACTTTAGGTATCGAAACAACATCAATTTTTTGTACTAAAATTGCTAGTAAACTTGCTCGTACTTATACTTCTAGTCATGGTTTAAAAAGCCTAGTTCAAGAGTTAGAAACAGTTGAGTTAGATAAAACTTCTCAATGTTCAGATTGGGGTAATGCTGCTAATTTATCTGATGAACAGTTAAGTTATGCTGCCAATGATGTCAGATATCTTTTACCACTGAAAGATAAACTAACCGCTATGTTACAAAGAGAAGATCGTTGGGAATTAGCAAAACAATGCTTTCAATGTGTTCCTGTATTTGTTGCTTTAGATTTGCTTTATTACAAAGATATTTTTCAACATTAAAAATTTTATTGTTATTGATTATGATTTAATTTCTTGATTAGTTTTACTCACAATAACCAATAGCCCATGAATATATCGTAAAATAACTTATTGTCCCACAAAATAAGCCAAAATGAAGGAGTCTTAAAATTGGAAACTAACAAAGAAAAAATTCTTGTGGTTGATGATGAAGCAAGCATCAGAAGAATTTTAGAAACTCGTCTATCCATGATTGGTTATGATGTAGTTACAGCAGCAGACGGAGAAGAAGCCTTAGAAATCTTCCATTCTACTGAGCCAGATTTGGTAGTATTAGACGTAATGATGCCCAAATTAGATGGCTATGGTGTCTGTCAAGAATTACGCAAAGAATCAGATATACCTATTATTATGTTAACTGCCCTAGGAGATGTAGCCGATCGCATTACAGGATTAGAATTAGGTGCTGATGACTATGTAGTCAAGCCATTTTCTCCCAAGGAATTAGAAGCAAGAATTAGATCGGTATTACGTAGAGTTGAAAAAAATGGTTCTCCGGGGATTCCTAGCTCTGGAGTTATTTCCATTGGTTCTATTAAAATTGATACAAATAAACGCCAAGTATATAAAGGTGACGAGCGTATCCGTCTTACCGGAATGGAATTTAGCCTTTTAGAATTGTTGGTTAGTCGCTCTGGTGAAGCATTCTCTCGTTCAGAAATTTTACAAGAAGTTTGGGGTTATACTCCAGAGCGTCATGTGGATACAAGAGTGGTAGATGTCCATATTTCCCGTTTAAGAGCTAAATTAGAGGAAGATCCTTCTAACCCAGAATTAATTCTTACGGCCAGAGGTACAGGCTATCTTTTTCAACGAATTTTAGAACCAGGGGAAGATTAAAACTTACTGAAAGGGATTTCAGTTTATCCTTTTCAGGTATTAATATTACCAACTATGGCGAAATCTAACTCAAATAATATATTGCGTCTTTTACCCCTATACGTTGGTATTTTAGGGGGTTTGCTGCTCATGGTAAATCGTTTCAGTACCTTGAGTCTTACAGATTCTCAAGCACGCTCTGACGCTTTAGGAATTATTGAAAGTGCAGTTTTAATTTTGATTTACATTATTTGGCAACAATTACAAGCTGTAGCACCTGATACGGTGGAATTAATAGGCGAGGAAGGTTTTGAATTAGAACCAAATTTATCGGAAACTGTTAAAACCGAATTAGCTTGGGCAACCCGTTTAATTTTAACTAATACTGTTACCCGCTCTTTGGTGGTTTATTATCAAGGTAAAACAATTTTACGTCGAGGGATTTTAGGCACTAAAACACAACTTAAGCCCGGAGCTATTGTACAGCGAGTATTAGATAAAGGTAAACCCGTATATTTAGTTGATTTAAAATTGTATCCAGGGCGTATAGAATTTGATTATTTGCCTGAGAATACCCAAGGAATTATTTGTCAACCTTTAGGAAAGGAAGGAGTATTAGTTTTAGGGGCAAATGCTCCCCGTAGTTACACCAAGCAAGATGAGGTTTGGATTGAAGGCATAGCAGAGAAACTTTCAACAACCTTAAATCAAAAATAAAAATATTAAATAGTGCGGACGGAGAGACTCGAACTAACAAAAAAAAGCATAAACTTATGATAACAGCATTCCCTCTCTTGGTGCGCGTCCTTTGAGGTCTCCTCAAAGGCGTTCCGACTTCTTTAGTCGTCGCGGGCTTCCACCGCTACTGACTACTGAATAAAGTAAAATCTTATTCTGGCGAAATAGTCAGATCTACTCTTGCAGCAGGCAAAATGCCTACTACAAATAGATTTCAATTTTAATCAACCTTAGAAGCACCTAATTGAATTAATTCAATTTTATAACTGTTGGGATCTTCCACAAAAGCAATTACAGTTGAGCCATGTTTCATTGGCCCTGGTTCTCTAGTGACTTTTCCGCCAAGACCTTTAATTTCCTCACAGGTTTTATAAATATCATCAACTCCAAGGGCAATATGACCATAAGCATTACCTAAGTCATAGCTATCTACTCCCCAGTTATAGGTCAATTCTATGACAGTATTATCTGATTCGTCGCCATAACCCACAAAAGCAAGGGTAAATTTACCGTCGGGATAATCTTTTTGGCGCAATAATTTCATACCTAAAACATCGCAGTAAAACTTGAGAGATTCTTCTAAATTTCCTACTCTCAACATAGTGTGTAACATTCGCATATTTTTAATACTCCTTAATTTTTTTTCTAATAACTAAAAATTTACTAACTTTTTTCATTTAAAAACAGAAGTGATAATTATTGTAATTGTTGCACTAGCAATTAAGGTAAAAGCTAATTGAACTACCCATTGAGTAGCTTGTTGATAATTACTAAATCTATCATTAGATTTTTCTACATCAGTGGATAATCTTTCTACATCAGTGGATAATCTTTCTACATCAGTAGATAATCTTTCTACATCAGTAGATAATCTTTCTACATCAGTGGATAATTTTGCTACATTGGTGGATAATTTATCAAAATTATTTGAAAATAGGTCTAATTTAGCAACTACATCACTCAAGGTTGGTTGATTAATATCAGACATTTTAATTTCATTATGAATTAAATTTGAATAAAAATTATTTCATCTAAATTATAAAAAATCCCTGTACCACCCAATTAGTAGAACAGGGATGCAATGCTTAATTGATTTATATTACAAATCAATGTTCTAATCCAGAAAACCCATAAGTGAAGCAGGATCATCTATATCATTAGATGCAACAGGGCGATTTCCCATAACTGTATAAGTTTCACTAACTTTTAAGCCACTGACTGCAATAGGGCGAGCACCTGAGATGGTAATTGTACTACTAATATTTAAACCACTAGCTACTACAGGGCGGTTACTACCTACGGAAGAATAGGTGCTAACAATATTGAGATGAGAAGCTTCAACTGGGCGATTGCCATAAATCATGGCAGGGTGTTTCAGTGCTAAAGCATTCTCTGTAGAGGGGTTTTCGTGATTATTTTGCTCTATTCCGTTTGCTTCTAGGGTTTCTACTGTCATTTAGTTTCTCCTAAGTTAAGTTATTGGCACTATTGTCTAAGTAGCGCTTTTTATTTTATTTTAATATTTAACTCTATTATAGGGGTATTACGTTGAATCACTGACAAATAAGTTCCAAAATTATGAAAGTTTGTTTTACTATGGTTAGATAAATTAAATTATTGTGATAACTAAATCTTATTTTTAATTTATGTTAATAGGTAAAATAACTGTAAAAGTTGTTCCTTCATTTATTTTACTTTCTACGGTGATTTGTCCTTGATGATTTTCGACTATTGCTTGTACTATTGCTAGTCCTAATCCTGAGCCATTTTGATTATTATTTCTTTGACTACGAGAAGAATCAATTCGATAAAAACGGTCAAAAATATGATTTAATACTTCTTCGGAAATACCGATACCATTGTCTTTAACTTTTACTTGTAATTTTCGTTGTCTCTCTCTTTTAATTAATTGTAATTCTATCGATACTTCTCTATCTATTTCTGCCTCATTTTTTTTGCTATATTCTAAGGCATTACTGATTAAATTAGTAAATAAACGGGCTAATTGATCCCAATCTCCTTCTAGGGTAAATAATTCTTCATTATCAGATAAAATGTCTTCTTTTTCTCCTATATGTAATGATAAAAAAATTCCTTTTTGTTCTGCTAAAATTCTTTGTTCTTCAATAACTTCTATTAATAAAGCATCCAAAGGTACGGGTTGATAATTTATTTTTAATACCCCACTATCAGAACGTGCTAAAAATAATAAATCATTTACTAAACGCCCTAATCTTTGGGTTAATCTTTCAATAACTTGTAGCTGTTTTTGTTGTAATTGTGGTTCTCCGTCTGCATATTCTAAAGCTAATTGTACGTTAGTTTGAATCATAGCAATAGGATTTCTTAATTCATGGGAAGCATCGGCTGTAAATTGTTTTAAACTATGGTAAGAATTTTTAACTGGTTCAATGGCAATACCTGATAATAACCAACCAATTGTGCCTACAGAAATAATCATCATGGTAATACCTAAAGCCAAATCAAATATTAATTGACGAATAGGTATAGTAAATTCAAACCAAGGATGACTAATTCTTAAATAACCTAAAATATAGCGTCCAAATTCAATTTTTTTTGTTACCTGTCGCAATAAATATTCTGAGGATAAATGAACAGTTTTTCCAGTACGACCAAAAGATAAGGGAATTTCTGGAGGTTCATTAAAAGTAGTCCATAATAGTTTACCCATAGGATTAAACCATTCTATATCAATGCGATCATTAGGAGCTGTCCCCCGAATCGAATTCGGGACGGGGTTCTCAAGGGGGCGAATTCGATTCGCCCCACGACCCCTTGGCTTGTACGCCCCGTCATCAGTTGTATTATTATTATTCCTAAAACTTGCTTCTATATTAACTCGATATTTTACTTCAGAAAAAGAATTTTCTTCGATAACTAAAGAACGTTCTATTACTTCGGCAACGTGCTTTAAAGTATCATCTATTCTTTCAATTAAAGTATTACTCACATAAAAATATACTGCTATAGCAAATAATAATAAAACTACAGCAGTAACACTGGTGTACCAAAAAGCTAAACGTTTACGGGTTTCTTGAAACATAACATAATGTGGTTCGTGGTTCGTAGTTCGTCTTCGCCGTCGCTTTCGCAAACGTAGTAGGGTGGGCAAATATTTTTAAATCTTATGTAGTAGTAATTAGGCATAATAATTTGCCCACCTTAAATATTGAAAATTACTGAACGATTAACTATAGTTATTAGTTTCTGGTAAGGCTGGGCGTAAACAGAGATAAATAGATGAACCAAGTAAAGGTACTAAAGAAATAAGCCAATATATTAAATTATTATCAAAATTGCGTCGCTTCATATCATCTTTTAAAACCGTAGGAAATAAAACAGATAGCAAACAAAAATCTAAGGTCATTACATTTATAAATCGACTGGTTTGCCATTGTTGAATAAAATCTGTCCAATCTCCTTTAATAATTCCAAATCCTAATAAAATAATTGCTAAAATTGTAATAAATAATCCTAAAATTCGAGAATCTTGTAATTTTATCAACCAATTTTTTTCTCCCTTAAATTCTGGATTAGGTTGACGGAAAGCAAAATAAGGAATTAAAGCAAATCCACCAACAGCAAATGAAGCAATAATAAAAGGAAAAGCTGGTATTTTTTGACCTCTACCATCAATAAATAATAAACAAGCATAAATCATTGGCCAAATTCCCATTAAATTAAATTCAGCTAAAATTAAAGGATTAATCCCTTCCCAATTTCCTACTGACATATTTTTGATTAATTCTAAAGTATCTGGTCTATCAGGAGGAGAAAAAACAAAAGCATAAATAACAAAACTAAGCCAAATTAAAGTAAAGATTATTTTTCTAGTCATAATTATCAAGGTTTAAATTTTTTTGTTCATTAATTTATAATCTCATTTTATTTGACCTAGAGGAATAAAACGAATTTCAATTCAGCAACGCCAGATTTAGTTGTGTGACAGAATATGCTCTAAATCGAACGCTTTTAAACATTTAATCGCTATGAGGTAATTATTTGTTGCCATCTTTGTAACTATTTAGATATAATTCTAATTAGAATTATATCTAACCAGAATTATGAACCCTCCAAATTTTGAGACTTTACTCAACTTTTTTAAAGTATTAGCTAACGAAAATCGCTTAAAGTTAGTAGGCATTCTGTCTCAAACTGAATGTAGCGTCGAAGATTTAGCTGCACGTCTGCAATTAAAAGAGCCAACAATATCCCATCATTTAATAAAGTTAAAGAAATTAAATTTAGTCGAAATGCGATCGCAAGGAAATACCCATCTTTATAAACTCAATGGGGATACTTTATCTAGTTTAAATAAATCTTTATTTACTTCAGAACAAATGGCAAATTGGATTGAAGATATACCCACACAAGCATGGGAAGAAAAAGTTTTAAGAAATTATATCAATGGCGATCGCATTATTGAAATACCAGCTTCCCGTAAAAAGCGTTTAGTTATATTGAAATGGTTAATAAAGAAATTCGAGTTAGGACGAACTTACACCGAAAAAGAAGTCAATGAAATAATTAAACGTTATCATTCAGACAGTGCAACTTTAAGACGAGAATTCATTGGTTATAAACTGATGCAAAGGAATCAAGGTATTTATCAGCGTCTCACCGAAAATCTTTGGCAAAACGAAACAGAAATTATGAAGCAAAAAAATTAATTGAAACCGACATTAAAAACGAAATTATTAAAATCACAGGAAAAAATAATTATGCAATACAAATTATTAGGAAAAAGCGGATTGAGAGTATCGGAACTATGTTTGGGAACAATGACTTTTGGCGAAGACTGGGGCTGGGGTTCATCAAAGGATGAAAGTAAAACAATTTACGAGCTTTTCCGTGAAGCTGGGGGTAATTTCATTGATACTGCCAATGTTTACACTAATGGGACAAGTGAAAAGTTTCTGGGTGAGTTTATTGCCGATCAAAGAGATGCTGTTGTATTAGCCACTAAGTACACCAATGGTTTTGGAGATGCTAATCCTAATGGTAGTGGCAATCAGCGTAAAAATATGGTGCAGTCGGTAGAAGCTAGTCTCAAACGTTTAAACACTGACTATATCGATATTTTATGGCTGCATATTTGGGACTTTATGACTCCTGCTGAAGAGGTAATGCGAGCTTTTGACGATTTAGTTCGAGCGGGAAAAGTTTTATATATTGGTATTTCTGACGCTCCCGCTTGGATTGTATCTCAATGTAATACCTTGGCTGAATTAAGAGGTTGGACGCAGTTTATCGGTTTACAAATTGAATATAGTTTAATCCAACGTACTCCAGAACGAGAATTATTACCAATGGCTAATACTCTTGATATTGGTGTAACTGCTTGGTCGCCTTTAGCTAGTGGCTGGCTCACAGGAAAATATACCAAAGACAAAGATAATAAAGAAGAGCGCAGATTAGATAATGAAATGATGGAGGGATTTGTCGATAAAAGCGATCGCAATTTGAATATTGCTAGAGAAGTCGATAAAGTTGCCGAACAAATAGGCAAAAGTTCTTCACAAGTTGCTTTAACTTGGTTATTAAGTAAAGGTGTAATTCCCATTATTGGTGCTAGAAAAATTACTCATTTGCAAGATAACCTTCAATGTATTGATTTGAATTTATCAGCCGAACAAATGCAACAACTCGATACAGTCAGTCAAATTGAACTAGGTTTTCCCCATGATTTCTTTAAATCAGATATGGTCAGAAATTTTGTTTACAATGGAACATTCGACAAAATTAACAATCATCGCTATTCCCAATTAAAATAATAATCCCTAATGGTGGGTAAATTTTAATTAGTTATCATCAATACCCACCCAATTTAAATTAAATAAATTTAAGCAGAAAAATGAAACAAATCAAAGGATGATTGCATACTAAACTAGAATACTGTAATTCATTTTTGTCATAAAAATGTCTTTAGAAATAATTGCTCATCGTGGTTATAGTAAAATTGCTCCTGAAAATACTTTAGCTGCCTTTACTGAGGCTATTAAATATCAAGCTAAAGGTATTGAATTTGATGTCCAATTAAGTGCCGATCGCATTCCTGTTATTTTTCATGATTCTACCTTAGAAAGAACAACTAACGGTCAAGGAAATTTAAAAGAATCTACTTTACAACAATTAAAAAAACTTGATGCAGGTAGTTGGTTTAATGTAGCTTATCAAGGAGAAAAAATTCCTACTCTCGAAGAAACATTAGATTTAATTATTCCCAGTAATCTCAAAATTTATGCAGAATTTAAGCAAGCAAATGATTGGCAATTAAATGATATTAATAAGTTAATCAATTTAATTACCAGCAAAAATTTAGGTGATCGATGCATTATAATGTCATTCGATTCTGATTTTCTGCAAAAAGTACGTCAACAAAACTTAAATATATCTTTAGGTTATTTAGTAAAAGATATAACGGAATATCAAGAAAAATTAAGTTATGTAAGGAACAAATCTGATTTAATTCTTTGTCAATATAAAATCCTACTAAACAATCCTCAAATTATATTAGATACAAATAATTTAGGAATAAAGCTGGCTGGTTGGACGATAGATAATCCTTTAGAGTTAGAAAAATTAGTAAAATTAGGACTAAAAAGTATAATTACGAATAGTTTGTTATAGTTTCTTGACTTAATATTAGTTAAAGTAAATTGATTATTGTTACTAATTGAATCAAATTAATTATTAAATTTTGTAGAGAGAATAGAAAATAAGAAAGTATTATCCTATACAATTCTAATTAAGAAGAAAAACAACTAAATAACCACAATAAAATATATTTTATATCGAGGGCAAAAAAATGGTAAGTAATCTTCACCGCAACGAATATCATGCCGTCTCTAAATCCCAAGAAATGTTAGATAGAGCAGGAGCAATGATCACTGGAGATAGTATTATTGGCTCAAAAAATTGGATAGAAACCAAAACTTTTGGCTTAGAAGAATTAGGCATGAAAAACCTAAGCCAAGTTTATCGCAATTTATCAGTAGCAGAATTAGTAGAACATTCTATTAATCGTGGGGAAGCAGTTTTAGCAGATAATGGTGCTTTATGTGTGCGTACAGGAAAATATACAGGGCGATCGCCTAATGATAAATTTATTGTAGAAGAAATTAGCACTCGTCATGAAATTGACTGGAATAAATTCAATGCGCCAATTTCTGAAGCTAAATTTGAGCAACTATATCAAAGGATATTATCTTACGTACAAGGTAAGGATTTGTATGTATTTGATGGTTATGTAGGTGCAGATCCTAAATATGCCTATGGTGTCAGAGTAATTAACGAATTTGCCTATCAAAATTTATTTGCCCATCAATTATTTTTGCGTCCCGGTTCTTGGGAAGAATTAGCCAACCATAAAGCAGATTTTACAGTCATTGCAGTACCCGGATTACAAGGTTTTCCAGAAATAGATAATATTAACTCGGAAGCATTTATTGTCGTTAGTTTAAGTAAAAAACTTGTCTTAATTGGTGGTTCTCGCTATTCAGGAGAAATTAAAAAATCTGTTTTCTCCATGATGAATTATTTTATGACCAAACAGAATGTGTTACCCATGCACTGTGCTGCTAATATGGATAAACATGGGAATACAGCCTTATTTTTTGGTCTTTCAGGTACGGGAAAAACCACTCTTTCGGCCGATCCAGAACGTCGTTTAATTGGAGATGACGAACACGGTTGGTCAGAAGAAGGCATTTTTAACTTTGAAGGTGGTTGTTACGCAAAAACTATTCGTCTTTGTCCGAAAAATGAACCCCAAATTTGGGAAGCAATCCGCTTTGGTGCATTGTTAGAAAATGTCATCCTCGATCCAGACTCCCGTATTCCTGATTATGACGATAGTTATCTCACCGAAAATACCAGAGCTGCTTATCCACTAAAAAATATTCCTAATTCTTCTATTTCCGGTGTCGGTAGTCATCCTAAAGCAGTTATTTTATTAACTGCTGATGCTTTCGGTGTTTTACCTCCCATTGCTAAATTAACCAAAGAACAAGCTATGTATCATTTCTTGTCAGGTTATACTAGCAAACTTGCAGGTACAGAAAGAGGTATTACCGCACCTCAAGTAACATTTTCTGCTTGTTTTGGTCAATGTTTTTTCCCCATGTCTCCCACAGTTTATGCAGAAATGTTAGGTAAACTCTTGGAAACTCACCATCAAAGCAAAGTATATTTAGTCAATACTGGTTGGTCAGGAGGCCCCTATGGAGTTGGTGAAAGAATGCCAATAAAACATACCCGTCGGATGGTAGCTGCTGCTTTAAATGGAGAATTAGATAATGTGAGTTATACTCCTCATCCTATTTTTAAAGTTTTAGTTCCAGATAACATTCCGGGAGTACCTAGTGAAATTCTCGATCCTCAGAAAACTTGGGACGACGAGGAAGGATATAACGAACAAGCAAAAGAATTAGCCCATCGTTTTGTCGAAAACTTCAAGCAATTTGGTAACGTTAGTCCTGAAATTTTAGCTGCTGCTCCGCAAATATAAGTTAATGTGTGGTGGGCATTGTCCACCATTCATTTGATTTTGTGTAACATCAGATCGTAAGTAGATACGCAAAATTAATTAGATAAAAACATTGTGACGGATATGTTTCAGATCATTTTTGGATATGTATATTTTGTCCTTAGTCCTTTTGCGTGAGGGTTGTAGGGACGGCGCTTGCGTCCCTACTGGGGGGCTTGGGGGGCTAGTCCCCCAATACAAGTTTGGATTTTTACCGAATAAAAATATAGATAATTAATTTTGACTAACCACTTAATTATTTTTATACAAAATTTCAAAAATAACTATAATTTATTTTCCAATACAAAAACGACTGAATATTCTATCTAAAACTGATTCTGTTACTTCTTCTCCTGTAATTTCTCCTAGGGCTTGAATTGCTTCTCTTAAATCAATAGTCCAAAAATCTAAGGGTAATTGATTATTCATTGTCTCTTGTACTCTTTCTAAGGCAAGTTTTGCCCTAGTTAAAGCAGCAGCTTGTCTTTGATTAATCGCTATATCTAAATCTGCTGCGGTAATATTTTCTTTTTCAACTAATTCTAATATGGCAGTTTCAAGCTCGTTAATTCCTGAATTATTACGAGCAGAGGTTTGCACAAAATTAAGATTCTCTGGCAATTTTTTCAAATTTTTAGACTTAACTAAATCTATTTTATTAATAATTAAAATTACTGGACGATTTTTAACTTGTTGATAAATTATTTCTTCTGCTTCTGTCCATCCTAAACTAGCATCAATGGTTAATAAAATTAAGTCTGCATTTTGAGCTGCGAGTCTCGATCTTTCTACTCCAATTTTCTCTACAGTATCTACGGTTTCTCTAATACCTGCGGTGTCTAATACTTGTATGGGGATACCACCTACTACTAACTGGGATTCTACCACATCTCTAGTAGTTCCGGGTAAGTCGGTAACTATGGCGCGATCGCATCTACTCCAAGCATTTAATAAACTTGATTTGCCCACATTAGGTTGCCCAACAATTGCTACTTTCAAACCACTGCGTAACAATTCTCCCCTGTCTGCGGTGGCTACAATATCGATGACGTTGCTTAATACTTGCGTTAATGAAGTAGAAATTTCCTCTTCATTTAAGGGCGGTAAATCATCCTCAAAATCAATTCTTGCCTCAATTTCAGCCAAAATATCTAAACAAATTAGGCGCAGTTGACGAATGGGTTGAGCTAATTTTCCTTGTATGCCTGCTAAAGCAATTTGAGAAGCTTGGGGAGATTTTGCACCCACTAATTCAGCAATACTTTCAGCTTGAGTTAAATCAATTCTGCCATTTAAAAAAGCTCTGAGGCTAAATTCTCCGGGTTGAGCGAGTCTTGCGCCATTGGCAATGGTAAGTTGTAATACTTGTTGTACGGGCATTATACCACCGTGACAATGAAATTCAATCACATCTTCACGGGTAAATGAGCGAGGAGCAAGCATAATTAGCAGTAAGGCTTCGTCTATAAGTTGTTGGGTTTGGGGATGACGAATATAACCATAAAGAATGCGATGACTTTCCCAAGCTTGTTGCCCCGGAGCATCAAATAATAAATGGGCAATATGTAGTGCTTTTTCTCCTGATAAGCGCACTATACCAATACTACCCTGTTGAGGCACTACAGCAGAAGCGATCGCTGCTATGGTTTCTCGTTGTAAAACTTGTTGAGACATCAGTTAGATTTTTTGTATTTATTTGTCATCTTATCAATGGCTATTTTAACTCGCTTTCGATCCACTGCTTACTATTTTATTAGTAAACAATTATAATAATAACTATATTATGATAATCAAGCTCAAATCTCTAAAATATATCTAATTTCTGTTAGAGTGAAAGAGTAATAACTAAGAATTATTATAGAAAATCTCAGATATAATCCTAGCAATTATAACTCTTAATCCATGAGAAAATCTTATAATGTACTGGTGACAAAAAAGAAATATTTTCCTCAAGAAAAACTAACAGAAAAACAAAAGAATAATTTTTTTCACAGGTATTGGCGTTATTTTTACCTGCGTTTGTTGCGTTTACGGGGAAACCCCCATGCGATCGCCATAGGACTTGCTATTGGAGTTTTTGCTGGTTTTTTTCCTTTTTTTGGGTTACAAACCATCTTAGCAATTCTTTTTGCAATTATTTTTCAAGCTAATAAAATTGCTGCTGCTGCTGCCACTTGGATTAGTAATCCTTTGACCTATGTACCTATTTTTGCCTTTAATTTTCACATTGGTCAATTAATACTAGGTGGAGAAGATTTTGCCTTTGATGAACTTGACTTTAAATCAAGTTCAGAAATACTTGAAGTAGGTGGAAATTTCGCTATTACTTTATTACTTGGTTGTTTAATTACAGGTTCTATTATTTCTGTTTGTACCTATTTTCTTAGTTTAAAATTAATTTATCGTTTACGAAAAAATACCGATAAAACTAATAAAATTTAATAGGGTGAGCATTGCCCACCCTACTTTTAATTATTGAGGATAACAAACTTTAGTACCACCTAAACCGCAATAGCCATTAGGGTTTTTTGCTAAATATTGTTGATGATAATCTTCGGCATAATAAAATTCAGGAGCATCAAGAATTTCTGTGGTAATCTCATTGTAACCTTTCTTTTTCAAAGCTTCTTCGTAAACCTGTTTAGAGGCTTCGGCTAACTTTTTCTGAGATTCAGAATAACAGTAAATACCAGATCTATATTGAGTACCCGCATCATTACCCTGACGCATTCCCTGAGTAGGATCGTGACTTTCCCAGAATACTTTGAGTAAATCTTCATAGGAAATAATTTCAGGATCGTACACTACCAAAACTACCTCATTATGTCCTGTTAAACCACTACATACTTCTTGATATAAAGGATTAGGTGTTAAACCCGCAGCATAGCCCACAGCCGTCGTAAATACACCTTCTTGCTGCCAAAAACGCCTTTCTGCACCCCAAAAACAACCCATACCAAAGATAGCCATTTCTAAATTTTCAGGGAAAGGAGGCTTAAGGGGATTACCGTTAACGTAATGAGTAGCAGGAACTTGCATCGGGGTATCTCTACCGGGTAAAGCCTCATTAGGTTTAGGCATAGCTGTTTTTTTACCGAATCCAAATAATACCATTATCTTAATCCAAAACTTTATTTACATTCTTTAATAATAACGAGTCTAATTATTTTTGTGGTAGGCGTAATTTCTCGACAATTAAGGTATGATTTAACTAATTTATTACCCATAATTTTATTAATTTTATGATTATTAAGAATACTTCTAGATTGAATGATAATATACCAATTCTTTTTTTTGATGGAGGCTCAAGGGGCAATCCGGGTAAAGCTGCCGGAGCAAGTGTTATCTTGATGCCAGATGGTAGTAAGCATACTGTTAGTAAATATCTCAAGTTTGCTACTAATAATGAGGCGGAATATACGGGATTAATTGTAGGATTAGAAAAGGCTCAAGAATTAGGAATAAAAGAGTTAGAAATTCAGGGAGATAGTAACTTAGTAATCAATCAAGTTAAAGGTAGTTGGAAAGTTAAAAGTGAGAATTTACGAGATTTATATAATCAAGCACGTCAGTTATTTTATAGTTTTTCTGCGACTAATATTAAATGGATTCCTAGAGAAGAAAATAAATTAGCTGATGCTGCTGCTAATATTTGTATGGATAAAAAAGAAAGTCATGGCATATTAGAGCAGTCTAAAATTAATAATGATTTATCATCTCCAGAAACAGTAGTTAAACCAGAGCTAAATAAAGATAATAAAGCTAATTTATCTATGGTTTATGCTAAAGGCGATATAATTTTAATAAATAATATTTATCCTCCTGAAAATCCACAGCAAGGAACAATTATTGAAGAGCCAAAACAGTTAAAAAATGGTAAATGGTTATTAACTATTGAAGTTGAAGAAAATAATTTATAAAAAAGGAATATTATCGATTAATTTATCTAAATTGCCAAGAGTTGCAACGGTACCACAAGATATGGCCAATAATAAACTGCCAATAATCCCTTGCACTAAAGAAATTGAAACGTGATAGTAAGCCGAATAAGACCAAACTATTAAGGATATAAATAGTCCAATCCCCATACCAAATGTAAAACGTTTAATTGATGATAGTGAGTTCATTTTTTTTGGTAAAACTTATTTATTTCTAATTTTAACTTATTATTTTAATATTGTAATTAAAAAACTAATCAAAAATTTATAATAATCAATTTCAAAGAATAAAATTCGGACGTTGCTGAATATGGGTATGATTTTGCTCCCCTAACCTAAACCCGTAGCTCTATAAATACTATTGCATTTTAAGTTTAGACAATATATTAAATCTAAAAATTAATAAATAAAATCTCTCATGGTGTAGGGTGGGCAAGACGGACTTTTAAACTTTTAAGTAGTAGGGTGCGTCAGACAGATAAATTATCGATAAATTCCCATTACTGAGAAATCTGACGCACCCTATATTTCAATTTTTGTAGTTTATTTAATTGAAAAACGCTATAATTTTATCCTGATTAAATTTTACGCATAGGTGCAATTTTAGGATCGAGAATTTTACGACCAATTTCAAAGGTAACTGCTAAATTAATCTTTTTACCTTCTCCGAAAATATGGGTTACTTTTCCCTCACCAAATATTTGATGTAATACCTTATCTCCTACTTCTAATTTTTCTTGTTTAGCAAGATTTAATTGCTCAGAAGAATTTGATTTCTGAATAGTTCGGCGCATTTGTGCTTGTTTAAAATTAGTATTAATTAAATCTGAGGGTAACTCTTCTAAAAATTGAGAAACTACCGACATTTCTCGACTACCCCACATAAACCTTTCCCGTGCATAACTTAAAAATAACTGTTCTTGAGCGCGGGTGATACCAACATAGCATAAACGTCTTTCTTCTTCTAAAGATAAGGGATCGTTTAAACTACGACCATGAGGTAATAATCCCTGCTCTAATCCCACCATAAATACTATGGGAAATTCTAAACCTTTAGATGAATGTAAGGTCATTAAAGAAACCCTTTGATCTCCTTCTTTTAAATCGTCTGTATCGGCACTTAAAGATGCACTTGCTAAAAAAGTTGGCAAACTATAATCTTCATTATCTTCGCCTATTTGTTGAATAGCATTACATAATTCATTAATATTTTCTAAACGGTTTTCAGCTTCATCTGTCCCCTTTTCTTTTAAATCTTGAATATATCCTGAATCATCCATAATTTTTTTTAAAATATCTAATGCCGTCATGGTTTCAATATTTTTTTGACAAAAATCAATTAATTGAACAAAATTATTAACTGACTTAGCTGCCCTTCCTGATAATGTATTTACTGAGGTTTCATCGCTAAGAATTTCCCACAAAGGCATGCCTAATTCCTGAGATGCAGTTATTAAAGAGTCAATGGTTTTTTTACCAATTCCACGAGTTGGGGTATTAATAATTCGTAATAAACTAACAGTATCATCGGGATTAGATACAACTCTTAAATAGGCGATCGCATCTTTGATTTCTTTACGTTCATAAAATTTCATTCCCCCAATAATATTATATTTAATATCAGTTTTAATTAGTTCATCCTCAATGGCACGGGATTGAGCATTAGTACGATATAAAACAGCAAAACTACCATAATTAAGTTCGGGATTTTCTTTCATGAAAGACTTAATTTTTTTAACTATAAAATTAGCTTCAGCCCTTTCATCTTCAGCTTTATAACAGAAAATTTGCTCCCCACTTCCCCTAGTGGCAATTAAAACTTTATCAATGCGCTGAGTATTGTTTTCAATTAAACTATTAGCCGCTTGAAGAATATTCTCACGGGAACGATAATTTTCCTCTAATTTAATCATGGTGCGGGTATCATCAGCAGGTAAACCATCGCCAAAATCATCCTGAAAATTTAATAAGATGGTGAAATCAGCTAAACGAAAAGAATAAATAGATTGATCTGCATCTCCTACGACAAAAAGGGAACGATTTTGCCAATTCCATTCTTTTTTATTGGGTTCATTATTAGTAGTCAAAAGACTAATTAATTGATATTGAACTTGATTTGTATCTTGATATTCATCTACTAAAATATGTCTAAAAATGCTGTGCCAATAACCGAGAATAGATTCATTTTGCTGAAATAATTTCACAGGAATCAATAATAAATCATCAAAATCTAAAGAGTTATTAGCAGCTAAATTATCTTGATAATATTTATAAATATCTGCAATTACTTTTTCTTTATAATTATCAGCAAATAAAAGATATTCTTCAGGAGACATTCCTTTATTTTTGATATTGCTAATAGCGTAGCGCATTTTCCGAGGTTCAAATTTTTTATCATCAAGATTTAACTGTTTAATAACTATATTTTTGACTAAACTTTGAGCATCAGATTCATCAAAAATAGAAAAATTCTTTTTCCAAGTACGATTACCATCATCTTGATATTTATCAATATCATAGCGCAATATTCGGGCTAAAAGACTATGAAAAGTACCAATCCAAAGCTTTTTAGTTACACCACGATAAACCTTAGATTTTAATTGTCTTTGCTCGTATTCTGGTAATAAATCAAAACGCTGTCCGTAACTATTTAAAGCCATTTCTTGAGCAAAAATATTCTCAATTCTAGATTTCATTTCTTTAGCAGCTTTATTGGTAAATGTAACCGCTAAAATATTTTCTGGTGCAACTTTATAATTACGAATTAAATAAGCTATTCTATAGGTTAGTGCCCTAGTTTTACCTGAACCTGCACCAGCTACTACTAACAATGGACCACAAAAATGCTGAACCGAGGCAAGTTGAGAAGAATTAAGTTGAGATAAAATATCCATATTATTTATCAGTTATCGAACTTACGCAATTTTTATATAAACCAAAAATTTAGAAGTTTAGAATAACTGTCATTTGTTAGTTGTTAGTTATCATGAACTCCTAAACTTTTTAAATCTAGTAATCTTTTACATTCAAAAGAAATTGATTTAACTAATAGCTTGACGATATAATTTTTGAATACCTTTTAAAACTTTATCAAAGGCTGTTTTATGAGATTCATTAGCAGGATCGAGCATTTGTAATCGAGTTAATAATTTAGCTTCTTCGCTGTCAACTTCACCATCACTATAAATCAAGGCACTAATGGCATTCATTAATTGTTGATAGTCTGTTTCATTAGGCTCATCTCCTAAATAATCTTGTAACCATTGATAGCACTGCTGGGATTTTATCGGTTTAATTTCTGATAATAAAGATTTTATTTCAGGATCATCAGCAATTCCTTGTTCAATCGCCATTTTACGCAAATATTCTCTTTCTTCTGGTTGAATAATCCCATCTATCCAAGCTGCACCGATAAGAATTTTTAGTAATTTTTTAGTTTCCATAATTTTATTTATCCTTTTTTCTGTAGTTTCACCATAAAAAAGCCATCCATATTATATTGGTGTGGCCAAATTTTAATCCATCCGGGAGATATTACAAAGTTAGCACAGGGAGAATGGGCAGATGGTGGTTTTATTTGCCACTGGGGATTTTGAGTGAGAAAAGATTGGATAATTTCCTCATTTTCTGGCTTGTTTATTGTGCAAGTAGCGTAAACTAAAACTCCTCCATCTTTTACCCAAGTTGCAGTATTAGTTAATAATTCCTGTTGTAATTGGGTTATTTCTTTGATTTTTTCTGGCGTTTGTCGCCAACGTATATCTGGTCTTTTATGCAATGTTCCTAAACCAGAACAGGGGACATCTAATAATACTCTGTCGGCTAAATTAGTAAATTGAGATAATTCTCTGCTATCTCCCACCTGTACTTTAATTGATTTTAATCCTAATCTGGCGATATTTTCCTCAATTTTAACTATTCTTTTAGTATAGCGATCGCATCCCCAAATTTCTCCCACATCTCCTATTAATTCAGCAATATGGGTAGTTTTTCCTCCGGGAGCGGCACAAGCGTCAATAATTATTTCACCGGGTTGAGGATTGAGTAAATAACTTACTAATTGGGCACTACTATCTTGTACGGAAAACCAACCTTGGTGAAAACCGGGTAATTTTTCAATTTTTCCGCTACTTTCAGTTAATCTTAAGGCATAGGGTAAATTATTAATCCGAGCAACTTTAATATTATGTTCAATAAACTGTTTTTCTACTTCTTCTAAAGATTGTAAGTGCTGATTTACTCGCAAATCAATAGTAGGAGTTTTATTGTACCATTGACACAGTTTTTCAGCTTCTTCTATTCCTAATTGCTCTAAAAATATTTTAATAATCCAATCAGGAAAACTATATAAAATTCCTAATTTTTCTATTTCATTTTGAAGTAATTTTAAAGGATCTTTTATTTCTGATTTTCTAATATATCCCCGCAAAATACCATTAACAACCCCTGCTAATTTAGGCATTTTATTGATTTTCGCTAACTCAACACTGGTATTAACCGCAGCAGAGACGGGAATTTGATTGAGATAGCGCAGTTGATATAAACCTATTTGTAAAATTATTTTTAAATATAATGGTTGTTGTTGAGCATTTTTTGTACTTAATTGAGTAATTAAAGCATCAAGAGTTCTTTGTTTTCTAATAATTCCATAAACTAATTCACAAATTAAACCTTTATCTATCTCATTTATTTCTGAATTTTTAAATATTCTGTCAAGAGCAATATCAGTATAAGCACCTTTTTTATAAATATCTAGAAGTGTAAGAAAAGCAAACTGACGACAATTTTTCATATCACAAAAATTGGGTATTCATCTAAGAATACCCACCAATAGTTCTTCACTTTCTAATTTAAGCTAATATGTCAAAGTTTGATTTTTTTATTATTATTAATCCTAGCTTAAAGATGCACCACTGCGATCATAGGATGTGCGGAAGCTAGAATGGGGTTTTCCTTGAACGTTGCTCCAATATTCACCATCAAATTCTACACCAATTTCTTCAGATGCACGACTCAACATTGATTGTTGACGATTTTTAATCATTTGATGATGACGCATCATTAATGCTCTAGCTTGATTTTGAGTTGACATTTTAATTTCCTCCGCTTGCTTATAGGATTTTTAATAACTTTATTTATCCCTATATATAGATATAACATACTTCTGTATCAAATTTTACAAAATGACATTTAAAATACAAAACTTAATATTTTATTTGGGATCAAATTATACAAAATTTAAAACCTTGGAATAGCTATCCCGCCTGTAAGATAAGTACATACACAAAATTAATTGTAGGGAGGGCAATCCCCATAATAATCTTGGAATAAGAATTTTAGACGAGTGATGGGGATTGCCCTCCTTCAGAATTTTGTCTAATTAATTTTGCCTAGGTACTTATAGTCATTTCAATTAACGTTGTAACAGTAAGCTCAAGCTGTAATCTCCTAATATCAGGGGCTAAAGATTTAGATTGTTTCATTCTTACTTATTATGAAGTTTAGCTCAAAAACAAAGCCCTCCGAAGGTTTCGGAGGGCTTTGTGATGTTGAGAAAGATTAAGCCTGGCATCGAAC
>CAYPSO010000052.1:0-31604 GCA_964413275.1 uncultured bacterium | reverse complement strand
TCTTGTTCTTTTAAGTTAAAAGGACGAGTTAAACTAACTTCTAATTTATCGGCAAATTGATTAGCTTCACTATAGTCAGTAAGAGAATATAAAATAATTGCAAACTCATCTCCTCCTACCCTGGCTAATTTTGCTTGAGAAGATAAACAATTTTTGAGTCTTTTTGTAGTTTCAATTAATAGTTTATCTCCTATTTCATGGCCAAAACTTTCATTAATTATCTTAAATCTATCTAAATCAAGAAAAATAACAGCTAAAAGTTGATTATCAAGCTTTTTGTTGCGATTAATTCTTGTCAGTTGTTTGAGTAATAAATTTCGATTAGGTAATCCAGTTAAAATATCATAGGAAATACTATATAAAACTTTATAAGCTAAGATTACACTGCTACTAATTATTAAACCTATTGCCGGAGGTATTAATGGTATCCATCCTCCATTGAGAAAAACTATAAAACAACTGCCCCATAAAATTATCAAAGCACTAATAATACCTAATACTAAATACAAAGGTTTATTTAGTTGCCATACCGTAATTGCGGCTAAGAAACACCACAGAAAAATCCAGAAATTTTCACCCCATTCCTCCCAATACCATAATTGAACTGGTTTACCCTCAATTTTATCTATTATTTGACTAATCATCTGAGCGTGAACTAATACTCCTGGCATTAGGTGATTCTCTATTTTTCCGGCACTATATGGGGTAGGAATTAAGTCTTTAATACTGGGGGCTGTTGTACCAATTAAAACAATTTTATCTTTGACTAAACTAGGTTCTACTTTACCTTGTAAAACATCAGTTAGACTTATCTGGGGAGCTATATTTTCTCTACGATAATTAATTAAAATTTGCCAACCTACAGTTTCTGATTCTGGTAAGCTATAACCTCCAGAATTTGATTTTAAACTCTTAAATTTAGCTTTTCCTATCTTAATTTCATTGGGTTTAACTAAAAATTGTAATTTTTGATCGCGAAAATATTGTAAACTTACTTTTAAAGAAAATGAATATAAAGATTGAGAATCTATTTCTGCATACATTAAGTTACGTCTTAAGACGTTATCAATATCAATTACTAAATCATTAAAAGCAACCCTTTCCTCTGGCACTTGAGGAGGAGGAGGCACGACACCAATTTGGGTAATAGCAATTACATTATCTTGCTTAAGTTGTGTCAATAATTTATCATGTCCCGGAGGTTGAGGAATATCTCTATAAAGGTCTAAACCAATAACTTTTGGCTCAAGTTTTTGTAAATTAGCTAATACTTGAGCCATATTTCCATCGTTAATAGGCCATTGATTTTGATTTTTAATATCTTCTTCGGTAATACCTACAATTAAAATACGAGGATCTATTTCTGCTTTAGGTTTCAACCTTACCATTTGGTCAAAAGAAGCTAATTCTTGCAATTGGAAAAATTCTATTTGTCTTAATGCTACTAATAACATAGTCACTAAAACACTACCTAAAATAATTGTAGGACTTTTATATAGCAGAGATTTTTCTTTAGTAAATTTTTTTACAAAGTTTTTTGTTTTTAATAATGGGCGCAAAAATTTAGTTGTTATCACTGGTTTGGCTATGTAATTAATAATTTTTAGGTTTTACGAAAATTTACTGATGTTTTTAAAGGCTTTTTTTTATTAGACTTAACTTAAGAAATAACTTACTTATTAATATATTGAAAAATAATTGTTTATCTTTTATTTTATCATCTGTGATTTTAAGTCTTCTTATCAATGAGTCAAAGTATATATACTTTGCGATATTTGAATTAATTTTAAACATTTTCAGCATAATGTCGGATGTATCTAACAGTAATTATGAATTATAAATATGGTATATAAAAAATAACCGAGGTAAAACTTATTATGTTATCCATTAAACTATTAAACAATTTTCTTACCTTAATTAGTCTCACCTTTATAGTAACCATTGGCAATGCCTACTTTACCCATGTTGCTCAAGCTGGTGAAACTAAGATAGAAGAAGCTACCAGAGAAGGGCTGCCAAATCGTCGAGTTGCCGGAGGTAGTCGTGGTGATTCTTGTACTTTCACCGAGAATACTCTGACTGCTTTAATTCCTAATAATGCTGTTACCTTAACTGCCTCTGCTTCTCCTAATTGGTTTTTCTATGTACCTGCGACTAATCAAGCTAAGGTATTAGAGTTTGTTATTCGTGATGCTAATGATAACTTAGTTCATGAGCAGACTTTTACCATTAAAGGTGATTCTGGTATCATCAATGTCAATCTGCCCAATGATAAGCAACTTAAATCAAATCAAGAATATCAATGGTATTTTTCCTTAATTTGTAACCCAGAAAATCGTTCTCGTGATTTGGTTGTTGAAGGTTTTACTAAACGAGTTGACTTAGATAGCGATTTAAAAGCTCAGTTACAAAATTCTCAACCCATTCAACAAGCAGAATTATATCTTAAGGCTAATTTATGGCATGAAACTTTAACTACTTTAGCCAAATTACATGATTCTCCTATATACGCAGATGCGGCTTGTAAAAAATGGCAGGAAGTATTAGGCTCAATTGAACTTGGTGGTATAGCTCAACAACCTTTAATTGATAACTATGCTAACAATAGACTTCTTGCAGAAGTCAGGCAATAGGCAACAGGCGTAAGGGCAATAGTAGAAGAATTTGATAATTTAGATATTGCTATTTATTACTTTTCTAGGAGTGCAAGAGATCTAATAATTCTCAACGAGCAATTATCAGTAGTCAGTCTTCAGTAGTCAGTATTCGGCTAATCGCTAACCGCTAATTGCTAACAGCTAACAGCTAACAGCTAAATGCTAAAATTTAATTAATCCGGGTTGATTTTTTGTAGCTATAATGCGATCGCACCCTGAAAGGGGATAAGCCCATTTATACTGGTACTCTTGAGGGTTTCCCCAACATAATCCTAAGTAAATTTCAGTTTTAGCAGCTTCTATTTCTGCCCATTCTGCTTTTTCTTCAATTTTTTCTAGAGTTTCTAGGGTAATTTCTTGAGCTATATCTCCCATTAACCACAAATTCAAATTTTTTGTTGCTAATCGCCAAAATGAAAGGATTTCTAATTTAGCTTTCATTAAAATTTCCTTATCTCCGGGTATGGGAATTAATTGATTGTGTACTTGAGGGAAACTCACTGTAACTCCCTGAAAACTTGATTTGCGCCAAATAATACCCGATACTTGATATTCTTGCTGATATTGGTGAATTTGACTCCGAAAATCCCGATAAGCAAAAACTTTATTCACTTTATCCATATTAATCGCTTTACTAACCACTGGATCGCCAATACGATTAGCTGAGGAGAGAACAATTCTTTGTCCTTTCCAGTTAGCCTGTAACTCTTGGTCTAAAATTTTTATTAGGTCTTGAGTAGTATAGGTCATTTCTAACTTAGTAATTTATTCTATTTATTAACAGGATAATAATTTATGAATTGGTGGCGCAATCTGAAAAATAATCTACTTGCTCGTTTTGGAGCGTTATTATTGTTAGTTTTTTATCTTGTAGTAATTGGAGCCAATTTTTTTGCTCCCTATAATCCCTATAAACCGCAAATAGATGGCTCTTTATTACCTCCTACTCAGATTTATTGGCATAATTCCCAAGGCGAATTTACGATGCCGATGGTTTATCCTGTGACTCAAGGGCCAACTCAATTAGATACAGGCGATCGCATTTTAAATATAGATTATAATAAACCTTCACCATTGCGTTTTTTTGTTAAAGGTGATTCCTATCAATTATTTGCCTTAAGTTTACCCCTTCCTCCCAAATTTGAAGAAGTAAAAATATTTCCGGGTTTTACTGTTTCCCGTCATTTATTTGGCACAGTGGGAGAAGGTAGATTTAATCTTCTAGGAACAGATGAACAAGGTAGAGATCAATTTAGTCGTTTAATACACGGTGGTAAAATTAGTTTATTTATTGGATTAGTTGGGATTACTATTTCTTTTCCTTTAGGAATGGTTATTGGTGGAATTTCAGGTTATTTTGGTGGCTGGATTGATGCAATTTTAATGCGTATAGTTGAAGTGTTAATGACGATTCCGGGGATTTATTTATTAGTGGCTCTGGCTGCGGTTTTACCCCCTAGTTTAACCAGTGCCCAAAGATTTTTATTAATTGTTTTAATTACTTCTTTTATTAGTTGGTCGGGACTAGCAAGAGTAATTAGAGGACAAGTTTTATCCATTAAAGAACAGGAATTTGTCCAAGCAGCTAAAGCTATGGGAGCTAAACCAATATATATTATTGTTCGTCATATCTTACCTCAAACTGCTAGTTATATTATTATTTCTGCTACTTTATCTGTACCCGGATTTATTGTGGCTGAATCGGTATTAAGTCTAATTGGATTAGGTATTCAACAACCAGATCCTAGTTGGGGAAATTTACTTTCTGTTGCTACTAATGCTTCTATTTTAGTATTACAACCTTGGTTAATTTGGCCTCCTGCTTTATTAATTATTTTGACAGTTTTAGCTTTTAATTTATTAGGAGATGGCTTAAGGGATGCTTTAGATCCTCGTAACTTATAGGGGTTAGCGGTTAGGAGTTAGCGATTAGGGGTTAGCGGTTAGGGGTTAGCGATTAGCGATTAGGGGTTAGCGGTTAGCAATTAGCGATTAGCGATTAGCCGAATACTGAATACTGAATACTGACTACTAACTACTAACTACTACTAAATTAATTAAGGGGAAATATTTTTATTTTTCCCCTACAAAATTTAAGTCAAAAAATGATTATTTTTTAGGTTGATAATAAACTGGAGAACCTTCATCGGGTACAAAATGACAAGTCTTAGCAGACTTAAATAGAGTTTTCCACACAGGCTCTTCTGACTTATGATAATATTTACCTAAAATGGGTTTAATCGCTTTAGTAGCAGTTAAAAGGTGATAATGGGGCATATTCAAAAAGATGTGATGAGCAACATGAGTACCGATATTATGATGAATAGAATTAATAAAACCATAATCATGATCGATAGTTGATAATGCACCTTTAAGAAAATACCAGTCATTGCCACGATACCAAGGAATATCATCTACTGTGTGATGCAAAAAAGTCACCAAATCCAGCCATGCTACAAAAACTAGATAAGGCATTACATAATATTTAAAAAAGAAAAGAAAACCAAATTTGAAGGTTAAAACACCTAAAAAAGCTACCATTAAACTCCAGCATATGGTACTGGTAATAACATCCCATTTTTCTGAGGGTTTAAATAAGGAGCTACCGGGCATAAAGTGAGAACCAGTTTTTCCGGGGGATCTTTTGAACAAATAAATAGGATAAGCCAGTAAAAATAGCTTATAACGCAGGAATTTTTCAATTCCTGACATTTTATCGTAGTAAGATTCCGAAACGGGATACCAACTTTCATCGGTATCAATATTACCTGTATTAGCGTGATGGGTTCTGTGACTGATGCGCCAACCGTGATAAGGTACGAGAATGGGAGTATGGGATAAATGACCGATGAGATTATTAAGCCATTTTACTCTAGAAAAAGAACCATGGCCGCAATCATGACCAACTACAAATAAAGCCCAAAACATGGTTCCTTGCATCACCCAAAAAATGGGGAAAAACCACCAAGAATCAAGGGTATAAGCGATGGCATATAGACCAGCAATAATACTAATATCTAAGAAAAAGTAAAACAGAGATTTGCTGATAGAAGGCTCAAAACAATAAGCAGGAATAGCATTCTTTAAATCTTGAAGGGTAAATGGAAGTTCCTTTTTACCAGAAATTTGCTCTTCAAGCTGAATAGGATTAATTTTTAACTGCACGAAAGAACCCAAATTTACAAAAATTTACAAACTTTCGTTATTCTACCCTTATTTGAGTCAAAAGAAGGCAGAAGTTGTAAACCTCTTCTCAACCTTGGTCAATTACTCTTATTGTTGATTATTTGAAGCACTAAGAAAAGCAGTATAGGTTAATAAACCTAATACTGTTCCAGCATCATTAATGACTATTAAGTCTTCGAGATCGTTTTCTCGTAAAATATTGTTTACTTCTAGTAATGTCATATTAATCTTAATAATCATATAATTTTCAATAAGTTTAATTAATTCAGTTACTAAGATAGTTTCCCAATCTTCAGTAGGTATTTTTTGTATATCTTCTAAGAAAACGTTGCCTAATAGTTGTTTATCTTCATCAATTATTAAAAATTTACCCCATTTTTTATTAGAAATGAGATAAAAATTGATGGCATTTTGTAAAGTGCTTTTTTCATCTATTAATTGTATTTATATTATCATAATTTTTAGAGTTTAAAAATAGAGTCATTTTTGATAAATAGCGATATTTATTAAGAATAGTTTTTATATTTTAAAATACTAAGTTTAAAAAGGAGTATCTATGCTTAGATGAAGTATCCTATCAGTATAGGGATGTTTAAACTCAAGTTCGCAAGCATGAAGATGCAATCTATCGCCATTATTCGATTTATTGTAAAGGCGATCGCCTAAAATGGCAATACCTAAACCTTGTTCTGATGCTGCATGAACCCTAATTTGATGGCTTCTTCCAGTAATTGGTTTAAACAGCATACGAGTATAATTGTCTGCAAAATCCATAACTTCAAAATGAGTTATGCTAGGTTTACCTTTTTCCCAATTAACTTCTTGTAAAGGGCGATTATTAGGATTACTCCATAATGGTAAATTAATTATTCCTTGAAATCGAGTTACTTTTCCTTGTAAAATAGCTTGATAGACTTTTTTAACTTGTTTGTCAGCAAATTGTTGTTTAAGAAAAATATAAGTTTCTCTATTTTTAGCTAAAATCAATAACCCTGACGTATCTAAATCTAAACGATGAACAGCTTTAATATTTAGTTTATTAAGATATAGCTGTTGTAGTCGAGATTCCACACTATCAAAATTATTACTATCTCTACCGGGTACAGAAAGTAATCCTGCTGGTTTGTTAACCACTAAAATATAATCATCTTCATAAATAATGGGAATATCGCATTTATTAATTGCATTAATATTAGTACGTAAACCGGATAATAAAAAACCCATTAAAGGTTGACAACGTTCAACACAAGCTCCATAAAAATTGCCTTTAATTTTATCACCAGAAACTGAATTTTCTCCCCACCAAAATTCAGCCATTGCCAAAGGTTTTAAATTATTAGTAGCAGCATAATGGAGTAATTTAGGGGCACAACAATCCCCTGTACCTGTGGGAATAAATGACTTTCCTGTTAAGGTTGATAAATTTAAAGTATTACCTGCAAAATTACTTAAGGTATAGGCAGTTTGCATTTGTGCTTGTAACTGACGAGATAATTGTTTCCGTTCTTGTTTTAATTGATTAATGCGATCGCCGAATGCTAAAATTTTATTTTTTAAGGGTTGTAATATTGATTGCCAATGGCGTTTAAGGTTTCTTTTTTCAATGCCATCAAGGCGACTTTCGGTTTCTAATTTTTCTATTATTTCTTGTGAGATATTATCACCTAATAATTTTCGTATTTCATCTCTAGCTTCTTTCCGCTTTTGATGCTTGATATTTAATTCTTGTCTAATACTTTCGTATTGAGATAATAAGTGATAATATTCTTCTTTTGTTGGTAAATTTTCAAGGTTAATAATTTCTTGTTTAATTTCTTCTAATTTAACTAAAGTAAAATTTTCGGCTAAAGCTATAATTTTTCTCCCCGGAATAGGAGGTATCCATCCCTGAACATTACTTTTACCATTAAGAAGTCCAGAAAAAGCTTTAATTACTCCTAATTGATTGTTATTATTTTCTACTAATAAAACCCCATACATTTTTCCTTCATAATTATAGATTTCCTCTTGTTGTAAAAAAATCATTAAACAATATGCTATTTTTTCGATTAATAAGTTTCGAGGTAATTTTAATTTTCGTCTAGTATTTGGACAGATTCCTTCATAGTAATAATTTATAGTATTTATATCGCAATCTGAATAATTATTAATTAAATCTGAAAGAGGATGAAATAATTTATTTAACACGATTAAAAAAAACAAAAATATATGGTAAATTATTAGGATGAAGAAAAATAATTTAAGTATTAAAACAAAACAACTCATCTATTTTAACCATTGTACATTAAGATACTCAACATATACAAAGTAAATATCCATTAAAATGCTATCTATTTAAAGACTTAATTATGAATTTAATTTTATATATTGTTTTAGGATTTTCTTTATTAACTTGGCTATTTTTAATAATTTTTTGGGGTGATTTTTGGCTTTGTAATCAGAAAATTACTAATACGAGTCAAGATAATAATCAAAATAATATCTCAGTTTGTGCAGTTATTCCGGCAAGAAATGAAGCTGATTTATTACCAATTACTTTAAAATCTTTATTACGGCAAGATTATTCAGGAGATTTGAGAATTATTTTAGTTGACGATCAAAGTACAGATGGTACTGGTGAAATTGCTCAACAAATTGCTGAAGAATTGTGTTTAAATGGGCGTTTAGAAGTTATTAGTTCAGAAGAATTACCCGCAGATTGGACAGGTAAATTGTGGGCGTTAAATCAAGGAATAAATTACGCACAAAAATATAAACCAGATTATATTTTATTAACTGATGCCGATATTAAACATCATTCAACTAACTTAAAAGAATTAATTAATAAAGCAAAAACAGAAAATTTAGATTTAGTTTCTTTAATGGTGTTATTACGCTGTAAAAGTTTTTGGGAGCGTTTTTTAATTCCCGCATTTGTATTTTTCTTTCAGAAATTATATCCTTTTCCTTGGGTAAATAATCCTAGTAAAAATATTGCGGCGGCTGCGGGGGGCTGTATTTTAATTAAGACAGAAACCTTAATTAAAATAGGTGGCATTGAAATCGTAAAAAATGCCTTAATTGATGACTGTAGTTTAGCTCAAGCAATAAAATTAGGTGAAGATAAAAATAGAGGAATTTGGCTAGGATTAACTGAAAATACTTGTAGCTTAAGGGAATATAATTCTCTAAATACTATTTGGGATATGGTAGCCCGTACCGCTTTTACTCAGCTTAATTATTCTCCCCTATTATTACTCGGAACATTAATCGGTATGAGTCTTATTTATTTGGCTGTACCTGTTAGTTTTATTTTAGGTTTATGGTTAAAAAATTATATTATTGTAGTTATTTCATTAATCATTTGGTTATTAATGAGTATTAGTTATTTTCCCACTATCAAACTATATAAAATTTCCCCATTATGGAGCTTAAATTTACCATTAATTGCTTTTCTTTATAACTTAATGACCATAGATTCGGCCCTACGTCATTGGCAAGGTAAAGGAGGTGCTTGGAAAGGGAGAGTTTATAGTAAATAGGGCATAAATTCTATAATTTTGTTTTAAAAAGCTCTTCCATTGTCTTGTATAGAAGAGCTAAAATTAGACAAAAATTAGATAAACTCACGAGGATCGGTTACATATCCAGTAATAGCCGAAGCAGCAGCCGTATAAGGAGAAGCAAGGTATATCTGAGCCTGTTTATCTCCCATTCTTCCGGGAAAATTCCGATTAGTAGTCGAAACGCACACCTCTGGTTTATTCATTCGTCCAAAAGTATCTTTTGGCCCGCCTAAACAAGCAGCACAAGAAGGAGCAGCAGGTTCAAAACAACCAGATTCGATGAAAATTTCAGATAAAGTTTGCCCTTCATGTTTAATAGTAAACAAGTCCTCATAAACCTTTTGGGTAGCGGGTACAATGTAGGTGGGAACTTTCACCTTATTGCCCTTTAAAATGCGCGCAGCATTGACAAAATCAGTGGTCTTACCCCCCGTACACGAACCAATATAAACCCGATCTGTTTTTATATCAGAGCATTCTCTAGCCAAAGCACGGTTATCTGGAGAATGGGGTTTAGCGACAACTGGCTCTAATTCAGAAACATTATAAGTATGGGTGCTATAAAAACTGGCATCCTCATCAGTGTAAACCGCTTCAAAAGGCTTATTTGTGCGGGAGCGGACATATTCAAAGGTGGTTTCATCGGGAGCAATTACGCCGTTTTTACCTCCGGCTTCAATGACCATATTACAAAGAGTCATGCGCTCTTCCATAGTCATTTTTTCCACCGCTTCCCCGACAAATTCCATAGTGCGATAAGTTGCCCCAGAAACACTAATATCGCCGATAATCTGTAAAATTAAATCCTTAGCCAACAAATAATCGGGCATTTCTCCGTTAAGGATAAAACGCATGGTTGCAGGTACTTTAATTAACAATTTCCCTGTACCCATAATAAAACCTGCATCGGTGTTACCAATACCCGTCGCAAATTGACCAAACGCACCAGCGTTACAAGTATGGGAATCTGTACCAAATAATACCTCACCCGGACGAGTATGGCCTTCTTGGGCTAAGGCAATATGACACACTCCTTTATAATCGGGATTAGCCTTAAAGTTACCTAAGTCTGTTATGTCGTAAAAATACTTAATTTGCTGTTCTACCGCAAATTGACGTAAAATATCAACGTTACGATTAGCACGTTGATCTGCCGTAAAGATATAATGATCTGGAATAAGAACAATTTTTTCAGAGTCCCAAACCTTAGCATCATCACCAAATTCCCGTTTGAATACTCCAATTGTACCAGGGCCACAGACATCATGGGTCATTAATACATCTACTTTAACCCAGACGTTTTCCCCCGGTTCAACCTTATCTTTTTCCGCAGCACGGGCGATAATTTTTTCAGTTAGAGTCATTCCCATAGTAATTCTCCTTACTAATTTAATTAACAAGTTATTAATTAAACGATAACAGTTATCTGTTCGCAGTAATGGCTTAAGGTGATAACTTAAAAGTTAATTCTTGATTATAATTAGTGATTAAGAAAGTAGTCAGTAGGGGCAGAATATATTCTGTCCCTACTGTGGTCAACCCTAATCCCTAATAAATATAAATAATCATCCCAAGCTTTTTCTAAAAAAATCAGATTCATTAAATTAACTCCTTATATCTTTTTAAATAAAAATTCAGGTAAGTAATAAACCCACCTGATGTTAAGAAATTATTTAATTTCACTACAGATTTAAGTTTCCTGTCTATTTTTTATTCATTTATAACCTTGAACACCACCAACAAGTAGAGCAGCGCCTACAGCGACTACTCCTGCAATAGGTACAGTAACAGTAGCAGCAACAACTGCTATAGTCGTTGTTGTCAAACCAAGCAAACCAGCTAAACCACCTGCACTGGCAGTAGTTGTGACAGCAACAGGTACGGTAGCAACAGTTATAGAAGTACCTAAAATAGAAGTAATTAAAACAGTCATTGATTGATCATCCATATGTAAAAATTTAGTATTTTTTTCGTTTTTTATAATATAAAACAATACAAAATTAAAAGTAAATCCGTAAAAATACGAAAATTATTATAGCTAAACTACAGGAAATTATTATTAATTAATAATCTTAAATGAGTAAAAAAGGTGGGCATTGCCCACCCTACTAATTCTTGTTCGGTGGTTGGCAAATATTTATTCTCCTTTAAAACATAAGTAGGGGTTGCAAACCCTTACTTATATGAAATTATCTCTAATTAAAAATTAAACCGTTAATTTTTTCTCAAGTTCAGCGATCGCTAATTTTGTTTTCAGTAAAGAATCGGGGTTTAAACTGATAGAATCAATGCCTAATTCAACCAAAAATTCAGCAAATTCTGGATAATCTGAAGGAGCTTGACCGCAAATTCCAATCTTACGTTTATTGGCTTTTGCACCTTCTATGGCCATTTTTACCATGCGTTTTACAGCTTCATTTCTTTCGTCAAAAATGTGAGCAACTAGGGCAGAATCTCGATCTAAACCTAATGTTAATTGAGTTAAATCATTAGAACCAATGGAAAATCCATCAAATACTTCAGAAAATTGATCTACTAAAATAACATTACTTGGTAATTCACACATGACATAAACTTGTAAGCCATTTTCACCTTGTTTGAGGTCATGTTTTGCTAACTCAGCTAACACCTTTTTACCTTCTTCAGGAGTACGACAGAAAGGAATCATTGGAATAACATTAGTTAAACCCATGTCATTTCGCACAATTTTAAAGGCTTGACATTCTAAAGCAAAAGCCTCTAAATAATTCTCATCATAATAACGAGAAGCACCACGCCAACCAAGCATCGGGTTTTCTTCTTTAGGTTCAAACTGTTTACCACCCAATAAATTGGCATATTCATTGGATTTAAAATCAGACATTCTTACTACCACAGGTTTAGGATAAAATGCCGCCGCAATCATACCAATACCACTGGCAACTTTATCTACAAAGAACTCAGATTTATTCTCGTAAAGTTTAGTAAGTTCGGCGATTTCATGCTTAACTAATTCATCTTCTAACTCATCAAAGTTGAGTAAAGCTAAAGGGTGAGCTTTAATGTGGTTAGCGATAATAAACTCTAAACGGGCTAAACCAACGCCATCAGAGGGCAAATTAGATAAAGAAAAAGCCTTTTCAGGATTACCGACATTCATTAAGATTTTAGTCTTAGTTTCCGGTAATTTATCTAACTCGGTTTCAGTTAAGTCAAACTTGAGTAATCCTTCATAGATATGTCCTTCTTCCCCTTCACAACAAGAAACGGTAACATCCTGTCCAGATTCAACGTTATCAGTAGCATCAGTGCAACCAACCACCGCAGGAATCCCCATTTCACGGGCAATTATGGATGCATGGCAGGTTCTACCACCTTGATCTGTAACGATCGCACTTGCTTTTTTCATGATTGGTTCCCAGTCAGGATCAGTGCGACGGGTGACGAGAACTTCACCTTCTTGAAAAAGTTCAATCATGCTTACATCTTTGATTACCCTTGCTTTTCCTTGACCGATCATTTCTCCTACACTACGTCCTGTAGAGAGAATGTTACTTGTTTCCTTTAAGCTGTAGGATTTAAGTACATTAGCCGATTTTTGGGATTGTACGGTTTCTGGACGAGCTTGAACGATGAATAATTCGCCAGTGTTACCGTCTTTGGCCCATTCAATATCCATTGGGGTATATTGTCCCCGCACATGGGAATAATGTTCTTCGATGGTAATTGCCCAATCTGCTAGTTTTAATATGTCTTCATCGCAAATGCAATAAACGCTTTGTAATTCTGGTTTTACGGCTATGTTTTTGGTGAGTTTAGAACCGCCTTCATCGTAAACCATTTTAATCTGTTTACTGCCTAAGCGTTTTTGCAGAATTGGCTTATAACCTTGTTTTAGGGTGGGTTTAAAGACAAAAAATTCGTCGGGATTAACAGCACCTTGAACCACATTTTCCCCTAAACCATAGGCTGCGGTAATAAAGGCAGCATTTTTAAAGCCGCTTTCTGTGTCGATGGAAAACATCACTCCAGAGGTGGCTAAATCAGAACGAACCATTTTCTGCACGCCTACAGAAAGTGCAACCTCAAAATGGTCAAAACCGTTATGTTCTCGATAGGCAATTGCCCTATCTGTAAATAAAGAAGCAAAACATTTGTGACAAGATTCTAAAACCGCTTTAACTCCATTTACGTTTAAATAAGTTTCTTGTTGTCCGGCAAAACTAGCTTCTGGTAAATCTTCTGCGGTAGCACTAGAACGAACTGCTACGTCAACATTGACAATCTGTTCTTCACATTCCTCTTTATCTTTTCCTTGAAAACGCTTACAAAAATCAGAATCGGTGCAATAACGTTGGCATAATTTTTTATAAGCGATCGCGATCGCATTTTGTAAATCTTGAGGAAAAGGAGTATTTAGAATTAATGAACGTGCTTTTTGTCCTCTTTGTTGTAGATTACTGACATTATTAATATCTAAATCAGCGAATATCTTGCGTAGTTTGTCTTCTAATTCGGCTGATTTAATAAAGTGACGATAAGCATAAGCTGTAGTAGCAAAACCACCCGGAACATTAACTCCTTTTGGTTGCAATTGTTGAATCATTTCACCGAGAGATGAATTTTTTCCACCTACTAAACCAACATCTTTAGTTCCGACTTCTTCAAACCAAAGTATTAATGCAGTTTCTCTAAGATTAGTAGAGGATTCTTGGTTTAATTCTCTTATCATAACTATTCATTTTTAACTCTTTTTAATTATTAATATAACTCTGTTTGTTTACCCTGATTCTGTTTGTTGTTATTTGTTTACAACTTGCTACTTTTCTTAAAGTTTTTATTGGTGAAAATTAAGTTATCTATGGTATAATAGTTAACAAATAGACAATAACTACGAACTGATTACCGCTTATTGGTTACTATCAGAAGGCTTATTAATCATTTCAGGAAGGCTAATGATTTGTTGCCAAATTTGCTTAGAGTCAATGCCAAAAGTGAATTTAAGAATGATAATAATTAGAAATACAGTTAAAGCTGTCGTAATACTAATTTTAATCATTTTAAATATCCAACCAAGAATTAAAACAACAATAGCAATAGCTGCAAGAACAATAATTATTTGACTTAACATAATATTTTTAAAAAAGTAAAAAAATCAGGTAGGAGATTTAGTAAAAATCCCCTACCTTCATAATATCTTAGTCAATAATTGTAACTTGTAAGAATTTAGTATTAGTAAGCTAAAGTTTCTAAAGTTTCCCGTAAATAAGAACGCACTAAACGATCTAGATTAGTTTTATTCACTTTATTATCAATATTGTTCTCTTGTTGCCAACATTCAAATCCAGAAGTTTTGGCGATGGCTTCTTTTAAGTTTTCCCAGATTTCTGGGTCTTGATTAAAACTACTTTCTGGATAAATCGTTGTATTAGACATATCCACCTCAATATACGAACAACTTATATTACTAGCATAACTTACTTAGAGATTTTAGTTGTGCCATTAATTATACAAATTGAAAGTTTTGTTAAGATGGCTTAGATATAAATACCTAAAAAAGGGACACAATGCTTATTAATTCTAAGATCGAAACAAACAAAAGCAAAAATAAAAAATATTATGTTTATCATTTCATAAGATTGTTATTGGCAGTTTTGGTCATGGTACTACCAACCATAGAAACAATACAGGCATTTCCCCTCGATGAAAATCAGTCAACTACACAGTTAGAGCAAGATTCTGATTCTGTTTTCGGAACTAAAGGAGATAACCGTTGGTATATCCAAGGAGCGGGAGCAACTACATTGGGAGATCCAGAATCTGGTCAATTTGGGATGGTTGGTGTGGGTATTTCCCATTTTTTTCTTAACGGACACAGTATTAATTTAGAGTTAAATAATTTTTTATTTGAGCAACCCGGTGATAATGCGGTGGGAGTAAACCTAGCTACTTTAGTGCGATCGCATTTTTATCGTCAGACAAATTGGTCGCTTTATATTGATGGGGGGGCGGGTATTTTGTGGACAACCAACGAAGTGCCAAATTCTGGTTCTAGTTTTAACTTTACTCCTCAAGTTGGTGGGGGAGCAACTATTCGTATAGCTGACGAGAGTCATCTAATGTTGGGAGTAAGATGGCATCATATTTCTAATGCTGATTTATATGAAAAGAATCCGGGGCGAGATAGTATCATGGGTTATGTTGGCTTAAATCTACAGTGGTGAAACTTTGATAACCTCAATAAGTTAACTAATCTTCGTTTATTTATCCATCTTTAACCAATTAAAAATCTGATTTACAGTTAATTCTAATTTGATAGATTTTAAAACAGGTAATATGTCATTTCCTTGTAAAAGTTGGGGTTGTTGCTTAGAAACAAATATTAAAATACTAAGGTCTTCAGGTTCAATTAGCCATCCCAATTGAGTTCCATGATTTAAACAATGAAGTATATTCCCAATAACTTTATTAGATTTTTGATCTGGAGAAAGGATTTCAATTGTCCAATCTGGAGCTAATTTAAAATCATCTGGAACTTCTCCTTCCTCAGAAAAAGGGATATTTTTCCATTCAAATATAGTTATATCTGGTACGATTGAACGTTCAGCAAAAGTACACCTTAATTCAGGAAAAGCATAGGCAATTTTTTCTGCTTCTGTTATTTGATTTATGACTGTACAAAGTTTACTTTGTAAACGGCTATGTCTTCCCTTTGGCATTGGTTTATCAACGATTTCTCCGTTAATATATTCTCGGATAGGTTTTGTTTCAGGAAGTTGTAAAAACTCCTCTAAAGTTAATGATTTTGATGCTGTAATTGCCATTTTTTCTGATTATCTTAGCTATATTATATTTATTTTTAGTTGACTACCAAAATATTTAGATGGTTTTTTTTAGTTACAAAACGAATAAGCTACTCTAGGAAAGAAGGGAGCAACTTACTGACGGGAAAACCTAATAAGGTAAAATCTTGTTTAATTTTTTCTAGAGGATATGGTTCTAAAGAATTATATTTTTCTGAATTGATTAATATTAAAGGAATAATACTTAAAGAAGTTTGTAAAAAGAAATTACCAATAAAAAAGGCAACAATAGCAATTAAAAGTCCTAAAATACGAACTTGAGGCAAAAAAGAAGCAGCCGAAGTTGCCAAGGGAGCATATTTATATATATACCAAAGAATAACTAAAATTAAGATCGAGGCGATCGCACTAATTAAACGTTGTCTATTAGTTTTTAATCCAGTTAAAATGCGACGTTGAGATTCGCTTAAATTATCTGGTTTTAAAGTTAAAAATAATAAATTAAAGGGAGAAAAAGGTTTGCTCCACTGGATCCAAACAACAGGAATAACTCCCACAATTCCTAAAAGGATTAATTCTAGCCAAAAAAAGGGTAAAGGTTGCCCAACAGCCAAACCCAACCAAACTATTTGTATTGCGATGGGAAAAACAGCAAATCCCGCCAGATTAAGCCATAAAAAAGGTGATTTATTCATTGGTTATTCATTATTTGTTATTTGTGATAGCTTTTGAATGGTTAATAGTGAATGCTGAAAAAAAATCATTCACTATTAACTATTAACCATTGACTATTCACTATTTAGTGGAAAGAGTACGACGTTTTAACACCATTTGATAAACTTCAATGATGTCGCCTTCTTGCCAATCGTTAAACTTATTGGAATTAATACCACATTCAAAGCCAGCATTAACTTCTCGGACATCTTCCTTAACTCGTTTGAGTGAATCTAAAGGTCCTTGATAAACAATTTCTCCTCCACGTTTAACTCGAATCAAACGATTACGCATGATTTTACCGGAGAGAACATAACAACCAGCAACAGCACCACGTCCAACATTAAACACAGCACGAACTTCTGCTTGTCCTAAAGCTTCTTCCACCTCTTCAGGATCGAGTAAACCTTCCATCGCTCCTTGAATTTCATCAAGAAGCTTATAGATAATGTTATATTCCCGAATATCTACCCCTTCTCTGTCGGCAGCAGCCCTAGCCCCAGAAGCTAAAGTTGTATTAAAGCCAATAATTACAGCACCACTAGCGGCAGCTAAATCCACATCAGTTTCAGTAATTTCACCAGCCGAAGATAAAAGCACCCTAATTTGGACTTCATTTTGAGGTAACTGCTGTAAAGAACCTAAAATCGCTTCTACCGAGCCTTGTACGTCAGCCTTGAGAATTAAATTAAGTTCTTTTAATTCTCCCTCTTGAGCTTGGGCAGAAATACTGCTCAGACTCACACGACGAGAAGACATAGCCTGTTGTAAGCGTGAGTGTCGCTGATTTTGATAATTACCCTCAGCAATGGCACGAGCTTCTTTTTCATTGTCATAAACATCAAATTCTTGACCTGCGGCCGGTACTTCATTTAAGCCCAAAATTTCCACAGCAAAAGACGGAGTAGCGGCTTCAACTTTTTCGCCTCTATCGTCAATCATGGCCCGAATCTTACCAAATACTGAGCCAGCGACAATAATATCCCCCACTCGTAAAGTACCATTTTGAATTAACAAACTAGCTACAGGGCCTCTAGAGCGATCTAAGTGAGCTTCGATTACTGTTCCTTTAGCTTTACGATTTGGATTAGCCTGAAGTTCTTCAATTTCTGAAACCAAGACAATCATTTCTAACAAGGTATCAAGATTTTCTCCCGTTAATGCGCTAACCGGAACCATAATGGTATCGCCACCCCATTCTTCAGATACTAAACCTTGTTCGGTAAGCTCTTGTTTAATACGATCTGGTTCTGCACTAGGTTTATCTACTTTATTGATGGCTACTACAATGGGAACTTTAGCAGCACGGGCATGACTAATGGCTTCTTTGGTTTGAGGTTGTACCCCGTCATCTGCGGCAACCACAAGAATAGCAATATCTGTTACCCTTGTACCCCTAGCCCTCATGGCAGTGAAAGCTTCGTGACCTGGTGTATCTAAGAAAACAATTTGCTGGGTTTTACCATTATGTTCTACATCAACGTGGTAAGCACCAATATGTTGGGTAATACCTCCAGCTTCTCCTTGAGCTACCTTAGTTTTGCGAATGGAGTCTAGTAGGGTTGTTTTACCATGATCGACGTGACCCATAATTGTGACCACAGGAGGACGACTTTGGAGATTTTCCAAATCGGCTTCGTCAAGCATTTCTGTCTCTTTGGTGGCAGCAGATTTTTCTTCTGGTGTTTTAACTTCAACTTCTAACTCTTGAGCCACCATACGTGCTGTATCAAGGTCTAAAGTTTGGGTGATACTAACGGGAATTCCCTTAAAGAAAAGAATTTTAATAATTTCAGTTTCAGCAACACAAAGCAAATCTGCCAAGTCTCTGACGGTTAAACTACCAGAAAGAGTGATTGATTCTGCCTTTTGAGCAACAGCAATTTTATCTCGACGACGTTCCTTATTATCTGATTTACTGCTACCCTTTTGTCTTGGGGCAGCTTTTTGTTTGTAAGTTACTCCTGTTGGCTCTGGGTTTGGTTCGTTAGCAGAAGGGGGTTTAGGAGGACGTGCTATGGACATACTCACTGATTTAGGTAAAGAAACAGAACCTAATTCTGATTCTAAATCGTCATCATCTTCATCCAATAGCTGCTGTCGCCGCTTTTTAGTTTTAGATAATTTAGATTTATTTTTCTCCTCTTCTTCTTCTTCCCAACTACTTTTTCTAGGTGGATTAGGTCGTTTGAGTTTTAATTTATGTTTATTATTTTTAGCGAGCCCGGTTTCATCATCTAAATCATCAATGGGTTCGATGACATTATCAGTTCCATCTAAATCTGTATCTGGTTCAAGGTCTAGATCCTCTAAATCTATTTTCGATTCTGATAATTCTACTTTTGGTTTTTGTGGTTTTTGTAATTTAAGTTTATTTGTAATTTTCTTAGAATCTTTATTTATAAAAGATTCATCTCTAGAATTATCTTTATCTTTAGAATCTTTATTTTTAGATATAGATGAAATTGTAGTTCCTTGAATTCTAGGTTTTCTGGTGATGGTTGGTTTATCTTTTGCTTGAGGTTTTTCCCTAGAGGGAGGCTCTATAAGTCTGGGCTTTTCTAAATTAGACTCTGTGGTTGTTCTTTCTTCTTTATTAAACTTTGGAGATTGGGGTTTAGATTCTCCTGTAACTTCATCTTTTGAAGGTGAAAATGGTGTTTTTACAGGTGGACGAGGTGGACTCGCTAAAACCGTTCCTGTTGTGTTGGTTTTTGTATTTTCAGAGCCTTTGTGATGAATGGCTAAAATTTGTTGTTTAGGTTTTTGTTTCAAGTTTTTCGGATCTGAGTTATCTATTTTTGATAAATGATGATGTTTGTGGTCAGTTGGACTGGGAGTATATTTTTCAGCGGCCGCACGAATTCTTTCAGCATCTGATTCTGTAATTGTGCTACTGTGACTTTTAACTGTCAAATTGATTTGTTCGCAAATTGTTAAAATATCTTTATTTTCCAGATTTAGTTCTTTTGATAAATCGTAAATTCTAATTTTTCCGTTGTTCATGCACTATTCCCCTTAATTGGTAAAAACTTACACTAATTTTGTTGTTGTTTGTTTGATATTTCCCGTTTGGGATAATAATTGTTTGCCGTGTTTTTCCTCCTATAAAGTCAATAAGTTTATAATTTTTGTATTTACCACGATTACTGATTTGTTTTCTAGTATGGCTGTTAAAGGCAATTTTAGGTAATTCTCAGGTTTAGGGTTATTATTATTGGTTCTTTTTTTAGGTTTTTAGCTCTATAGAATTTGGTGTGGAGGTTGCCAAACGCTCCCATAATTTTTGATAAATTTCTTCTGGTACATTGGTTTTTAAGGCACGATCTAATCTGTTTTTTTTGAGAGCTATTTTTAAACAATCAGCTTGAGGGCAAATATAAGCAGAACGTCCCATACCTTGATCTAATTGTACCTTTTTCGACGGATAGGTTCTTACAATCCTCCAAAATTCTTCTTTTGAACCTATATGACGACAACTGATACAGCGTCGATAGTTTTTCTTCATTATTAATCTGCCATATCAGACTCCAATTCTTCTTCCTCTATGAAAGTTTCTGAAATTTCAGGTTGCTCGTAATCTTCAGCTTGGTATTTAGCACCATCTTTAATGTCAATTTTCCAGCCTGTTAAACGAGCGGCTAAACGAACATTTTGTCCTTCTTTACCAATAGCTAAACTAAGTTGATCTTCGGCGACTAATACCAATGATTGTCGATCTTCGGGATTAATTAAAATAACCTGATCTACTCTAGCGGGGCTAAGGGAATTAGCTATATAAGTAGCTGGATCTGGTGACCAACGAATTACGTCTATTTTTTCTCCTCTAAGTTCATTTACCACTGCTTGAATCCTTGAACCACGAGCGCCAATACAAGCTCCGACGGGATCGACATCTCTTTCGTAGGTATCAACAGCAATTTTGGTTCTCGGGCCAACGTGACGAGAGGGAGGATTAGCTTCTCTAGCTACGGCAATAATCCGTACTACTTCTTCTTCAATTTCTGGTACTTCGTTTTCAAATAGATAAACCACTAAATCCGCCGTAGCCCTAGATACGATTAGTTGTGGACCACGATGGGCTCCATCTCTGACTTTTTTTAGATGTACTCTAAAGTTAGCGTTAGCTCGATAATTATCGTTTGGTAACTGTTCCCGTCTGGGTAATTCAGCTTCTACTTCTGGTTGTCCAAAAGCACTGCTTACTGCCATAATAATTGATTGTTTTTCAAATCTGAGAACTCTAGCTTGTAAAACTTCTCCTTCTATTTCTTGAAATTCTTCTTGAATTATTTTTCTTTGTTGATCCCGTAATTTTTGTAATAAAACTTGTTTAGTTTGGATCGCAGCCATACGACCAAAATCTTTTTGTTCGGGGGTAACATCGGCTACTACTGTATCTCCTAATTGAGCTTCTTCATCAAATTCTTGTACTTCTTTGAGTCCAATTTGATGATCGGTATTATCCACGTCTTCAACAATAGTCTTAATGGAAAGAATGCGAAATCCTTCTTCTTCGGTATCAAGTTCTACTTTGAAATTTTCAAAGTATTCTTCACTAAATTGAATTTTACTAATGTTTAAAGAACGACGATAACGCTCGTATCCTTTAATTAATGCCTCTCTTAAGGCTTCTTCTACAGATGTTTTGGGTAAGTTATGTCTATGACTAATTTCATCAATCATATTTTTAAGCCCTGGTAAACTGACGATGGACATCAGTATTTATCCTCCTAAATTATTATTTATTTTTTTTCTTCTAACTGGACTTTGGCTATTTTTTCTCTGGGTATGGCGACTACTTTTCCTTTCTGGTTGAGATAAACTTTATCTTCATCCCTTCCTTGTAGTTTTCCTCGCCACTCTTTTTGTTCTAAATAAGGAGCGAAGGTTTTCACTATCACAGAGAAGCCTTTAAATGAGATAAATTCTCGATCCGTGGTTAACTGTCGTGAAATACCAGGACTAGAAATTTCTAGTACATAGGAACTAGGAATTAAATCGCTATTATCGAGCAATTCTTCTAAGGCTCGACTCATGTTTTCACAATCTTTTAAACTGGTGTCAGTTTCTAGATTACGAATATCTATCCTTAAAATAGGTGGGGTTTTATTGGTTTGAAATACTGCATCAACCAAGTCTAAACCAAGTTGATTGGCAAGGGGTGTTGCTAGTTCAATAATTTGTGGGATTAGAGAATGAGTCATATATCAATGCAATAAAAAAAGCGGGTAAGACCCACTTCCCAAGGACTAGATCGTTTTTTAGATTGGACCAATATCAAATTTAGATATGTGTCTATGAATTATTATAATCTATTTTGAATTTTTCTAAGATTTAAGTATATCTGTAGTTTGAGCTTGAGATTGTAAGGCTCTTTTTTGTTCTAGAATATCTTCTACGTCTTCGGTTGAGAGTTTCTGAACGTAATTTATTTTAACTTCTTCTAACAAAGCAATTACTAATGATTCTATTTTATTCATGCTTGCTTTAGCCTGAATTTGTGAACTAATGGTATTCGTAAATTTACTGGTGACATTTTCCAATAATCCTTCAAATTCTCGATCCTTTTGTAAGGATGCTTGTAAAGTTTCTGAAAAAACCTGATATAGTTGTTGAACTATTTTTTCTGTTAAATTATGTTGTAAATTATTTATTCCGGGTAATTTTTGTAATGTTTGAAAAGCTTCTGATTGATTTAAGCTTTTATTGAGACTATATTTTAATATTTCTTCGACTTCGGGGCGAATTTGAGGTATTACTTGATTAACTATTAATTCAAGAATTAATTTAAGAATTTCCGTAATTTCATTGGTATCGTTAAGATCGATATATTCTTGAGCACTTTGATTAGATAAAAATTTTTCTATTTCACCTTCTTGAACAGAACTTTGAACCTGATTAATAATCCTAATTACCACCACTTCAGTTAAATCTTCAGCAATTCCAGCAACAAAACCCTGGCTGGCTTGTTTTTGAATTGCGCTTAAATCTATTACTCCAATTTTATTTAAACGGATAGTTACAGGAATTATTCTTAACCAACGCAATACGGGAAAAAAGAAAAAGAAATCGTACCAACGCCATAACATGGCATCTAACCAGCTTACCCCTGTATGACGACGACTGATATACCAAGTGCGAGCTAAAAATTCGATGGCAAAATAAATAGTAAAAAAAGAAAAATCAATAATACCAAAGTTATCTACGAGTTGTCCGTTTTCACCTATGGGACGATAATAATTAGTCTCAATAAGTGGTTTAATTTCTCGCTCAAAAAAGTTTAATTCTTCTCTAATTCCCGCTTTAATGAGATGTTCTTTACTCCAAAAAATATTAAAAGATTCTGTAGATGAGGCATCTTCTGTCTCAAAAATATGCACTCTCATCTTATTTTTAATCCTTTCTAATGTGCCTGTTTTATCAGCAATTTGAAAGGGATTTGTTTCAATCATTGCTATACTTTTTTGACGTAAGTCAGCTAGTATAGCTTCTACCGTCTCAGTTTCTGGGGTAAAAGTCCCTGATTTTTCGGGATTATTTGAGGAAGAAAGGGCTATTTGACTAATTTTTTCGTTTAAATCTTCTACTCTTTCTAAATATTCTTGGGTTTCTCGAAAAGGTTCAATTCCTTTCACCCAATCATACCAATTAGTAACTCTAAAAGGTATGATTTTAACTGGATATTTAGGAAGTTCTAGTTCATATTTTCCTAATTTAATAAAAAGTTGTATTCTGCCCTGTAACCAAAAATCTCGTAAGGGTATATAACTAATATCAAAGATTACTAAGATTAAATTTACTGTCGCCCAAAAGGCCATTATCTTTTCAAAGATACTACTTTGTTTTTTCTGCTTGCGATAATTTAATTTTTTAGTTATGGTCATAATTTTAGCAATTAGCTGTTAGCAATTAGCATTTAGCAATTAGCTTTCTGAATACTGACTACTAATCTTTAACTAATACTCCATTCAGAAAAATATCTGCTATTCCTTCTGCCATTTCCGCTAATACTTGAGGAGAAGCATTGGGATCAATAATGGTTTTGTCAGAAAATCCAGCAATGACAAACATTCCTAAAAATACTTGAGCAACTATTTTCGGATTCATTTTGCGATATATACCTTTTTCCATAGCAGTTTCAAAAAAGGCTTCTGCTACATGAGTCATTTTTTCAATCACTTCTGATTGGATTTTCTCACCTAATTCTTGATGAAATTGGGCTTCAATAAAGCAAACTCGAAATAAATCAGCATTTTCTCTTAATTTGAACATTCTTTTACGCATTACTTGAGCTACTGCTTTATAGCTACTCATTTCACTAAGTTCTGTGAGTAAATCTGTCAGAATTTCTACCCATCCTAAAGTTGTTACTTCAATCAAAACTGCTTTTTTATTGGGAAAATGACGAAATAAAGTTCCTTCAGCCATATTTGCGGCTTTAGCTAACTGTTTAGTAGTTGTACCCTCATAACCATGACGAGCAAATAAATGTAATGCTGTTCTAATAATGCGATTTCTAGTTTCATCTTCCGAGCCGCAAACTTTAATGGCATCTTCCAATGGTTGCTGTTGGGTAACTTGCATAATAATTGTATGTTTTGAATATCTGAATGAACTAATTGTCTAACAAAATCTCAAAAATCTAGCCTAAGCTTCATAGAATGTCATAATTTTTGATAATCAAGATTTATCAAAAATTAATTATTTGTCTCGTGATGAAAGTCTAAATTGTGTGATTTTCGCTCAAATAATTCAATGGTATTTAATAGATTTAAGGCTGAATCATAGGATTCTTTGATTAATTCTTCTTCTTCTTGCTCATCGTCAAACAAACCATCATTTAATAATCTTAAAGAACCTAATATGGAGTTAAGTCCTCCCCTAACTTCAAAAGAAAGACGGGTACGTAATTTATCAGAAGATTGCAAAAATGCTTTCAAAATCGGTGGTCTTAAAGTCTTTAAATTGGCAGAAGCAATATCTTTGGATTTTTTTTGAGCACTAAATTGGATGGAGTAAAGTTTGGCATAATAACCATTTTTTTCTAATAATTCTTGGTGATTACCAATTTCTACTATTTCGCCCTTATTTAATACTACTATTTTATCTGCTTTTTCAATGGTTGATAATCTATGGGCAATTACTAAAGTTGTACGATTTTGACATAATTCTTCAATTGCCTGTTGTACTAATTTTTCCGAGACGGTATCTAAGGCACTGGTAGCTTCATCTAAAATTAAAATATCTGGATTTCTTAGTAAGGCACGAGCAATAGAAATTCGTTGGCGTTGGCCTCCTGAAAGAAGAACTCCTCTATCTCCAATTTCAGTGTCGAATCCTTTAGATAAATTAACAATAAATTCATAGGCATTGGCTCTTTTGGCCGCCATAATTACATCTTTTTCCGTAGCATTTTCTACTCCATAAGCAATATTATAATATACAGAATTATTAAATAAAAATGTTTCTTGACTTACAAAACCTATAGCTTTTCGGAATGATTTTAAATCGTATTCTTTTAAATCTTTACCGTCAATAATAATCTGCCCTTCTATGGGATCGTAAAATCTTGGTAATAGATCTGCAATAGTTGATTTTCCGGCACCAGATGCTCCGACAAGAGCAACTGTTTCTCCTTTAGGAATAGTTAAATTTATTTTTTTTAAAACTTTATCTTGATTACCAGGATAGGCAAAAGTAAGCTGTTTCAATTCTATTTTTTCTTTTAAGAGTTCATATTCTTTTGTTCCATTTGTCATAATTGGTTTATTATCTTTTCTCAGTAAATCTGTACTCATACTAACACTAAACTCAGCATTAGCTAAACTATTACGCAACTTACTCAAACCATTAATAAGTGGAATTAATCTATTTAGTAAAACCAAATAAGTTAAAATGATTGTCGAGAAACTTTCTAAATTATTTGAGTAGATAAACTTACCTGACAAAACTATAGTAAATATTACTAATATGCCACTAATTTCTGTCCAAGGTCCAAGAATACCAGAGTTGATTTGACTATCCAATTCTGCTTTTTCTCTTTGTAAAGTTAACTCTTTCATTTTCTGGTATTCATATTCTTCAGAACTTACAGTTTTTATTAATCTGATTCCTCCTAAAATTTCAAATAAGGTATTAGCATAGGCTTTAGATGTCATACCAAGAATATGTCCGTATTTTCTTGATTTTTCAACAAAGTATTGATTAAATTTAGCTATTAAGGCAAATAGAACAATACAAATCATTGTCAATTGCCAAGATAGGGAAATTAAAACCCAAACAAAAACTGAAATATTAATAATGGTAGAAGCTAGGCCAATAATACTCCTGATTGAACTTGCAGTTTTATTCATTTCACCACTTAGACGATTATGAATATCCCCACTTTTGTTTTTATTGTGATAATCTATATCAACATCAAGTACAATTCTAATACCATTTAATCTAAGATTTTTGATTATATTACGGGAAAGTTGACCAGACACTAAAGTATTAGTAAAATTAGTGATATTTTTCAAAATTATGGCTAATAAAACTGCACCAAATATCGCAAAAAATCGATATTTTTCCGGAAAATAATCGAAAAATCCGATAGTTTTTTTTAAGATTGCTGGACCTTTATCAAAAATAATTTCTTCGTTTCCAACAAATGAAAGTAATAGAGGAATTAGTAAAGCAGTACCTACTGTATTAAAAACTGCACTAACGAATCCCAAAATAATATTTAAAATAACTAAAATAGGATTTTCTTTAATGAATTTGATAGTTAGCTGTTTAAAAGTCATATTATGATAATAATAATTAATTTTTAATCTAAATTATTGATAATTTGCTCTAAAATAATTGCCATTGAGTCAATACTATAATAAGTAATGCATCTATGTCTAGCTTCTAATCCTTTAGCTTCTGCTATTGACCAGTTATTAAAAATCCAATCAATTTTTTCCGCTATTTTTACTGGAGAATCAGGTTCAACTAGAAAACCTGTATCAGCTAAAATATTAGGTATATCCCCAACTAAGGTAGCTAAAACTGGTTTAGCCATGGCCATAGCATCAGTTAATTTTAAAGGAAATTGAGCTAAGGCAGCATCTGTATTTTTTTGGGGTACTATAACCACGTGAGCCGCAGCTACTATTTCAGGCATAATATTAGCAGGAGACTTTGGTAATTTAATAATCCATTTTCCCCCCTTTGCCATTAACTCATTATCATAATCGTCGTAAGGACTACCCCCAACAATTACTAATTTAAAATCTGGTTTATTTAGTATTTCTAAAGCTTCTAAAACGTCTTCTAATCCTTTATAAGGACGAGGTGCCCCCGGAAACATTAGAATTTTATACCCCTCTAAATTATATTTAATTCTACTTTCTTCTGAATTATAATTTTCAGGATTAAATAAGGAAGTATCTTTACCATTAGGAACATATATACCACCAAAACGTTGTTGTAAAAATTGATTATGAGTTGTGATTATATCTGCATAATTCGTAATTTTTTCTAACCAAGATAAATAAAGGGGATGATCCGGGTATCTTAAAGCACCTTCTTTTTGTAAAATATCTTTTAATAATTGTTTAAAATTAGGTTTATATTTAAACTTATCTCCACCATACCAACTCAATTCCCAATCATCTATATCTAAAATTAAAGGTTTTTTACTAATTAGTTTTTTAAGAATAGATAAGCCAAAACTGGTAGTTTTTAATTTAACTGCATAAATAATATCCCCATCAATTTTTGCCAGTAGTTCTTTCGAGGCATCTATTAAACCAGAATAATAGGAACAAGGTACAGAAACAACAGGAATTTCTGGATCGTAAAGAGTGGAAGAATTACTATCAAAAGCCAAGCCAACAATTTCTACACGATAGCCTATTTTCTTTAAGGCATGGGCTAATAAAAAAGGTCTAATTGCACCCCCCCATCTCCCTGCACCTTTATCAGATAAATCACTAACAACTATGGAAATTTTGGTATTTTTTACTAAAGAATTCACAATTATGATTTATTAATTGAATAACTTTTAATCAAGAAACTTAACTTGTCCTTTTTGAATATTATCAAAAACTAGATTAATTTCATTTCTTTGATCTTCTGTAACTAAAAAATCTGAGACAAACAGAGTAACTAAATCAAAATGCTCCTGACGACTTAATTTACCTGTTTGTATAATTCGGGACACTATTTGTTCTATACTAGGTTTAATCTCGTGTGTAATATTAGGGGGCATTTTCTCTTCTGTTTTCACTAAGATAATACATAATTTTAAACAATTATAGTTAATTATTTGGGAGAGATGTTAAAAATGGAAATTAAGCGCATACCTGCCTTATTTGATAATTATATTTTCTTAATCTACGATCTTAATAAACAAGTTGCAGCAGTGGTCGATCCAGCCGAATATGAACCTGTAGTCAAAATCTTAAGGGAATTAGCTCTTAATTTAGTAGCAATTTTTAATACCCACCATCATAGCGATCATGTTGGTGCTAATCGCCAACTTATCAAAGACTATCCCGATGTTTGTGTTTATGGTGGTGCAGAAGATAGAGGAAGAATACCGGGTCAACAAGTATTTTTACGAGATGGAGATTCAGTTAAATTTTGCGGTCACATTGCTGAAATTTTCTTTGTGCCGGGGCATACTAAAGGCCATATTGCCTATTACTTTCCACCAATTCAGATGGGGGAGACAGGGGAGCTATTTTGTGGAGATACTTTATTTGCTGGGGGATGTGGACGTTTATTTGAAGGAACTCCGGCAGACATGGTAAAATCCTTAACTAAATTACGAAATTTGCCAGATAATACCAGAATTTGGTGCGCCCACGAATACACTCTCAATAATCTTAAATTTGCTTTAACAGTAGATGGGCAAAATCCAGATTTACAACAAAGATATGAGCAAGTACAGACACAGCGAAATCAAGATATACCTACTATCCCTTCAATATTGGGTATAGAAAAACTTACTAATCCGTTTTTAAGGTGGGATAAAGCGTCAATTCAAAAAGCCATGACAACTCAAGAGCCTATTGAGGTTTTTCGACGCTTACGGGGTAAAAAGGATTTATTTTAATTTTGTCTAACTTCTGTACTAAAAGGCAAAAATTCAGAAAAATTTCCATTACAACAAGGACAATAAACCTTATTTCCTAAATATTTCCATCCTCTCCAAACAGAATTAAATTCTTGCTGGAATTCTTGCCAGGATTTGCGATATTTTTGCTGTAAATCTCTAACAAAAGGACGATAATTCTCAGGGATAAATTGCTTAATAGAAAACATAAATTATTTTTTTTAACTTTTATTTTACTTTTCACATAATAACCAAAATTTTGATGATATTTTTAAAGCTAAATTTTTCTAAGATATTATTGCTTCCATTAACTCAAACTTATATAATGGAAATTTTGGACTTCAAAATAGATTCAAAAATAAATTAGGAGAAACAATGGGTAAGCGCGTACAAGTAGTTTTAAATAAAAGTGTTACTAAATTAGGGAAAAATGGCGATTTAGTCGAAGTAGCTCCCGGATATGCTCGTAATTACTTAATTCCTCAAGGTTTAGCTAATATTGCTACACCAGGAATTTTACGACAAGTTGAACAAAGAAGAGAAAAAGAGCGTCAACGTTTAGTTGCAATTAAACAACAAGCAGAAGCTATAAAAATTGCTTTGCAAACCATTAATAGTTTTACCATCCGCAAACAAGTAGGGGAAGGAGATGCAATTTTTGGTACTGTTACCAGTCAAGATGTAGTTGATGCTATCAAAGCAAATAGTAATCAGGATATAGACAGAAAAGGTGTCACTTTACCTGATATTAGTAAAACTGGATTTTATCAAGTGGAAATTAAGTTGCATCCAGAAGTTACTGCTAAGGTTGAAATTCAAGTTGCTTCTCTCTAATCACAAAAATTACACTTTAGGCAACATAGGCAATCCGATTTCTTTGTAAATCGGATTTTTAAATAATCTTATAATAAAACCAATAACGGTTATAGTATCTTTACTGTTACAATTTTAAACAAGATATGGGGAATTAATCAAAGTTGAATCCTGTCTCTTTATCGTCTCTAGATATTCCTCACCATTTTGATGTTGTTGTTATTGGTGCAGGAGCCGCTGGTTTATACGCAGCCCTTTGTTTACCAGCACATTTGCGAGTGGGTTTAATTACTAAAGATAAATTGCAAATTGGAGCAAGTGATTGGGCTCAGGGAGGTATCGCCGCAGCCATAGCCCCAGACGATGCACCAACATTACATCTAAAAGATACCCTTGAAGCTGGTGCAGGTATATGTGATGCTGAAGCCGTCAAATTTTTAGTAGAAAATGCTCCCCAAGCAATTAATTCTCTGGTGAATATGGGGGTAGCTTTTGATCGAAAAGATGGTAATTTAGCCATGACTTTAGAAGCTGCTCATTCCCGCTCCCGCGTGCTTCATGCCGCCGACACTACAGGCAGAGCCATTGTTACGACTTTAACTGCTAAAGTTTTAGAAAAAAGTAATATTCAGGTAATTTCTCAAGCTTTTGTTTTGAGCATCGGATTAAATTCTGAAACTGGCAAGGCTCAAAGCTTTAGTTTACTTTATGATAATCAAATTATTTGGATTCAAGCCGGAGCAATTATTTTAGCCACCGGAGGCGGGGGACAAGTTTTTGCCCAAACTACTAATCCCCAAGTAAGCACAGGAGACGGAGTTGCCATAGCATATCGTGCAGGGGCAATGTTACGAGATTTAGAATTTGTCCAATTTCATCCCACTGCTTTAACTAAAACCGGAGCACCCCATTTTTTAATTAGTGAAGCAGTTAGGGGAGAAGGCGCCCATTTAATTGATGCGAATGGTTATCGTTTTGCTTTTGATTATCATCCTAATGGAGAATTAGCTCCCAGAGATGTGGTTAGTAGGGCTATTTTTAATCATTTGCAAAAAACAGCCGATGATCCGGCTAAAGCTCATGTTTTCTTGGATTTACGCCCAATACCAGTGGAAAAAATCCGTTATCGTTTTCCTAATATTATTAGAAAATGTCAAAAATGGGGTATTGATTTATTTTCTGAGCCTATTCCTGTTGCTCCGGCTGCCCATTATTGGATGGGAGGTATAGCAGTAGATACTATGAATCGTACCTCGATTCCGGGATTATATGCCATCGGTGAAACTGCAAGTACAGGGGTACATGGGGCTAATCGTTTAGCGAGTAATTCTTTATTGGAATGTATTGTCTATGCGGCTCAGTTGTCAAAAATAGAGGTTGAGTCGGTAGCTATTGAAGAAGAATTAGGGACAATATTTGTTGATACTAAAGATTGGGAAAAAGATTTAGAACAAATAGAGTTTATACGACAAGAATTACCTAAGTTAATCTGGAAAAGTGCGGGAATTTGTCGAACTCAAGAAGTAATGGAAAATGCAATACATCAGGTTGAGGAATGGCGTTTATCTTTAGAACAAACAGTATTAGGTCAATATTTTTTGCATTTATCTCCGGGACAAAATATTAAATTTAATACCGATAAAAAGTTGAGCTTTTATGGAGAAACTTTTAATTTATTAGATATAGCTTATTTGATTCTTAAAAGTGCTAATTTTAGGCAAGAAAGTAGGGGTGGACATTATCGCTTAGATTATCCTGAAAGTTCTGAACATTGGCAATGCCATACTTTGACACTCCATCGGGCTAAAGCCACGAGGAT
>CAYPSO010000051.1:0-31955 GCA_964413275.1 uncultured bacterium | reverse complement strand
GTTAATGCTGCATTAAATATACTCAAAAAAGCTACGATAGGGCATATCGGAAGCTAGTCTGAACTATTGGACTTAAACGCTTGGGGAGAAGATACCTCTACTTTGGTTGGAGCAATCCTGTCAGGGCAAGTGTCTTCAGTGAACCAAGAATCCTCTAGCCTTTAGGCAGAGGAGTGTCAATACATATGTTGAGAAATATTGAGAATATAGGGAAAACTTTAGTCATTAAAGTAAATTCATGTTATCTTTTATCCTGACAGCAACATTAACTGAAGATAATCACTTAAGGAGGCAATCTTGAACTGGCAATCTGCTCCTAGCAACAATCACTTAGATCGTGAAGAAGTGAGTCAATATGTGGCAGAGTTACAACTCCACATGGCTCTACAAGCTCGCAATTTAGTTCCTAACCTCAATTTAGCTGGCGACAGTCGGCGACAACTCCTCCACGAAACTCAATGCCAAATGGAGAAATTTGCTTCTCGTCAAACACTAATCTAAATTATCATAAAAATTATCAAAGCAATATATTTCAAAAATATCATTTCAAATAAGTTGATGTGCGGTCTGTTTTCTAAGTGTATTGGGCAGATCGCCATTTTTTTATCTTAAATTTAATGGAAAATTCCACATTTTAAGAGCAACTATAGTTAGAATAAATTAAATTTTTATTGAGTGTTCAACAGAAACTAATAATTATGAACAGCTTTAAATCCTATTTTGACGAGGCCAAAGCTTACTTTATCGCCTCTCATCAAAATCCCATCAACCAAATGTTACATCATTTAACCGTAGTTATAGGTATTGCCGGAGTATTTTTACTGTTTTACGATTGGCGTTTAAGTGCTATTTCCCTATTTTTAGTTATGTTCGTTCCTGTGGCTGGTCATTTATTTTTTGAAAAAAATGAACCTGCTTTCAAAAAATATCCCAATGGCATTATGATTTTAGCTTCGGTATCTTGGTCATTTGACAACTGGTTTGGTTTTCGTCAACTATTTAGCAATAAATTAGTAGATAGTTAAATAGTGATCAATTTGCAGAAAAATTTGTTACACTCAACTATTAAAATTAACAGGAGTATTCATGTATCAAGGTTTACCGGTTATTGACGCAGATGCCCATAAAATTGAAAATCCCCTCATTCTGAGAGATTATCTTGAACCAGAGTATCGCGATCGCATTGGTTTAGTTATTGATAGTTTAGGGGATCAACGCGCTCAATTAATAGACCATAATCCTGCCACTGGTAAAAACGATTTACCCAGAATGTTTCCTCAACCCCAAGGTCTAGGAAAAGGTGGTTTTCGTACTTTGCACCCGGAAACTACTATGGGAGCGATGTTTAATAACATTCGCCTCGAACACATGGATCAAGAGGGAGTGGATGTTCACGCAATTTATGGTACTTTAAACCTAATCTTTTCTAGTATTCTCGATAAAGATTTTGCTGTAGCCCTTTGTAAAGCTTATAACAACTACATGGCTGATGACTGCAAAGGATATAACAAGCGTTTAAAACCCATTGGTGTTATTCCTCTTCAAGATGTAGAAGAGGCAGTCAAAGAAATGTATCGCTGTGTCAACGAGTTAGGTATGGTTAGCGTTGCCACTGCTCCTAATTTGCCTGTACCCCATCCAAAAGCTCCTGACGCTTTCCCTGAAATTAGAACTTGTAAAGTCATTTCTCACCAAGACTTCCGCCCTATTTTAAAAGCGGCTGTTGACCTCAACATCGGTTTAGGCATCCATGGTGGGCCAGGTTCTGGTATGGTAGGTGGTCTTGCAGATCATACTGAAACCTTTGTTTTAACTCATATTTTCGTACAACGTAACCAACAACAATTGGCTTTAGCACGGATGATTTTTGATGGAGCGTTTGAGGAGTTCCCTACCCTGAGAGTTGGTTTCCTTGAAGGTGGTTGCGGTTGGTTACCCGATTTAGCCCACGCTTTCCACGAACATTGGGAAAAACGCATTCGTGATTTCGATCCTAAAAACCCCTATCGTCCTTCCTTAATGGAATTTACCAAATTAATGATTCAGGAAAAAGGTGGTAACGATAATATTAACATCATCAGTAAAGCAAAAAATCTGTTTGATTTGCTCTGGAATACCAGCCACGATCCCGCTAAAATTGATGATAACAGCCTTTACGAACACTATCATTTGCGTCATCGCGATCCTTTAGAGTATTTTGAAAGAGGTCAAATCTTTGTTTCCTTTGAATCTGACGATCCCGGGCCAAGTTATATGCACACTGCTATGGGTGAGGTTGGTAAGCGTTTAGCTTGTTTCTCTGGGGATTATGGCCATTGGGATGGTGTTCTCAGAGATTGTGTTAAAGATGCAGCAACTGTGGCTGATTACGATCGCGAACATTTAGGTTTATTGTTAGGTGGTAACTCTTTAAACTTATATGGCGAGACTCTGCGTAATTCTTTACCTGATTATCTCAATGAAAAAACAGCCGAGAGCATAAGTTAACAAAAGACTGTTTTTAATATTTAAAATATAGTTAAGGGTGGGTGTTACTCACCCTTTTTATTTGTTAATAATTTGAATTACTTCTTTCTTTACTATAAAGAATCTTAAGCTTTATTAAGAAAGTTAAATAAAAATAAAGCCTATTTCTCCAAAATTAAAATAACAAGAAAATTGTTACAGATAATACACACTTTCTAAAAACTCAAATATGTTAAGTGAGGAGAGACTTTGACAATTAAAAGCCAATAATTGAATTATATTTAGTGACTACCAACATTCTGATAGCAGTAAAAATTAAATAAATCAAATAATCCGCCAACAAAACTTGAAACTAAACCAATAACTAAAACTCCTTGAAGAGGGTAGCCTGTGCCGAAAACTGCTAAGAAATCAATAATCATAGCAAAACCTGTATTACCTATAGTTTCCAGAATAGGTAAATAGCTCACAGAACAGAACACTAAAAGAATACTTCCCATCAAAACAATGGGAACTGTAAAACTCATCACAACAGCCAACAACAAAGAACGAACCAGATTAGGTATAACGCTCATTTTTATCCTCCTTATTAGGGATAAATTTATTATTTCTTAATTCATTAATCAGCATATCTCTAAAATCAAATTTTAGCACTACATTGTCAAGAATCTTAAAAAAATATTAAAAATCTTCTTTAAGTTACATTAAGTGCTATTAAGCAACATTAATGGACATGGTTGAAAAAGTAAATATACTTAATTGTTTGATAATTTATTTTTTATTCATTAAAGTTGTTGTACATTGTTTAGTAATAAATAATCAAAAGAAAAAGAAATGGCTAAAACAAAAAGTAATCCTCCCGCTATTGATATTGGCATTTCAGAAAAAGATAGATCGGAAATTGTCAAAGGTTTAAGTCGCCTTTTAGCGGATACTTACACCCTATATATCACAACCCATAATTTTCATTGGAATGTAACTGGGCCACAATTTAACACCTTACATACCATGTTTATGACGCAATACACAGAACTTTGGAATGCAGTAGATCCCATTGCCGAGCGTATTCGTGCTTTAGGATTTCCGGCTCCTGGCTCTTATGCTGCTTATGCTGAGTTAAGTGCTATACCTGATGCTCCTGCTACTCCTCCCAAAGCAAGGGAAATGATCGAAATATTAGTTAAAGGACATGAAACTGTAGCTCGTACTGCTAGAGAAGTTTTTGAAATAGTAGAAAAAGCTAATGACCAACCTTCTGCGGACTTACTTACCCAGAGATTAGACATTCACGAAAAGACAGCATGGATGTTACGAGTTTTACTAGAAGATTAAAAGACTTTTGAAGAAGGCATAATAATAAGTAGGTTCAAACTTCATTTAATTATTGCTCATGCCTTCTTTTTTTTGCTTTATTTTTACGTAAAGTTTAATTATTCATTTGATTATGTAATAAATTAAGAATTTCTGTAGTTATATTAATAATTTGATTTGTTCCAAAACCTGCTTTTGTCAATTCTTTGAAAATTGATTTAGCAACTATTCTGGAAAGTTTAGCAGGATCTGGACTAATATTGCCAATTTTACTCCCTTTTTTATAGGTTTCTTGGGCGACAGCCATTTCGATAAATCGGGATTGAAGAATATTTTGTAATTCCACAATATGAATAGATTTACCCACAAAAAGAGCAAAAATTTTGAGTAATTCTAAATCTTGTTCATCAAATATTTGAGAGTTATTTCTATCACTAACATTAATTACACCAATAACTTTATTAGCTAAAAATATAGGAGCAGATATTAGGCTTTTGTTACCATCATCTATATAACGAGCAACTTGGATAAATTCTGATTGGGTAATATCTTTAACCAACAGAGATTGACCCGTTGCTGCAACATAACCAGCTATGCCATCATTAAGTTTTGTAATTTGTTGATAAGCTTCTTTAGGTAAGTCACCGTAGTGGGTAAAAACCCTCAGATAAGGTTCTTTTTTATTATTTTCTTGTTCTAAGTCTGTACTTTGTAGCAGCATAATAGAGCATTTTTGAGAATCCAAAATCTGTGCCGTCATGGAGGCTAAATCCTTTAAGCCATTTTCTATATTGCTCTGTTGTTCTAAAAAATTAGATGCTCCTATAAGCTGATGAAGAAAGGTTTCTGAGTCGGTTGAGTCTTCTTGCTTAATTCCATTTGTCAGTCCTAATTGTTGTTTCATAACTTTAAACAAAAACAATTTAAAGAGTTTTAGTAATTATTTATTTATTTTATCTAACTATTTTGATGAAGTATCTTGCAATATTTTTAAGTAGTTATTAAATAATATCTTTTTAGCCTAAACTTTTAAAGATTTGAATCAGAAACAATCACAGTTTATTGGCATTTTTTCAAGTAATTATAGTAAATAAACTAAGAGTTATAGCCTCTGTCCATTCTATTACTGCACCATAAACATCGCCGGTAAAACCTCCTAGTTTTTTATAAAACCAACAAATAACGAGTAAAGATACTATCAAACCTAAAAACGCTAATTTAAGTCCAACAATACCCAAAAAGCTACTAATTCCTAATATTAATATTAATCCCATTAATGTGTCTTGAAACGGTTTAACCCCTTGTTTGGGTAACATTCCTTTACCTGTGGCTCTTAAATAAGGAAAAAATGCGATCGCCACAAGTTGCCCCCATCTTGCCCAAGCACTAATTCCTATTATAGCTAACCAACGGTGAGAATTTAAGTCACTTAAAGCCGCAGTTTTTAAAAGTAATACCACCAGTCCAGACATTACTCCAAAAGCCCCTGTAGAGCTATCTCGCATCACTTCTAAACGCCTTTGTTTATCCATGAGTGCTAAACCATCGGCTGTATCCATCACCCCATCTAAATGCAATCCTCCAGTAATCCCTATCCATAAAGCTACAATTACTGTACTACGGGTTAAAGTCGGCATTCCTAAATATTCTAAAAATAAATCAACCATTGCCAAGCCACCACCAATAATTAAACCAATCAAAGGCAACCAACGGGCAATTTTCTCAAAATCTAATTTCCAATTATGGAGTAGAGGAATTATAGTATAAAAAGTCAAAGCACCTAAAAATGAGCGCAAATATTTCAGCATTAGTCAACCATAAATGATGAATTGTCCACAAATTAATAAAATTTTTTGTTACTTTTGTCTAAAATTTAGTTAAGATTGTGTCGTAGCATACAGCACTTGCGACCAAAAATAAATTTTCCATAATTTGCTGTTCAATTGCAATTGTTACATTAGTATATGAAAACCCTTTACCTTAAAGGTCATTTGCCATGAGTAACAACAATTTACCTAGACAACTACCCGCCCCTTGTCTGATAGATTCGGGTACTATCATCAATAAAGATGATATGAAAAGACTATTGAATGATTTATGCCGTGTTCATTATATACACACCATTGATGGTCGTATTCAGAGCGAAAATGAAGGATTAATTATAGAAATATTTAGCCATGCTAATCAAGCTACCATGATTGCTAATCATAGTGTTTATCTTAATCTAGAAAGTTTTGATTATTTAGAGTTAAATGAAACAGATGATTTACAATGTTGTTTTGATTTAATTCAAGATAATCGCCGACTAAGATTAATTCCTTTAAGCAATTATTTAAAAGCTGAAGAACATATTAAAAATATAGATGCAGATGCTTTTGAAGCTATGATGGCTGAAGTTCTAAGTGCTAAATTAGATGTGGATTTTGATGATGATTTTTCTTTTTAGATTGTAGAAAAATTATCAATCTTGCCCCTTTCAACTGATAGTATTTGTGAATTTTTCAACCAAATTCCATCAAAACAGCTTAAATGAGTAGTGGTAATTAAAGTTTGAAAACGATCGCCGATAGTTTCTAATAATTGATTCTGACGGTAAGGGTCTAATTCAGCTAATACATCATCTAATAGTAGCACGGGTGGTTCTCCTACTACGTCTTCAATTAACTCTAATTCAGCTAATTTTAAAGCTAATACTAATGTTCTTTGTTGCCCTTGAGAACCATAAAAACGGGCTGGTGTTTCGTTAATTATTAATTCTATTTCGTCTCGATGAGGCCCAACTATTGTAATTCCTTGATTAAATTCTGTAATTCGATATTCTTCTAACTGTTCTAAAAATAATTGTTGAACTTGAATTGGATCATCTTCTGACCAATTTAGATTAGGATTGTATTTAATATTTAATAATTCTGTATTACCACTAATATTAGTATGCCATTTTTGGGCGATCGGTGCAATTCTAGCGATTGCTCTGGCACGTCTTCTGGTAACTCTTGAACCACTTTCTGCTAATTGTTTGTCCCATAAAGATAATTGCAAGTCGTTATTTTCTTGGGATGTTTTGCCGTAACGAAGCTGTTTTAAAAGAGAATTTCTTTGTCTTAAAATATGATTATATTGATGTAAAATATAGTCATATATTGGTTCTATTTGTACTAATAAGTTATCAATCCAATTACGACGATATTCTGGCGAGCCTCGGACTAAATCTAAATCTAAGCTCGAAAATTCGACGGTATTTAAAATACCAATAAAATCTATTTGTTTTTTAATATTTTCTCCATTTAAACTAATCTCTTTACCACCAAGTAAACGTAAAATAATACCTAATTCATAATTACTATATATTCTTTGCAAATTAGCTTTAACTTGGGCAATATTTTTATTTTGTAAAATTAAATCACGATCGCTTTTACTGCGATGACTTTTTAAAGTTGATAATAATTCTACTGCTTCTAGTAAATTAGATTTTCCTTGAGCATTATTTCCCAGTAAAATAGTTTTTTGTCCTGTAAATTCTATCTCTTGGTCTAAATAATTTCTAAAATTAGATAAATGTAACTTTTGTAAATACATAATAATTGATTTTGAGCTTAAAAAACCTTACATAGTTTTTTAAAATTTATGCAAGGTTTAAAAGTTTAACTTTTTAAGTCTATATTTCTTCTAAAGTATCTGGATCGACACCTAAAGATCGCAATTTCTCTGCTAAGATTTTACTACGTTGTTCAGCATCTTCTGCTCTTTGTTCAGCATTTTCTGCTCTTTCGTCACCAGTAGGTAAGATTGTACTATCTCGATCGCACCAACGCAGCCAAGTATCTTCCCTTTGTTCATAAATTCCCTGCCAAAGTGTTAAACCAAGTTGTACTTGTTCTAACCAAGTTTCTGAAGTTTCAAAATAACGCAATCCTTTTAATTCAAAAATACGTAATACTGACTCACTTAATTGCTGATTAGGATCGTAAACCACATAATAACTTACCCGCATTTGTTCGTAAATTTTAAGCTTATTTCCTAATTCTTCGCCAACTTTATTAGAAACAATTTCAATAACAACTTCTGGAGGTTTACCAAATTGCCAATTAAAGTAAGATCTATTCTTTTTTTCCCACCAATTTTCGGGGACAGTAACATTAAGACTCAGAAAAACATCAGGTACAATGGGGGGATGATTAACTGTATGAAAAATACCTACATTTGCAGAAGCAATGAATAATTCATCTGGACGAGAACTATATAAACAAGTTGTTAATAAACGTTGTTGTTTTTCAGAGGCAAAATTATCCACCGGAGTATCATCTTCCGTAATTAAATTGTCAACATTGGGAATAAAATAATCATCAGTAATAACTTGTGTGACCATAATTTCTACCAAGTTAGTTATCTTTATATTATAGTACAAGTTAATAATCTGTTACGCACCTAAATTAATTTATTAGATTAAATATTACGAACTATAATTCTTTCTATACCAATGAATAAACAACTTTTCTAACTCCACCCAAACAAACACTAAACTACTAAAACCAAAACAAATAATTAATTGTCGCATAGTTAATAATTCAGTACCAAAAAAACTGCGGATAGGGGGTACATAAATTAACATTAATTGTAAGAGAGTAGTTCCAATTACTGCCATTAATAAATAAGGATTAGAAAAAGGATTCATTTCTATAGTTAATCTTTTAGCAGAACGAACAGAAATCGCATGACCCATTTGCGCTATACATAAAGTAGTAAAAACCATAGTTTTCCAACTATTAGGATTAGCTGAATTTTGGACATCATAAAAAGACCAAACCATTAAACAAATAGTAATAATAGCAAAAATAAGCCCAACTCTCACCATATAAAAGCCCAAACCCCGCGCAAAAATACTCTCCTTCGGACTAAAGGGAGGTTGACGCATAATATTAGGTTGAGCAGGTTCAACAGCTAAAGCTAAGGCAGGAAGCCCATCGGTAACTAAATTCATCCATAAAATTTGTAGAGGCGTTAAAGGTACTTGAGGAAGTCCTAATAAGGGTGCTGCACCAATGGTTAAAACCTCACCAATATTACTACCTAAAATATATTTAATAAAACGCCGAATATTACTGTAAACAACCCTTCCTTCTTCCGTTGCAGCGACAATAGTGGCAAAATTATCATCTAATAACACCATATCACTAGCCTCTTTGCTAACATCAGTACCAGTAATCCCCATAGCAATACCAATATCAGCTTGTTTTAGGGCAGGAGCATCATTAACCCCATCTCCCGTCATTGCAATAAATTTGCCCCGTTTTTGTAGTGCTTGGACAATGCGTAATTTATGTTCGGGAGAAACCCGAGCATAAATGTTGATTTGTTCAACTTCTTGTTCTAACTCTGATTGGGATAATTTTTCTAACTCTCTGCCCGTGAGAATACGATCTGTTTCTTGTGCTATACCTAACTTAAGGGCGATGGCATGAGCCGTAAGTTGATGATCTCCAGTAATCATTATGGTGCGAATACCCGCTTCTTTACACTTGGCTACTGCTAATTTTACCTCAGAGCGAGGTGCATCGAGCATTCCCACCAAGCCTAACCAAATCATCTCCGTTTCAGTTTTTTCTGCTTCGGAGGTATCAGGAATATGATTAAGTATTTTATAAGAAAATCCTAGCACTCTCAAGCCACCCGTTGCCATGCGATCGTTAATTTGTAGGATTTGTGTTCGTGTTTCCTCTGTTAAGAGTATATTTTCATGGCCTAACTGTGCAAATTGACATCTTTCTAAAATTAATTCTGGTGAACCTTTACTAAACAGAAAATAATATTTACCATGGCCATTAGAATTATTATTATTTTTTAATTGTTTAAAAGCAGTGGGATTATTGACTATATAGCTACTATTTTCGCAAATAACACTCATCCGTTTACGTTCAGAGGAAAAAGGAAATTCTCCCATCCTAATCCAATCTCGATTGAGGTTATCCTGCCTTAAACCAGCTTTACCTGCTAAAGATAATAAAGCACCTTCTGTAGGATCGCCAATAATTTTCCATTGTTGATTAAAATCTTCTCTAATTAAAACAGCATCATTACATAAAACACAATCCATTAAAAGAAGATTTAACTCTTGGGATTGAGATAAATTCTCCCTTATTCCGCCGTTATTAAGGGGATTGAGGGAAGATTGACCAATGAAATGTCCTTCGGGGGCATATCCTTCCCCAGTAACCTCAAAATTGCCCTTAAAAGTCTGTACTTCTTGGACTACCATTTTATTCTGGGTGAGAGTACCAGTTTTATCAGAACAAATTGTGTTAACTGAGCCTAGGGTTTCCACTGCCGCTAATTTTCTAATTAAAGCTTGACGTTTAATCATTCGTTGTGTACCCAATGCTAGAGTTACTGTTATTACCGCAGGCAATCCCTCTGGTACTACCGCCACTGCCATGCTTAAAGATACTTGCAATAGTTCTCGAATGCGGCTAAAATTACCAACTTGCAGGCTGCCAAAAAATACCACTAAACCCACTAAAATCAAAGAACCAGTGACTAGAATATTGGCTAAGTGAGTCATTCTCTGTTGCAATGGAGTTGGCTCAGTTTCTACACTCTGCAACATCGCAGCAATTTTGCCCAATTCCGTAGTCATTCCCGTATTCGTAACAACTACTTTACCCCTGCCCTGAATAACTTCCGTACCTGTAAAAACCATGTTCAGGCGATCGCCTAAAGGTGTATCATCATCTAATTCGAGAACATTACTATTTTTCTTAACTGGATTTGCTTCCCCTGTTAAGGCAGACTCCCTAACGTCCAGATTTATCGCCTCAATTAATTGACCATCTGCTGCAAGTTGCGTTCCCGCTTCAATTAAGATGATGTCTCCGGGGACAATGTTGCGTGCGTCAATTTCTGTGGTTGTGCCATCTCGAATTACTTTAACTTGGGGAGAAGAAAGGCGTTTTAAGGCGGCTAGAGCCTTTTCTGCTCTACTTTCTTGGGTATAACCCAAAAAACCGTTAATAATGACAATGGACATAATGGCGATGGTATCTTTAAAGGGAATACCACCCTTACTATTATTGCCACTTTGCAGATCGAGAAAATCCAATACTCCTGAAATAATCGCCACTGCGATCAGCATTAAAAGCATGATATTTTTAAACTGATCTAGTAGTATCTCCCAAGAATTACGCCCACCAGTTTCAATAATTTCATTATTGCCATATTTTTCTAATCTACTACTTATTTCCTCAGAATTTAAGCCTGTTTCTATGTCAGTTTTTAATATGGTTATGGTTTCTTGAATTGACTGGGTATGCCACAATATTTGATTAAGGGGAGTTGTTTCTTTCACTGCAAAACTCAATAGGATATGGGTTATGAGCAATCTTTAAATCAATTAAAAATTGCTTTAATTTAAGGTGAGTTCGACGAAGTTAATAATTAATAATTAATAGTTAATAGTTAATACAAACCTATCCAATATTTATTATTGACTACCTTCTATCCTTCTACAATCTAGTATCTCTGTACATTGAACTAAGGTTTATTTAATTTTGACATAAATTCAATACTTTTCTGGAAATATGTGAGTCTTTTATCCCTCAGCTAAAGGAAGAGGGCTTTCAGCCTGTTTTTCTCTAAGGCTAAAGCCTTCATAGAAATTTGTTAATTTTTTGTATTGCGATATAGAAAAATTAACAATTAATTTTGACCAAATACTTATTCAATATCTCATAGTGATTCGTTTAGGTGATTTCTCGGAATAAATATCCCAGCAAATGTTAGTAATGGTGCGTTATGTTGGGGCTAACGACATCCTACCGTTATAAAATCTGGTAAAACCTTTTGGTGGAAATTACCTTAGAGAGATTGCTATCATACTAATAAGCGGGTAACGCGATTCGAACGCGCGACATTCACCTTGGCAAGGTGACGCTCTACCACTGAGCTATACCCGCATTTAAGACATCTTCAATTATTACAGAAAAATAATTGATTGTCAAGTATCTAAATCAGAATTTTTTTTTGATGTGATACGGTTTTGAGTAAATGTAGCTTTTGAATACGAAGTAAGACACACAGAACTTAAATCCGTCTCGCCCACCTTACTGAATTTATAATAATAAAGCTTTATAGTTAAGTTGATAGCAAGAGCAACTATAACCAATATGAAAACTGCAAAAATCAATGAATATTGTTTATAATTTACAAGGAATTGAGTTTGAATGGGACAGTAACAAAGCTAACAATAACATTATCAAACATGGAATTACCTTTGAGGAAGCAGCCGAAGTTTTTTTCGATCCTTTTTACCAAACAGGAGATGCCAATAGTAAAAATGAAAAAAGAGAATTTATACTTGGTTATTCGTTAAATTATCGTCTTTTGTTAGTAGTTTTTATAGAAAGAAACCAAAGAAATCGTATTATCTCAGCACGACCAGCAACTCGTTACGAGCAAAAATTATATGAACAATAATGAAGATTATATCCTAACAATTAAACCTCGTCCATCAGAAACAGTATCAATAAAAATTCCTTTAGATACTTTAAAAAAACTGCAAGAAATAGCTAACAATCGCAATATGTCAGTAGAGTCTTTAATTCGATTTTATATCGGTAATAATTTAAGAGAAGAAATTAGTCAACAATTTTCTAAAAAATTAATGAATTCTACCTTGAAAGCGTTAACCAAATATATTTCCTCCGAGTCTGAGAGAGAAGAAATTATCCAAGAAATAAAATCAGAACTTAAAAAATAAATAGCATTGTTGCATAAAATACGGCCCATCTTGACTAGTTTTATTTAGTTACGCTTTCAGTTGTCGCATCAAAGTCGCCATTTCTATGGCATTCAAAGCATAATTCCAACCATGATTAGCTTTAATGCCTGCCCTTTCTAGGGCTTGTTGCATAGTATCAGTGGTTAAAATACCGAAAATTACAGGTATTCCTGTTTGCATACCAACCGCAGCAATACCTTTAGCTGCTTCTGAAGATACATAATCAAAATGGGGAGTTTGTCCCCGAATAACTGCACCAAGGCAGATTATCGCATCATAACCACCTTTTAAAGCCAACTGACGGGCTACCATTGATACCTCAAAGCTACCAGGCACCCAAACATAATCAACTTGACTTCCTTCTGGATTAACATCTATGCCATGACGTTTAAGACAATCCTGACATCCCGATAAAAGTTTATCTGTTACTAAATCATTAAAACGGCCAATAATAATAGCAAATCGAAGTTGAGCTATATCTTGAGTAAAATTTCCCTCAAAAACTGTCATTTATTTTTCTCATAAAATAGGCAATAGGGCGCGTCGTGCTATAAGCATAACGCACCAGTTTTTTTTAAATTACCAAAAAGTTAAGAAGACCTACAACCAAAACTAAAGCTACCCACACAAAAGAACCAAGAAATAATAGGGGTTTAGATTGATCCCAGTTTTGGGGAGAAGCATAAGCGACAGGTACACCAATAACCATTAAAAATGATAACAGAACTAAGGCGACTAAAGCTAATTGAAAAATAATAGACATTTGAAAAATCTCCGAAAAAAGCAAGCTAATTATGTAACAGCACTCATTAAATGAGTATTATTAAAATATCTTAAATCAGTGACACTCCCACACCTGAAAGTTGTAGGATTCTTGCTTCATTGGGTTAATCTCTCCGAAAACTTTTATTTTAAGAATTGTCCAGATTTCCCTCCACAAGCATTTATTTAAAGTCAACTGGCTGTCAAACAGCAGACTGAAAAGCGATAGATTCCGCTATAAATAAATTGTATTATCTTATGTGCGATTAGGCAGGTATAACCCTAAAAACCCAATCTGCCAAGAAATATACTAAATAGATTAGGCTTATTATTACCTTAGATAAATTAGGTAATAAATACCCGAATATGCCTGAATTACGGCCATTTAATCATAGCATACGAAGACGCACTGGGCGATATACCTCAGTGCGAAATCGGAGATTATGTTTAGAGTTTGTGGGGAGATGGAAAAGTGTAAACTTATCCAGGCTGTTCTGTAGAAGGTTTCACATCTCTGTCTAAGTCATGAAGTAAGGGAAACGGTAAAAACCCTACACCACTTAACCTCCCCTTGTTCTGTCATAGGGATTGTTTATGTTTGCTTAACTATTAACTGATTCCGAAAACCATTTGCTTCCTGACACCGTTCTCCTCTGGATTGCAATTCACAAGTCAAACAGCAAAAATCCTGTTATGATTTTCATATCTCAATTTTTTAAATAAATCAGTTAACAGCATTAAAAATCACTCAAAATCAGAGCTTTATTCAATGTTTTATTTAAGTTATGAGATTATCCCGTTGGCGGTATAAAATCTCTAGTAACTAACTTTAATCAAGCTAACTTGATATAGTTTGAATCTATTAAATCCTATGGTATAGTTTGTTATTCAATTATAAAAAATATCCCGACAATGTGTCCGGTTTCTGCACATATCTTATAATTTATTCAAATTTTGTAAACTTTCTTAATAAATTAAAATTGACGCAGTTGCTGTTGTTTGCGGTTAAAATTACGATCTTCATGGGTTAGTATATCAGATTCAATGGGCGATCGCATATCCCATTGTAATTCTGCTAAAAGTAACAAAGAGCCTCCCATAACTAACCCTGTAGCTAAAAACTGCCAACCCATAACTAATGGTAATAAGCTAATTCCTAGTAAATGCCAAATACCAATTAAAATAAAAGTTCGTGAATAAATGCCTAAACCCATTACAAGATAACCTATAGCACTTAAGCCTAACCAAAGATGACAAAGATACATTAACATCATCGGAAAAATGCCAAAAATAGCCAAATTGGTAATTCCTAATCCCAATAACATTAATCCCGTCCAAAGATAAACAAGCCAATGTAATTGCTCTACCTTTACCCAAAAATCTGTAAGAAAAATCATGCCTACTGTACCAATTAGGGTGAGACTTGACCATAAAATAGACTGAAATTGCCAACTAATGGGTAAAAATTGAGCAGTAATAAAAATAGCACCAGTAATTATGCCCCAAAGTAGAAAAACTTGATCGATGCGAGTATATATATTTGATAATAAGGTTTTTTCACCGATGCGCCAATGAATTTTTAATAAACCACACAAATCTTGAACGTCGAGATGTTTTTGTTTGAGTCTGAGCAGGGGTTCGGATAGATTAAACAAGACTATACTTATAATAAATAACAACTAAATAGGTTCGATTATTAACTTAACATAAGTTTATGAAGTTTTGTAAATTTATTTTTAGCGGTTAGCGATTAGCGGTTAGCGATTAGCGATTAGCGGTTAGCGATTAGCGATTAGCGGTTAGCGGTTAGCGATTAGCGATTACCTATTACCTATTACTTATTAACCATAAACTAACTTATTATGGATTTAATTTTATGTCACACAACCGCAGATTTTGATGCAGTAGGTGCGGCTGTTGGCTTATCTCGTTTAAAAATTGGTTCAAAAATTGTCTTAACTGGAGGTGCTCATCCAGCAGTTAGGGATTTTTTGGCTTTACATCGAGATGAATTTACTTTAATTGAACGTCGTAGTGTGATAGAAAAAGAAATTGAAAGTCTAATTATACCAGATAGTCAATATTGCGATCGCTTTGGTAAAGCTTCAGAATGGTTTAAATTGCCTCACTTAAAAGCTATAGAAATCTACGATCATCATCTCGATGCGAAGGGTGACATCCCTGCAACCTATAAACAAATTGAATCAGTCGGTGCAACCACAACTCTTATTGCTGAACTTTTACAACAAAAAAATATTCAATTAACCACCTTTGAAGCCACAGTAATGGCTTTAGGGATTCATGTTGACACAGGCTCATTAACTTACGAGCAAACTACGGCTAGAGATGCTCAAGCGTTAGCTTGGTTAATGACTCAAGGAGCTAATCTTAAAATTATTGCTGAATATGTCGATCCTAGTTTATCTCCACAATTACAAAAATTATTAACCATTGGTTTACAAAAACTTGAACAAGTTTCAGTTTCTGGTTATACCATTGCTTCAGTATTATTAAAAACAGAAAATTTTGTCCCCGGATTATCTAATGTTGCTTCTCGTATCTTAGATTTAACAGAAAGTGATGCTTTACTTTTAGGACATAGTTATATTCGCAAAAAAGCCGAAAAAACTAACAGTATTGAAACCAAATTAACAGTTATTGGCAGAACTCGTATTCCTGAAACAAACCTTCATCAACTATTCGATAAATATGGAGGTGGTGGACATTCTCAAGCAGCTTCTGTAAGTTTAGTAAAAGTCGATGCTCAAGCTATTTTAAATCAATTATTAAATGAGTTAAAAGCACAAATTCCCCACCCTCCTCTGGCAAAAGATTTAATGTCTTCACCAGTGCGAACTATTCTGCCTCAAACTACCATTGAAGAAGCCCAAAGAATTTTATTTCGTTATGGACATTCTGGTTTATCTGTAGTTAATGAACATGGTAAATTACTCGGAATTATTTCTCGTCGAGATATTGATTTAGCCTTACATCATGGCTTTAGTCACGCTCCAGTTAAAGGCTATATGACCAGTAATTTAAAAACTATTACTCCTGAAACTACTCTACCAGAAATTGAAGATTTAATGGTAACTTATGATGTGGGAAGATTACCCGTTTTAGCTAATAATAAATTAATGGGAATTGTGACTCGTACTGATGTTTTGCGTCAACTACATCAAGCAAGAGATGAAATTAAATCTTTAACTCCAGAAAATCCACGTATTACCTGTTTATTACCTTCAATTCGCAATAGTTTAGCTACACCGATTTGGGAATTATTAAATCAAATTGCTCAAGAAGCACAAAAAAGAGGTTGGCATTTATATTTAGTTGGTGGTGCTGTGCGAGATTTATTATTATCAGAAACTAAAGAAGAATCTTTATTATTACAAGATATAGATTTAGTAGTTGATGGCTTTGATAATTCTGCGGATGATCGTGCGGGGGTAGAGTTAGCAAAAGCAGTACAAAAAGCTTATCCTCAGAGCCGTTTATCTATTCATGGTGCTTTTCAAACTGCTGCTTTATTGTGGCATAAAGATAAAATTTTAGGTTCTCTTTGGCTGGATATTGCCACAGCTAGAACCGAATTTTATCCTTATCCTGCGGCTAATCCTGAAGTGGAAGCAAGCTCAATTAGACAAGATTTATATCGTCGGGATTTTACGATTAATTCTTTAGCTTTGCGTTTAACTTCTCCCAGACAAGGTGAGCTATTAGATTTTTTTGGAGGCTTAATTGATTTAAAACATCGTCAAATTAGGGTATTACATCCTAATAGTTTTATTGAAGATCCTACTCGTATTTATCGTGCGGTGAGATTTGCTGTTAGATTAGATTTTGAGATTGAATTACACACTAAAGAATATATTAAATATGCCATTGAAAGTGGAATTTATCAACGTTTAAGATTACAAAAACAGCCAGCACCAGCCTTAAATACGAGATTACGAACTGAGTTAAAATATATTTTAGAAGCTCCTTATTGGAAACGTGCTTTAAAACTACTTGATTCTTTAAATGCCTTGCGTTGTCTTGATAATAATTTAAGTTTAAATAAACAGTTATGGTGGCAAATATCTTGCATAACTCGCTGGCTAAAATATATCGATCCTGAGCATAATTTAGATCATTGGTTAATTAGATTAGAAATTTTAATCGCATTTTTAAATAATTCTACTAGATATGATTTAGCAACTAATCTTCAATTACCTAAAAATAGTATTAAACGTTTAAAAAACTTAGAGGCAACAGAAAATCAAGTTAAAGAATATCTTTCTCAGCATCATTGTTTAAGTGAAATAGTCATGTTTCTTCGTGAAAATAATTTAGTTAGTTTATTCTTAATTGCTGTGAGAAATAATAAACAAATTCGTCGGACTATCTGGCTTTATTTGACAAATTGGTCTAATATTAAAGCTCCTTTAGATGGTAGTGATTTAAAAGATATGGGTTATAAACCTGGCCCTGATTATAAAATTATTTTAGATGAATTATTAAGAGAAACTTTAGATGAAAAAATCACAAGTCAGTTAGATGCTGAAAAGTTTTTATTATTAAAATATCCCTTAAATACTTAATATTATAAATACAATTAAATACTTTTGATCGCAAACCCTAATTAGTTTATTTTAACCGTATTATAATAAGCAAAAATGACAACAATAATAATCCCATCACTCCAGCAAGGGGATTACCATCTACTCCCGTAATTAAAGGAGAAATTTTATCAGAATATTGCACTAAATTTCCCACATTAATAATGTAATATCCCCAGACTAATCCAGCATGAAGACCAATAGAAATCCCTAATAAATTACGATGCGATCGCCTTGCTTGAACTAAAATTAAACCTAATAATATTAATCCGGGAAATTGGGGAAAAGTACGAATAATTTCTGACCAAGGTTTAATAAAATGTAAACTAGCAAATAATATCGTATTAATCCACAAACTTATTACTTGAGAATAATCTTTTTCTAACTCATTTAATAACCAACCTCTAAAAAAAAATTCCTCAGCAAAACCAACCCCTAAACCCGTTAAAAATCCTTCAAAAATAAGCTTTCCCCACAATATTTGATGAGAGTGAAATTCAATCAAACCTAAAATAGCTTCAAGAATAAATAAAGCAAAAGTAAATAATAAACCAATACTCAAACCATTAAGTAAATAAATCCCATTAAGACGCTGAAAACTTAAGCCATAATGCTGCCAAAAACGAGATTGATTATAAATATATTTATGCCAAAAATGAAGTAAGAATAAACATTCAATAAATAATAATCCCATAGTAATAATATTAGCTAAATTGGGATTATTTGCTAATAAAATATAAATAGGTATCGCTAAAGGTAGCCAAATTAAAAGTAAAAAAAGAATAAAAATACCCAGTCTAAAAAATACTGGGTATTGAGCAATGTTTTTTAAATTAAATCTCAATAGCTTATAATCCTATAACATTTATTCATCAGGTTCTATTGTACAGGTTAAACCATGATTTAATAGTGTTTCACAATAAAATTCTGCGTGTTCTAAAGTACAGGTAATTACTAATGCCATGCCATTAGTATGAGCTTCCATCATAATATTAACTGCTTGAGGTTGAGTCATCCCAGCTATAGTTTCCATTAATGTTTGTACCACATACTCCATACTATTAAAATCATCATTGTGGAGCAAAACTTTATAGTTAGGTGCGTGTTTACGAGTAGTAGAAGTTGACGGTTTTTCGATAATCTGAACCAAAGTTATTATCTCCTTTTATCTAAAAGCTATATAGATTATTTTACTAATTCTTTTTGACAAGTCTCAAGATGAGAAAAAATTTGACAAGATATAGTTCCCCTTTTCATAATGTTACTAGGATTCGCTCCTAGATTGACTTTCATCGGTTCAAAAGGTAAATGGCCTTTTAAAGCTTGCAGATCAAATTGCAGATCAAAATAGTTGAGCCAATTATCATTATTACGCCATCCTACACGATTTCCCAGAGCTTTCCAGATTTTTTCGTCAAATTTATTTTGACCACCAAGACGATGATAAATTTCTTTTTGAACACTAAAACCAAAATGACCTTGACTAAATTCAGTCCAAAGTTTATTTACAATTAGTAAATCTTGACAGGGAAAATTGATCAAGGAATCCCGTTTTAACCAGCCTTCTTTTTCTCTTCCTGCCACTAAACAAATAAGTCTCCAAGTTTCTTGATCTGCTTGTTTCCAATTTTTCTCCGCTAAAAAATCCCTTAATTGAGTATATTCTGCTTTTTCTGTTTTAATTGAGTTACTTTTTTGTCCTGGAATAATATGAGTCATCAAATCTGGCATATTCAGATTTGGAGTGGGAATTTCAGTCAGTAAAATATTTTTAATTTTATCAGTAATAGACTGACGAGGTTTTTCTGGATTTTGAGACAGTGATTTATCTTGACTCATAATTTTTAAAATTTGTAAAGATTTAATTTACTATTATTAACTTTCTTTAAGATTACCCAATAAATCACTCGGAGCAAACACACCTTTCTGTGTAATAATTGCAGAAATTAATTTAGCGGGAGTAACATCAAAAGCAGGATTATAAAACTCTACCCCAGTAGGACAAATAATAGTTTCCCCCACTTGATAGATTTCTGAGGGATGACGCTCTTCAATGGGAATTTGTCCGCCATCTGCTAAATCAAAATCAATGGTAGAAATAGGTGCAGCCACAAAAAAAGGTACATTATGGGCATTAGCTACCACAGCCAAAGAATAAGTACCAATTTTATTCGCCGTATCACCGTTAGCAGCAATCCTATCAGCACCAACAATAACGGCATCAATCATGCCCTGTTGCATACAATGGGCAGCCATACCGTCAGTAATCACAGTTACGGGTATTTTCTCCTGCACGCATTCCCAAGCCGTTAATTTAGCTCCCTGAAGACGAGGACGAGTTTCATCAGCATAAACCCGAATTAAGCGATTTTCTCGCCATGCCGAGCGAATTACACCTAAAGCTGTACCATAACCTGCCGTTGCTAATGAGCCTGTATTACAGTGAGTGAGAATAGTTAATTTATCTGGTTTCTGAGGTAATGCAGATAAACCATTATCTCCAATAGCCTGACAAGTTTTTAAATCTTCTAACTGAATTTCTTGAGCAGTTTTTAGTAAAATATCCTTAATTTCTGCTACATTTCCCAGACTTTCATGGGCAGTTTTTAACATTCGAGAAATAGCCCAGAATAAATTAACCGCAGTGGGGCGAGTTTCCCGTAAATTAACAGCAACTTTCTGTAATTCATTGAGAAATATTTGACGATTATCAGTTTTTATTTCCCTTGCTCCTAGGTACATCCCATAAGCCGCAGCAACCCCAATGGCAGGAGCACCACGCACAATCATATTTTTGATTGCTAATGCCATATCTTCGTAGCGATTAATTGTCACCACACTATATTCTAAGGGCAATTTAGTTTGATCGATTAAAATCACTCGATTATCTTGCCATGATACAGGATAAATTTTTTCTGTCATTAGTATTTATGAGTTATTAGTTAATTTTTAATTATTATCTTTTATATTGACAAAAATTTTCTAGCTTCCTGTACTATATCTAATCCTTGGGAAATTGCTAATTTGCGCCAATTTGCATCGCTTGGTGCAAATGCTTCTACTAAATTATTTTTTGCTTGTTGATACCAATTATCTTCTTTTTTCAAATATAAATGGGCAAAATTTTCTGCTCGTAATGCTTGCAAAACCCTGATACTAGAATTAGTCCCAAATTCTGGGGTTAAAACGATATAGTTAATATCTGGAAATTTTGCTTTACACCATGTATTTAAACTACCCTTAACTGTATAACCAATACCTTCGCTACCATCTGCTTCAATGGTACATAAGTTATTAAATTTACCTGTCAATTTTTGGAATAATTCACTTTGGTGATTTTCTTCAATTAGTAATTTATATTCTCCTTTTTCTTTGATTCCTCCTGTGTGGAAATCTAGATGAACTACTTGTTTGGCTGCTCTTATCCATTTAGCCAAATTTTCTTCTAATATTTCTACTGTTTTGGCTGCTTTATTGCCACCAAAAAATAATCCTTGGGGAAAGTCATATTGCCCTCCAGCAATAGTATTTTTTAAAGTTGTCATCCCTTGAGTTATTATTAAAGCAATTACTTGTAATAAAAATGGTTCAAATTTAGAAGGTTGTTGTTGAGGATTTAAAAAGTTATTTAGTTCTCCATATTTTTCCGGGCTACCTTGATAGGTTTCTCCCGGCAGTAAAAAATTTCTGTTTAAATCAATATTGTTTTCATTAGCTCTTCTTCGCCAAGAAAATCCATAGGGATTAAGTCCATGAATCAAAACTATTTTAGTATTTTCTTTCAGATAATTTTGACTTAAATCTTTTTCTAATAAAGCAACTTGTATAGCAGAACCCAAAAAACCTTCTACTCCATGTAATCCACTAGAAATTACTAATACTTTTTCAGCATTATCTACACCATTAATAGCAACATCAATGGTTAAATCTTCTCCACTTGCTCCTATTTCTCCGAGAGAATAACTTTGTAATTGATAATTTAATTTTGAAGCAGCATCAATAAATTTTTTTCTTGCCGTTATATAATTAGTAGAAAAACTCATAAAATTATAATTTTAATAATTTTTGCCTATTATATCTTGTTTTTATTGATATTTTAAGCTCTTTTACTCTCACTAAAAAACCCGGTTATTACCGGGCTGCGTTTAGGCGATTCTTAATATAATTTGTCAGTCGATAAATTATTTTCAATTAATGTGCATTTACTTCTGGCAAATCGCAGGTTAAGGGGCAAGCAGCATATACAGAAGTATATAAAGGACTTGCGTCGCCGTGCAGCCAACGCAACCAACTTACCTCTTGTGGATGAATACCTTTTAATGTTAATACAGCAGCACCAATAATTACAGCTAAAAGATTAGCACCGAGAATACCACCAGCTACTACTAATACGGAACTAACGGGTAAGACAGATTGTAAAACAATCGCCGCTAAAGCTCCTACTGTCATCATTAATACTACTAAGGGAAAACCGACTACTAATAAACAAACAGTGAGAGTAAAAGTCCAGATTAAAAAGCTTTTTATTATAGCGAGAGAATGGCCTCTTGCCCAATTTTGTCTTGGAGCTAATTCCATTTTATTATTTCCTCCAGGGGATTATTAAACAACAAAAACAACAACCAAATTTTAAAGGAATTGTAAAGTTTCGATTTCAACTTTATGAACAATCGAGCCTTTGACCTTGATGGAAATCAGTATATATGAAATTTATGTAAAGATGAGTGTTTTTTAAGAAAACTTTACACTTGATCCCCAAAAAATATGTTAAAAATCACATTTTAGATAATATTTACTACTTTGATCGTTAAAACTTATATCGATCAGCCTTTGTTAGTCATAGATTACAGGATAACTTTGACTAAAATTACTATTCATCAAGATACTTAACATTTTGTAACAAAAAGGTGTGAATTTCTCATAATTAAAATTATTTTGATAAAAAACTGGTTTACCGATAAGAGGAGAAAGATTTTTTTATGATATATCTAGGAAAAAAGCTTGTAGTACAGGTATCTTGCCCGCTAGAATTATGACAATTAAAGATAAAAGAGCTTATGGTAAATTCTAATCGTCAAGGACAATCTGTCCCACCACCACCTAGTGTTAATCCAACACCCCCAAGTAGCAAAAGTCGTCCACCAGAAGATGTCAATGAAGAAAGTACACAAGTTCTAGGAGCAATACCCCAAAAAAGCGTACCACCTCAAAATAATCAAATGAGAATGAGAAAAGCCCCGTCTCCACCACCTCCACCTCCTGCAACCAGCAGAGAATATACGCCTAGCCGTAAAGTACCTCAAGCTTCTCCGGGGAATCCTTTATTAGAGGAAATAGTAAAATATGCCAATGACAAGGGATATTCAGATATTCATTTAGGAGTCGGTGAAATACCCCGCTATCGAGATAGGGGGGAAATGATTATCACAGAATATCCCAAAACCGATCATAATACTTTTATGAGTTGGTTACATGAAGTTTTAAGCGATCAAGAAATTCAGAAATTTGAGAAAGAATTAGAATTTGACGGCGCAACTCAATATGAATTTGCGAGGGTGAGGATTAATATTTTTGATTCTCTACTCGGCCCAGCTTTGGTTATGCGTTTAATTCCGAATAATATTCTCACGATGGATCAGTTAAAATTACCTCCTGTTTTTCGCGATGTTTCCAATGCCCATAAAGGTTTAATTTTGATAACCGGGCCCACAGGTTCTGGTAAATCAACTACTATGGCAGCTATGGTGGATTATATCAATAGAGAACATCCTAAACATATTATTACCATTGAAGACCCCATCGAATTTGTTCATCAAAGTCGTAAATCGATGATTCGACAAAGGGAAGTTGGTCAACATACTTTAAAATTTGATAATGCTTTAAAAGCCGCTCTACGGGAAGATCCAGATTTAATTCTGGTGGGGGAAATGCGCGATCGAGAAACGGTGAATACTGCTTTAAAAGCGGCTCAAACTGGTCACTTGGTTATGGGTACGTTACACACTAACAGTGCGGTAAAAACCCTCGAACGTATCCTTAATTTATATTCTGCCGAAGAACAAGGAGCAATGCGAACTGCGATCGCAGAATCTCTAGTTGCTATTATTGCTCAAGGATTATGTCGTACTACTGATGGCAAACGAGCAGCTTATCACGACATTTTAATTAATACCGAAACTGTCAAAGATTATATTAGAGAAGGTAAAAATGATGAAATTACTGCTCTAATGTTAGATGGTGAATTTGATGGCATGATCACCATGAATAAATCTCTGTTTAATTTATATCAAGAAGGAAGAATTACTGAGGAAATTGCTTTAGAAATGTCGCCTACTCGTAATGAAATGGCTCAAATGTTGAGAGGTAGATTTTAATAAAAATTCGGGGCGAGAAAACCTCGCTCCTACGCCTATTTTTTTCACTATTAATTCATTAACTATCTTGTCATTATCTACATTTAAAGGTTTAGCTTTATTTACTCCCGGAGGGGATGTTATTTATTGTATTGCCCCTGATAAGCAGGAATTTTGGCACGTTCATTTATGTATGAAATTACAAGAGGTATTAGGATTATCAGAAGCACCACATTTTTTGATTCCGGGATATACTGCCACTGTGGATAGATATTTTGATACTAAGAATAATGAAATTAAAACTTTAGCGGAGGTACATCCTTTAGTTGAGCGTTATCAACCTTTATTAAATGTAATTTTTGACTTAGCTGATTTTCAATGGCAGACGGTAAATTGGCAAGAAGAATTATGTAGTCCCTTAGTTTTTGCTCACTATCGCGAGCAATTTCCTGTACTGTGGGAAAATCATAATTTAATCGTGGGTTTTGATTTAGCTCAACTGGAAGAAGATAAATATAAATTGTCTTCTATAAATCGTAATAATAATTCCGAGTTGAATTTCTCTAAGAACTTTTATCTATTTTATTTATTTATTACAGAATATCATCAAGATAACTATGATATTTTTAAAAGTGTTCACTTTTTTTTAGAAAATAATTTACAAAATTCTTATACTCTTAAAATAATTGATATTGTTAAAAATCCAGAACTAGCGGAAACATATCATATTTCTGCTACTCCCACATTGTTAAAAGTTTTACCTAAACCTTTAAAACGGATTGTGGGGCAATTAGATAACATCTCAAAAATTTTAGAAATTATAAATAACTAATAATGAGAAATATTATATTAATTTTTGCAATTCTAGTTGCGATTTTAATAATTTTAGAACTAATTCTAAAATTATTTTTTGGCTTAGGAAATCCTCCTCTCTATATAGCAGATGAAAATATTGGTTATCTTTTAGCACCTCATCAAGATGTAAAACGTTTTGGTAATAGAATTATTATTAATCAGTATTCTTTACGTACTCATCCTCTCACAGAAGAAAAAACTTTATCTCATCTACGCATATTATGTTTAGGTGATTCTATTATTAATGGCGGTTGGTGGACAGATCAAGATGCGACAATTCCGGCTTTAATTGAAAAAAAAATATCATCAATTAACAATATTGAGGTTTTAAATGCTTCTGCTAATTCTTGGGGGCCTCGCAATCAATTAGCCTATTTACGTAAATTTGGATTATTTCAAGCTAAAATAGTCGTTTTAGTCCTTAATACCGACGATTTATTTGCCACTGCTCCTACTTCTATACCAGTGGGCAGAGCTTTTAATTACCCAGATAAAAAACCATTATTAGCTTTAGCAGAATTATTTGATTATCTCAAAAAATCTAAATCAGCAATTCCTGAAATGGCAGCAATTCATCAAGAAAAAGGCGATCGAGTCGGAAAAAATTTGACAGCTATTGCTGAGATTAAAGCAATTGTAATAGAAAATAAATCTCAATTTTTATTAGCAATGACACCTTTATTAAGAGAAGTAAAACCACCGGGATCGAGAGATTATGAAGTAAAAGCCAGAGAAAGATTGAGGGAATTTACTCAAAACGAACAAATTCCCTATCTTGATTTTTTACCTATTTTTACAGAAGAATCAGAATCAGAAAGCTTGTATCGCGATCATATTCATCTTAGTCCGAAAGGCAATCAAATTGTTAGTCAAAAAATTGCAGATCAACTTAAACTCAAACAATAATTTATCATATAAAATTGTAAGTTGTCACGCATTTAAATCAGTAATTGAGAGAGTAGTCAGTAGCGGTGGAAGCCCGCGACGACTAAAGAAGTCGGAACGCTTTTGAGATCTCACGGGGCTTACAAGGTGCGGACGCAGGTTCCGCACACAGCCCCTCCTCAAAGGACGCAAGCCGACTTAGCAAGCGGTGCGACCCCAGCGAGGTTTCCTCGCTATGGGAACGCGCACCAAGAGAGGGAATGTTCACCGAAGTAGTCAGTATTCAGTATTCAGTATTCAGTATTCAGCTAATCTCTAATCGCTAACAGCTAACAGCTAATTGCTAAACAAATAAACTGGCTTGATTAGAGTGCCAAATATTACCATCTAAGGCCATTTGTTCAATCAAACTAGCTAAACGCAAAGCTTTCAGAGCTTGTTCGCCACCAACAGAAGGTTGTTGACCTCCTCTAACACAATTGACAAAATGTTCTAATTCAGCATATAGAGGTTCAATTTTAGTAGTGTAAACTTGTTCGATTAAACCATCTTGACGATAAAAAACCTGACCACGATCGGTGGTATAGTTAGCAGTAGTTTTACGATGAATGAGAATTTCGTTATTCAGAAAATCTGCTTCAGTTAAACAATTTTTGCAATGTACAGCAAAACGACGAATTTTACGATGGGTGATTTTGCTTGCAGTGGCAGTAGCAATAATTCCATTGGCAAAACCTAAAGTAGCAGTAACATAATCGAGATGCTTTGAATTAGGACTACAATTGCCACTAGCAGTTAATTTAACGACATCAGATTTAGCCAAATCTAATAACAAATCTAGATCGTGAATCATTAAATCTAAAACCACAGAAACATCGTTAGCTCGATTAGCATAAGGACTCATTCTATGGGCTTCTAAAGCTAAAACCTCTTCAGTTTGTAAAACTTTACTTAATTCAGAAAAAGCAGGGTTAAAACGCTCAATATGTCCTACTTGAAGAATACAATTAGAATCAGCCGCCGCATTTACTAAAGATTCGGCTTCACTAATACTCGCAGCAATGGGTTTTTCGATTAAAATATGTACTCCTGCCTCTAAACAATCCATTCCTACCTGATGGTGTAAAAGAGTAGGCACAGCAATACAGACTGCCTCAACATGGGGCAACATATCAAGGTAATTTTCAAAAAAGCGAACCCGATATTTACTAGCAATATCTAATCCTCTCTCTACATTGATGTCTGAAACACCAATCAACTCAACATCTTTCAACAGACTGAGGATACGAGTATGATGTTGTCCCATATTACCAACCCCAATAATACCAATACGGATTGGCTGAGGTTGATTTCTGTTAATCTTAATGTTCTTTTGTCTATCTGACATAAAATTTATTTAAACTCCTCACCAAGTGCAGTTTAATTCCACAAAACTAAACTGATTTGTATAGTAGCACTATTCCCTTTAATATTAAGAATTATGAACTATTATTTTTTTCTTTGCCTAAATTTAGAAATTAAGTTGAAAATTTTTAGAAAACTTGCCTACTGTGTAGCCAAAATAGGATACTGTTTTGATTGGTAGTAAAAAGTGAATGATCGGAAGAAAGCACAAAAAAATGCAGTTTGCCAAAATTTTAATTGCTAATCGAGGGGAAATTGCCCTACGTATCTTACATACCTGTGAAGAAATGGGAATTGCCACTGTAGCAGTTCACTCCACCATAGACAGTAACGCTCTTCATGTCCAATTAGCCGATGAGCGGGTATGTATTGGTCCTCCTCCTAGCAATAAAAGTTATCTTAATATTCCTAATATAATTGCTGCTGCCCTAAGTACAAATTCAACGGCCATTCATCCCGGTTATGGTTTTTTGGCGGAAAATGCTCGTTTTGCAGAAATTTGTGCGGATCATAAGATTACTTTTATCGGCCCAACACCAGCAGCCATGTTAGCTATGGGTGATAAATCAACCGCAAAAAAAACCATGCAAAGGGCTGGTGTTCCTACTGTACCCGGCAGTGCAGGATTAGTTCAAGATGAGGAAGAAGCTTTTAAAATTGCCAGTCAAATTGGCTATCCTGTGATTATTAAAGCAACTGCTGGTGGTGGTGGTAGAGGAATGCGTTTAGTCAGAAATCAAGGTGAGTTGATTAAATCATTTTTAGCTGCCCAAGGAGAAGCAGAGGCTGCCTTTGGGAATGGAGGAGTCTATATTGAAAAGTTTGTGGAATCTCCCCGTCACATTGAATTTCAGATTTTAGCTGATAGTTACGGTAACGTAGTGCATTTAGGGGAGAGAGATTGTTCGATTCAACGTCGCCACCAAAAATTATTAGAAGAAGCTCCTAGTCCTTTTTTAACGCCAAAATTACGGCAAAAAATGGGTCAAGCAGCAATTTTAGCCGGTAAGTGCATTAATTATGTTGGTGCAGGTACAGTGGAGTTTTTAGTGGATAAATCTGGGGATTTCTACTTTATGGAGATGAATACTAGGATACAGGTAGAACATCCTGTTACAGAAATGATTACAGGGCTAGATTTAATTTCAGAACAAATCAGGGTGGCTCAAGGAGAGCGTTTGCAGTTTAGCCAAAAAGAAATTAATCTGAGAGGACACGCTATTGAATGTCGCATCAATGCTGAAGATCCAGATCACAATTTCCGCCCTCATCCGGGTAAAATTAGCGGTTATTTACCGCCCGGTGGCCCAGGTGTGAGAATGGATTCCCATGTTTATACCGATTATGAAATACCGCCTTATTATGATTCTTTAATTGGTAAATTGATAGTCTGGGGAGAAGATAGGCACACAGCTATTCAGCGTATGAAAAGAGCTTTAAGGGAATGTGCTATAACTGGTGTTCCTACTACGATACCATTTCATCAAAAGATTCTCCAACATCCTGCTTTTTTAGCTGGTGAAGTTTACACTAATTTTATTCAAGAACATTTAATGCCATAATCTGAAACTGTCTTAACATATCCTAATTTGAGAGATAAAAATAAGGAGGAATAGCTAAAGTTAATCTTAATTATAAGTTAAGCTACATAAACAAAGAAAACAAGGTAATTGCTATTTATGAAATTGAAGGTCTGGATGATTTAAGGTTAGCACCTTTAGTTTTCTTTTCTAAAATTGGTAACAATATTTTGTATAAATTGGGCATAATTGAACTTTTTGGATGGTTAATAATTCCTTGGTGGAAATTATTAGATTTAATATTTCCTTCCTCTAGTGGCGTGACACGCCTAAAATGATGGAGTAGATTTAAGTTAGTAGTGAGGAATTTAGCCTTTATAAAGATGGTGAAGTTTACAGTAATTATTCGGACAACTTTTTAATTTTAGAAAAAAATTAATATTATTTTTTGGAATTAGTATAAATCAAAATTTCAAACTTTGCTTCAGATGATAATTGTGTTTTCAATGAACCGTAATGATCAAGACAAAATACTTTAAAATCATTCATAACTCAATAATACGGCTAGTTGACCATAACTTAATCCTTTGCGATTACCATGAGGTGTCAATAAATTTTCATCGATAATGAGAATTGCTGGGGCAGTACATTTACCTTTCTTTGATTTACCTTTAGTTACCTCAAATAATATATCTAGCCAATATAAAGACAAATCTTCAATAAGTTATGAAATTGATCCAGACTTATCAAAAAAATTACCATTCAAAATTTTAGTCGCTGAAGATAATAAGGTAAATCAGAAAATTGCTCAAAGATTATTTCAACACTTAGGTTATGAAATTGAAATAGTTAAAAATGGTTTAGAAGTAATTGAAACCCTGAAAAAACAGAATTACGATGTAATTTTTATGGATTTACAAATGCCTGAAATGGATGGATTAGAAGCTACTAACTTTATTCTTAAGGAATATTCAGATAAAAAATGTCCCTACATTATAGCTATGACTGCTAATACAATGAAAGCCCATAAACAACAATATTTAGCGATAGGAATGAAAGATTATATAAGTAAGCCTGTCAAAATAGAAAAAATAGTAACAGCACTTTATAATATAGCGGTTAGCGATTAGCGGTTAGCAATTAGCCGACTACTAACTACTAACTACTGACTACTAACTATTACCTTTCTATGCCAGTAGAATAATATTATGCCCCTATTGATTTATGCCTAAATCTTCTAAAGCAAGTCTAATTTGTTCTACTCTGCGTCGATTTACTCCTAAATCTGATTCTCCTAAACGTGCAGAATAACGAACTTCAATTACTTGTTTATCGGCAGGAAAATAAAACTCGCCATCATCAACAAATCCGAATATTTTACTAGCAGATTCTGTTCTAATATAATTATCTTTCTCCTCAATAATAGTAGTATTTGGTACAACAGTTAATACCTTACTTAATAATTCTTTGGCCTTTTGTCGATCAATATTATAGGTAATAGGATCGATATGATGAGTTGCATCATCATTTTGACTATTAACACAGTTGGGAGTAGAAGGACAATCCCTCAATTTAGTATCTTGAATACCAAAATTAGTTGGAGGATTACCACTAAAATGAAATAAAGAAGCAAGACTAATATTTAAAGGAGTAAAAATACCAGTAAAAGAAATAAAACCAACTAAAATTGTTGCCCAAAAACTGTAAAACATAGATAAAAATCAAAAAACTTTAATTAATATTCTAAACTTATTTAAAATAATCCTGAACAATTTTTACAATTCTGATAGATGCTTTCCCATCTCCAAAAGGATTAATAGCAGTAGCCATTTTTTCGTAAGCTTCTGAATCTGTCAGTAAACGAGTCACACTAGCAAGAATTTTCTGGGAATTAGTACCGATTAATTCAGCCGTGCCTGCGGTAATAGCTTCTGGCCTTTCTGTTGTTTCCCGCAACACCAATACAGGCTTACCTAAACTAGGGGCTTCTTCCTGTAATCCACCTGAATCCGTTAATAAAAGATGACATCTTTTAATTGCTCCCACTAATTCCACATAATCCAAAGGCTCAGTTAAAAATACTCTAGGATGATCGCCTAAATGAGATTGTATTGGCTCTCTAACTATCGGATTGCGGTGCATGGGCAATAATAAAGCAGTATCAGGAAATTGTTCGAGAATTAACTCAAACCCTGTCAAAATATCCTCTAAAGGTTGACCCCAGTTTTCCCGACGATGCACCGTAGCTAAAATAACTTTATATTTATCCCAATCCAAATCTATAATTTTTTCGGCTGATTCGTTTTCGGCAACCGTAAGTAAAGCATCAATTACCGTATTTCCCGTGTGATGAATCGCTCCAGTTACTCCAGATTTTTGGAGATTTTCTACGGCAAGGGTAGTGGGAGCAAAATGTAACTGAGTTAATTGGGAAATTAAACGACGATTTGCTTCCTCTGGGTAAGGATTAAATAAATCATCTGTACGTAACCCTGCTTCTACATGGCCAATGGGAATTTTTTGATAAAATGCTGCTAAAGCCGCCGCAAAAGCAGTGGTTGTATCTCCTTGAACTATTACTAAATCTGGCTTAATTTCCTGATAAATTTTTTCTAAACCTTGTAAAGTCAAATATGTAATATCAGTCAAGGTTTGTTTGGGTTGCATAATTTCCAAATCCCTATCGGCAGTTAAATGGAAAATATCCATTACCTGAGCGACCATTTCTTTATGTTGTCCAGTTAATACCACGTAAGTTAAAAAATCAGGAGAGTTACGAAATTTCTGGATTACTGTGGCTAATTTTATTGCTTCTGGACGAGTTCCTAGGGTAATACAAATTTTTAATTTCACTGTCTGTTCATTTTATCTTTGATCTTGTGTTGTTATATCTTATCTATTTAGTGTTTCAAGTAATAATTCATTAGATAAGTAAAACTTATATTAGAGATAAGAAAAAACAATTTAATATTACTTTACAAACCGTTACAAAAGTTGTTATATTGCAAACATCATCAAACAAATGATA
>CAYPSO010000050.1:24061-32420 GCA_964413275.1 uncultured bacterium | reverse complement strand
GTTCGATGCCAGGCTTAATCTTTCTCAACATCACAAAGCCCTCCGAAACCTTCGGGGGTTTTTGTTTTTGAGCTAAATTTCAGTTATAAATATCAATAATCTCCTAATCTAATCTTTGGTTTGGTTGCTATATCAATCATCACGAAGCTTATTCTAGAATATAATTACTAAATCTTTGTTTTATTATTAGACTATGAGCAGTACAAGTAACTTTCGTCAAGCTTTAAGAGAAGCAAAATCTCAATCTTTAATAGGTCCTAATGTGATTTCCAATGCCTTACCATTTTTAGGTGGAGGCTTAATCTTAACGGCAGTAGGTACTTACGGTGGTTTAGGAGTGATCCAAAATCGTCCTGATCTATTTATGGGGACTTTTATAGTTGCCTTAATCGCTGAATTAATATTGTTTTTTGTAGCTAGAGGCGTTGCTGAAAAAGGAAATAATAGTATCGCTTTACCCCTACTAGCTTTATATAGTTTACTTTCAGGCTATACTTTAAGTGGCATAGTTTTTGTCGCTTTAAGTAGTTCTGGAGTAGGTATTCAAGGAGTTGGCATTGCCGCCTTGGGTTGTGGTGCAACTTTCATTATCGCCCGTAATATTGGTTCAAATCTTTCCGACGCAGACGGAATGGCTTTAACAAAAACTGTCAGTCTAGGAGTAATTGCCTTAATTGTTGTGATGGTAGGGCAGTTGTTATTTTCAGTGTTTGGCGGTTACACCCCTACTTGGCTAGAAATTGGTATTTCTGGAGTAGGTGTATTTCTCTTTGCCGGGGCTGCGGTGGTTGATTTTTATATTCTGCCTCGTACTTATAAAAATGAGCAATATCTACCCGCAGCTTTATCAATGTATTTAACCTACATCAACTTATTTATCTTCATTTTGCGTCTTCTCATTGCCTTAAACGGTAGAGATTAGAATTTTCTAGGGGCAAATTTATGCCCCTATTTTTAATAGGTATTATTTTAATCAAATAACAAATGACAACTAGAAATCGTTGGCAAATAAAAGTTTATTGGTTATCAATAATTTTCTTATTTATTCTTAATAGTTCAGCTTATTTAATTGCTTACTATACAACCCACGTTAAATTACCTGAAGAAAAAAGAATTGGCATACCCAAGCCCAAAAATCCAGCTACACCCAAAAATTTCGGACTTTTCTACACTACACATCAAATAAAAAAAAGTCAGTCTGAATGGTTAGAAGCATGGTTAATTCCTTCTCAATTATCCTTTTCTAAAGGAACTATTATTTTATTTCCCGGACACTTTGGGACTAAAGGTAGTCAATTAATTTTACCGGCTCAAAGTTTTTCTCAGCTTGGATACGATACCTTCCTGATTGATTTTCAGGGAGTTGGTGGCTCTAGTGGTAACAGAGTAACTATTGGCATTAAAGAAGCCCAAGATGTGGTTACTGCTGTTAAATATGCACAGGAGTTAAAACCTAATTCTCAGATTATTTTATATGGAGTTTCTATGGGAAGTGCTGCTATTCTCAGAGCTATTTCCTTAAATGATATTAAACCTAATGCCATAATTTTAGAATTACCTTTTCTTCGTTTAACAGATACCATTAAAACTCGTTTTAAACATCACCATATTCCCACATTATTAACAACAGAATTAGTTATTTTCTGGGCAGGTATTCAACATAATTTTAATGGTTTTAATCATAATCCCATTGACTTTGCTCAAGATGTAAATTGTCCTACTTTATTAATTCATGGGCAACAAGATTCTTGGACTACCGTAGAAGAAATTAAATTATTATTTAATAATTTTCAAGGAGATAAACAACTTGTTATTTCTCCCAATAGTGGTCATCAACAACTTATTGGAGTTAATAAAAACCTTTGGAATGATACTATTAAAAAGTTTTTTCATTCTTTAGATACAAACAATTTATAATTAAAAAAAATAAATCAACAATAAATATCCCTCTTCTGTCACTCTCCGAAAAATAAAGTAAGATAGTATTCGTTGCCTTCAGATAGAAGATAGATAGGACAATGGATGTAGAGTTATAGATTCTCAAACATTTGAGAAGAGATGCCCAGCCAACGATCGCCATAATTGATCTATATTGTGAAGTATATAAAGACATATTTCCATTCGTAAGAAGTTATGAATGTTTTAAATACTTAATAATGGGAATAATATCACCAATTAAGAGAAAATCATTTGTAATGACTAATCTTCAAGATAATAGGAATAAGATAAAAAAGACTTTGGGGAATTTATATGGATTAAGAACATGGGTAGAATACAGCTTTCGACAAAGCTTGTTCTGTTTACACTGAGCAATGCCGAAGTGAGCTATGTCGAAGGACTCAGGGTAAACCCATCAATTTAGAAGTTGAAATTATTCCTGTAAAGCTTTTAAAATCGACGAATTTTAAATAATCTTTAATCAATCGAATTAATATCTGCTTTGATTCGATTTATTTCTTTAGATAGAAGTAGTCTTGTTTGAATTAATTTAAAGTAAAAGCATAAATAGGTTTTAAATCACTTTAAAACCTATTTCTTAGTAGCATTGGATACAAATTTTTCATTTTAATTAATACCAAATCTTAAAAGGATGTCAAACAATGGTTTCTTCTTGGGATCGATCGCCTTCTATTTTGCCCTCACCAGAAAAATCTATGTATATTAAAGATAATCAATATTTTTTGTCAGAACAAGTAGTTAAAAACATCGAAAAAATAATCAGTTTTCAAAACCAACAAGAAGAAAAGTTGCCAATTCAAGAGCGTGCTATTCAAAATATAGCTTCCTTCTTTGGTAAGTCAGAATTTTTATATTTACAATTATTATTTTTTACTACTTGGGCAATTTGCTCTCATTTTATTCCACAAATATTACCCTTAAGTTTTCCTCAATTTGATTTACAAGGAATGGGCATTGATATTGCCGCATTACTTATTACTACTGGAGTATTAATACAACAAAATCGCCAAGATAAATTAGCAGAACAGCGATCTCATTTAATTTTACAAATAAATCTGTTAACAGAACATAAAATTGCTAAATTAATTAATTTAATGGAAGAATTACGTGCCGATATTCCTGATATAAAAAATCGTTATGATTGGGAAGCTCAAATCATGCAACAAGCAACCGATCCCCAAGTGATTTTAAATATTTTACAAGAAAACTTAGAGCAAGCAGAAATAGAAGTATCTACATCCAAGATTAAACAAAAACTGGTTAAAAAAGCAGTTTAAACAAATTTTAAACTAGGTGCTAAATATACCTATTTCATTTGATAGATATATTAAATAATCTTTTAGATAGATGACATCAGGTACACATAAAAGTAATATCGTTATCAAGAGCTTAAGAAATAAATAATTAATAAATTAGGAGAAAAACATGAGTATTATAGCTTGGTTAATATTAGGATTATTGGCTGGAGCATTAGCTAAATTGATTTATCCCGGTCGTCAAGGAGGAGGTATTTTCGCTACTATGGGCTTAGGAATTTTAGGCGCTTTAGTAGGCGGCTATCTCGGTCAAGTATTATTAGGAAGCTCTGGTGCAGCAGCAGCTTCGGCAGGAGCGATAACTATTCCCAGTATTATTTTTGCTGTACTTGGTGCAATGTTATTGATTTTTATTTGGGATTTAATGAATCGTCCCAGAGCATAATTTAAGATAATGTTAATTATTAATAATTAACATTTTTTTTGATAAATTTTGATAGTTTTCTCTATAAACTTTTACATAGCTATAGAGACAATTATCTATATATAGAATAAACTTTTCCTTTGAGAACAAAATATCGCCGCTCAGTTTCTGACAGAAAATCCTCAACTTTTCTTACACAAAGTCCACCTTCGATTATTCCACGATATTTTTTCATTTCAGCCACAACAATTTTAATATCTTCAGGAGATTCAATTAAAGATCCAATTGAAGTTTTTAACGATTTAACATAATCTTTGACAAAGAAATTTGACCATCCTAATTTTCTGAGTTCAAAAATCCAATCTGAATCTAGTGGCAAAAGGATTGTTTCTGGTGTTAAATCAGAGATGATTTTATACCAATTAGGAAGATAATGAGTAGCAAGATATTCGTCAATTGAAGTTATCGGTAATCCGCCAGCTTTTTCTATAGACAAAACTAGATTTTTATATTCAGTTGGAGACAACATCCATCCACGATATATAACTGTCTTTTCTGAAGTTATTGTTTTTAAAATAGCTGGCTGTTGAGCTAATTGTTCGCCATCAATCAGCATGACAATATGCCCGGCTTTTGTAAGAGAAGTAGCTTCTTCCTGAAACATTTCATCAGGCAAAGAAGGATTTAAAATACTTTGTGGATAAATAAATCTCATAAACTATTCCTAACTCCAAGAATGTCTGCACTTATTGCAGCTAAATTTAGGATTATTTTCCATCGAGTCAAAAATATTAAAAATTTCTTCCCAGAAACCGTGACACTGTGGGAAAATTTGATCAGTGTAAAAATATAGATTGTATCTTATTAAAACCCATAACTAAGAACTGATAACTAAAAACTGATAACTAACATGACTGCAACCATACCCACCCTCTCAACTCAATACGATCCCACCATAACAGAATCTAAATGGCAAGAATACTGGCAGCAACATAACGTATTTGAAGCCGACTCAGATAGTAAAGCTCAACCTTTTTGCATAGTTATTCCCCCTCCCAACGTTACAGGTAGTCTGCACATGGGACACGCCTTTGAAAGTGCTTTAATTGATACTATTGTGCGCTATCGTCGCATGAATGGAGATAATACCCTCTGTTTACCAGGTACAGATCATGCTAGTATTGCCGTACACACCATCATCGAAAAACAATTAAAAGCCGAAGGAAAAACTCGCCACGATTTAGGTAGAGAAAAATTTTTAGAAAGAGCTTGGCAGTGGAGACACGAATCAGGTGGTAAAATTGTTAATCAGTTAAAACGCCTTGGTTTATCCGCCGATTGGTCAAGGGAAAAATTTACCTTAGATGATAATATTTCTGAGGCCGTAAAAACAGCCTTTGTCAAACTCCACCAAGAAGGCTTAATTTATCGTGGTAATTATTTAGTTAACTGGTGTCCTGAATCTGGCTCTGCGGTATCTGATTTAGAGGTAGAAAATAAGGAAGTAGATGGTAATTTATGGCATTTCCGTTATCCTTTAAGCGATGGTAGCGGTTATGTAGAAGTTGCTACCACTCGCCCTGAAACCATGTTAGGTGATACTGCCGTAGCAGTTAACCCCAATGACCATCGCTATAAAGATTTAATCGGTAAAACCCTGACTTTACCTATTTTAAACCGAGAAATTCCTATTATTGCCGATGAATTAGTCGAAATAGAATTTGGTACGGGTTGCGTCAAAGTAACTCCAGCCCACGATGCTAATGACTTTGAAATGGGTAAACGTCACAATCTGCCCTTTATTAATATTATGAATAAAGACGGCAGTTTAAACGAAAATGCCGGGCCTTTTGTTGGTCAAGATCGTTTTGAAGCTAGAAAAAATGTCGTACAAAGGTTAGAAGAAGAAGGGTTTTTAGTTAAAATTGAAGATTATCGCCATAGCGTACCCTACAGCGATCGCGGTAAAGTACCAGTAGAACCACTATTGTCAACTCAATGGTTCGTTAAAATTGAACCTTTAGCCAAGAAAGCTTTAACGGAATTAGATAATAACAATTCTCCCTATTTTGTACCTGAGCGGTGGCGCAAAGTTTATCGAGATTGGTTAGTAAAATTAAAAGACTGGTGTATCTCTCGTCAGTTATGGTGGGGGCATCAAATACCCGCATGGTATGTAATTAGCGAAACTAACGGGGAAATTAGCGATCATACTCCTTTTATTATTGCCCATGACGAAACTGAAGCTTGGAATAAAGCTAAGTCAGAATATGGCGAAAATTGCCAATTAGAACAAGAGCCAGACGTTTTAGATACTTGGTTTTCCTCTGGTTTATGGCCGTTTTCTACTTTAGGTTGGCCAGAAAATACCACAGATTTACAAACCTATTTCCCCAATAGTTTAATGGTGACAGGGTTTGATATTATTTTCTTTTGGGTTGCCCGAATGACCATGATGTCAGGTCATTTTACTAATCAAATGCCTTTTAAAGATATTTATATTCACGGCTTGGTTAGGGATGAAAACGGCAAGAAAATGTCTAAATCTGCCGGAAATGGGATCGATCCGTTATTATTATGCGATAAATACGGTACAGATGCCCTACGTTATACCTTAATTAAAGAAGTTGCAGGGGCAGGTCAAGATATTAGTTTACAATACGATCGCATCAAAGATGAATCTCAATCTGTGGAAGCTTCTCGTAATTTTGCCAATAAATTATGGAATGCTTCCCGTTTCGTTTTAATGAATTTAGACGGTAAAACCCCCAATCAATTAGGAAAACCCAATTTAAACTCCTTAGAATTATCCGATAAGTGGATACTTTCTCGTTACAACCAAGTAGTTAAACAAACCAGAGATTACCTCGACGCTTATGGATTCGGAGAAGCAGCTAAAGGTTTATATGAATTTATTTGGGGTGATTTTTGTGACTGGTATATTGAGTTAGCTAAACCCAGATTATATGACACAGAAAATGTTGCCTCTCGTCAAGTTGCTCAACAAACCTTAGCTTATGTTTTAGAAGGAACATTAAAATTATTGCATCCTTTTATGCCTCATATCACCGAGGAAATTTGGCATACTTTAACCCAAAATTCTGACCAAGTATTAGGCAAACAAGCTTATCCAGAAGTTGATGAAATAATTGTTGTTACTTCCGAAGAAAATCCACCAGAAGTAATCAAGTTAGATTTTCTCGAAGAAATTTATCAAAATAGTGAAACAGAAGATATACCAATTTGGCAAAAGGCGATGGATTTCTTGGCAATTTTACCAGATCGAGTATCCTACTTTTTCCAAAAATATAAAAGAGGGCTGGCTGTTGGTGCTGTTTTACTGGGTTTAATTGTTACTTTAAAGGTTTTATCAACGGTTTTAGCCGCATTACATCAGATTCCCTTAGTTTCTCCTACCTTTAAACTAATTGGTTTAGTTGGTCTATTTTGGTTCGCTTTTAATAATCTTCTTTGGGCTAATCAAAGAGATGGGTTTTTAGAGGAAATTAGTGATTTTACTCATCAATTCCGCAGGAAAGATAATTTAACTATTCCTAGTACAAAAAACCTTTTACCTGTTACCCCATCTAGCTTACCTGCCTTGCCAGAAACTCAGAAAACAGAAACTGTAACCACTTTAATTAACCCTGAGCTAGAAACTCATTTTGAGTTATTAATTAATACAATTCGTACCATTCGTAATTTGCGTGCTGAAGCTGAGATTAAACCGGGGATAAAAACACCCGTAATCTTGCAGAGTGAAAGCGAATATGAAAGGAAAATTTTACACTCTGGTACTCAATATATTCAAGATTTAGGGAAAGTGGCGCAATTAACTATTTTTCCTAGCTTAACAGAAGATCCGGGTAAAGTTATTGCAGGAGTATCAGGTACAGTACAAATTTTAATTCCTTTAACAGGAATTGTAGATATTCCAGCTTTAGGTGCTAAGTTAGAGAAAAAATTGGGTAAATTAGAAGGAGAGGTACAATCTCTCAGAGGCCGTTTAAACAATCCTAATTTTGTTAATAAAGCACCAGATGAAATTGTACAAACAACTAAAGATGCTTTAGCTGAAGCCGAGAAACAATCAGAAATCCTGAGAGAGCGTCTCGAACGTTTAAAGTAGAATAAATAATTGATAATGGATAGTTGATAATGCAATTGTTCATTATCAATTGTCAGTTATTAATTATTTATAAAAAAGAGATGTTATATTTTGCTCAAGTAAAAAAAAATATGGTCTCTGGTAACTTAGAATTGGAATTATTAGCTTACCAAGAACCTGATAGTGTGATTTGGCAGATAAATACTAATTCAATATATTTATCTTTGGACTCAGATGAATTTATGGAAGGAGTTTTATTATTAGTAGAATGTACAGAAAATAGAATAATTACTGATATTGAAAATGCTAAAGATTGGATAATAAATTTAATCAAACAATACTTAACAAACTCCTTAATAACTTCTGAAGTTGTTGCCAAAGAACAAGAAAAAATCGAGAAATGGCGGCAAGAAATAGCTCAAGAAAGTCAAGATTTAACTCGTCGTCATTTGGAATTAGAAACTCGTCGAGAAGAATTACAGGAATTGGAAAAAAGCTTAAAAAGAGAGCAACAAAAACTACAGGAATTAGAACAAAACTTGCAAACAGAAAAACAACAAATAGCTGATGGAAATAGCGATTAGCGATTAGCGGTTAGCGGTTAGCGGTTAG
>CAYPSO010000050.1:0-23961 GCA_964413275.1 uncultured bacterium | reverse complement strand
TTAGCGGTTAGCGGTTAGCGGTTAGCGGTTAGCGAATAACAAATAACAAATAACAAATCTTACCAATGAATTTGATTTAAAATGTATTTTAAACAATTATAATCTTCTTTTAATAAAATACTTAAATGTCTTCCTACATTAATTAACCATTCTCTCTCGCCATTTCTATAACGATAAATTTCTCTAACGGTAGCTGCCATTAAGGATTCAATGGGGGCATTTTTTACCTGTAATAAGGTTCTAAGAAAGTCTAGGTTTTCGGTAAAGTGAAGAATTTCTTCAGGAGTACAATGATAAACTGCTTGATGAATTTGTGGAGGGCGGGGAGGTAAATATTGATATATTTTACCCAATTTATTGCTATTACCATTAAGGGAGTTTTCAGGACTTTCAAAACCAACAATAGTGGCAAAAAACTCCGTTTTCAACATAGCAAAAATTTGAGGTTGTTGTTCCCTTAATTCATCTAAAGATAAACCTAAAGCAGTTGCTCGATGTACAGAATCAATGGGTGACGTTGTTACATAAGTAACAATCGCAAAAATTTTGTTGCCAGAAGTAGAATCAACAGATTTAACCCAACTGCCAAAAGGTGGCATTATGGGAAAAGATAAATTTTCTGGTTCTAAACATTGAGCTAAAAACTCCGTTGTTGAAGTTTCTATTACTTCTGAAAAATGGTCTGGATGACGACCATCTTCAGTAAATTGAGGTAAAGGAAGGCGCATAAATTAGTTATTTGTCATTGGTCATTTATTGATAATTGATTACTAAGCTTAGATGCATTTAAATGGAATATAATTCTATTAAGAAATAAAGTTTAAATCTCTTATTTTGACTCCTGAATACTGAATACTGACTACTTTTTTAACCACTAATTTAAATGCCTGACAGCTTATTATTTTTTTCCTGCTCTTAATTTCACTTCTTCCAATTCTGTCATTTTAAAGGTAATTAATTTATCCCAATTTCCTCCTTCAAATAACACTGCTACTTGTCCATCACTAATTCTTTGGACAATGCCTTGAAAGGAATAATAAATATCATCTAAATTGATAACTTTAACGGTTGCACCGGGTAAAATCATTTCTATCCTCCCTAAATAACAATTTAGTTCATTTTAGCCTAAGATTGATTATTTTGACTTACAGAAATTATTTTTTCCTCAGATTTTAACTTGACTAAGCGATCTCCTGCTCCATCTTTACCCCATTCAGGAATATCATTAACGTTTAAATTCATACTACGTTTCTGATTTGTCCAAAGGGTTATTTTTTCCCCAATGGCTAATAACATAGCAGCTAAATTATCATGTTTATCAGTAAAGTGAAATGCGTGATTGCCTAAATCTCCAATACTAGCTAATCTTAAAGCACTAGCGGGTAATTTTTTACCATAACCTAATTCGGAAATTAATAATAAATCTTGTTTAGGTTCAATACTTACGCAACCGACAATTCCTTCGTTATATCTTAATCTTAAAGCCTGATTTCCTTGGGCACTACGTCCCATAATTGGTAATTGTCGCTCATCAATGGCAAACCGTAATACTCGCCCAGTATTAGTAGCGATGGCAATGGCAGCATTGTCTGTAGTTAAATTAACAAATTTTAGGCGATCGTTTTCTTTAAGTTTAATCAACATCGAGCCCCGATTAGTTAATCCTTCTAATTCTGTCAGAGATATTCGTTTAATTCGTCCATTAGCAGTTAATAAAACCATGTCAGGTCTTTTTTCGCCTTCAGGAGTGAAAAAATGGCTTACAATGGCTTCTGAATCCCTCTGCGCGCTGCTTGGTAAGAGCTTAAAGAGGTCTTGTTTATCATTTTTTAATTGAGAGGGAATAATGGGATAAGCTTTACCATTATCGGGAATTACTACTAATTCTTTTTCTGGAGTAATAGGCTCTTGAAAAATAATTGAATTTTGGTCTTTTTTTGTAGTTTTACTCTCAGAATTTTGCCAAGAAATTTCACCCTGTTGGGTAATTTCTAAAACAGCATTTTTGTCGGGTAATTTATCATCTGATTTAGGTTTTTTTTGAGTAGTCGTTGTAGTTTCAGTTTTAGTAACAACTGGTTTATCAATAATACGAGTACGACGTTCATCGGAAAATTTACGTTTGAGACTACGTAATTGTTTTTTCAGAGCTTTCAATAATTCATGGCGAGAATTTAATAATTGATTTAAGTCAGTAATTTGTTTTTGTAAATCATTATATTCTTGTTCTAATTTTTGCTTTTCTAAACCAGTTAAACGACGCAAAGGCATGGCTAAAATAGAGTCACATTGAGAATTACTTAGCTCAAATTGTTCTTGAAGATGTACTTTAGCCGTAGTTCCGTCGGGGGCATTTCTGAGAATATTAATTACACCATCTAAATTATTTAAAGCAGATAATAAACCAGAAACTAAATGTAATCTTTGTTGAGCTTCTTCTAATTCATAGTTATATTGTTTAGTGAGAGTTTCTTCTCGAAACTTGAGAAATTCTTCTAATAATTGCCGTAAAGATAATTGACAGGGTTTGTTATTAACTAAACCCAACATAATTGCGCCAAAATTATTTTGTAAAGGAGTGAGTTTATATAGTTGTTGGATAATATTTTTTGGTGAAGTATCCTTCTTTAATTCTACTACTACCCTAATCCCTTGGCGATCGCTTTCATCCCGAATATCAGAAATTCCTTCTAAACGTCCTTGATTAACTAAATCAGCTACTTTTTCAATCCAACTAGCTTTATTAACTTGATAGGGAAACTCACTAACAATAATTGCCTTTGTTTCCCTTTGACGACGTTTACCAACTATTACCTTTTCAATTTTCGTTATTCCCCGTACAGGAATAATCCCCCTTCCTGTCAAATATGTTTGTTTAACACCCTCAGTATCAACAATTTCGCCACCTGTGGGAAAATCTGGCCCCGGAATAATTTGCCATAATTTTTCATCAGACAATTCAGGATTATCAATTAAGGCTATTAAACCATCAACCACTTCAGTTAAATTATGGGGAGGTACATTGGTTGCCATGCCCACAGCAATACCAGAACAACCATTAATTAATAAAATCGGTAATTGAACGGGTAAAACAACCGGCTCTTGTTGAGAATTATCGAAATTATCAGTAAAATCAACCGTAGCTTCGCCGATTTCCCCTAACATCGCTTCGTAAGCAATAGAAGCTAGTCTAGTTTCCGTATAACGCATGGCAGCCGGAGGATCGTTGTCGATAGAGCCAAAATTTCCATGTCCGGCTAGTAAAGGATAACGAGTAGAGAAATCCTGCACCATCCGCACTAAAGCATCATAGACTGATTGATCTCCGTGAGGGTGATATTTACCGAGTACATCTCCAACAACCCTCGCACACTTACGATAGGGTTTATCAGGAGTCAAACCTAACTCGTACATCGCATAGAGAATGCGTCGATGAACTGGTTTTAAGCCATCTCGCACATCTGGCAAAGCTCGGCCGACGATTACACTCATGGCGTATTCTAAATATGACCGTTCCATCTCCTGATGTAAGGCAGTAGGTATAATGCGATCGTAGTTTAGTAGTTTTCCCATGAGTATTTTTTCCTTAGCTCCATGAAACAAAATGATGACTTATTCTTAGAATAATGGCAAGATGAGATGGGGAAGAATTGGAATTAATTTATCTTTATTTTTAGTTGGGTAAATTTTATGACAACGGTTTTAATAGTAGAAGACGATCCAATCAATTTACGAGTTTTTTCTAAAATTCTGATTAAGCGTGGAGGTTTTGAGGTTAAAAGCACAGAGGATGTACAAGAGGTAATAAAAATTGCTGAAAACAAAGAGGCAGATATAATTTTAATGGATGTGTCTTTATCTCATAGTTTTTATCAAGGTAAAGCTGTTGATGGCATTAAGATTACCCAATTATTAAAATCAGATCCAGAAACTGCTTCTATTCCAGTTATTTTAGTTACGGCTCATGCTATGGAAGGAGATAAAGAAAATTTTCTTCAGCAAAGTGGTGCCAATAATTACATATCTAAACCTGTAGTGGATCACGAGCAATTTATCAATGATATTAAAAACCTAATCAAAAGCGATCGTTAGAACATAGAAGTGTAGGAGTTTAGAGTACAGAAATTTATTTAAAAAATATGAATTTCTAAACTTCTAAACTCCTATGAAGAACCTACATTTAACTCAAAGGGATTAGCAAACAAATAATATACCAGTTTATATATTTTTTGGTGGGCAAAATATGCTTTGAGAATTTCCGGTAAACTTGAACTGTCGGTTTTGCCCACCCTACTTTAAGTGGTACTTTATTTAGCCGCAAGTCCCAAATTAAGCCCATATTACTCAGAAGGGTTTTCTTGAGGGTTTTCTAGTTGAAAACGGATAATCATTTTTTGGATTTGAGGAATATCAAAAAAGACTTTCGTATCCTTTAAGAGACGCTCACCCCATAAATTCTTTTTCAGAAATTCTAAATCTCCATATCTTCCGTCAATAGATAAAGCTTTTTCTCCTAACTTTAAGCCATCTTCTTGCTTACCTTGTAGATAATAAACTACAGCCAAAGCTAATATAGGTTCAGCCGCTTCTGGATCGATAGTTACCGCTTGTTGCCAATCTTCAATAGCTTTTTCGGTATCTCCCTGTTCGTATTCAATCAAGCCAATATTATTAATCGCAGGCCAAAAAGTTTTATCTAATTTTAAAGCTTTTTGATGATTGCTAATAGCGAGATCGTATTTTTTGAGCATATAGTAAGAATTACCCAAATCGAACAATCCATCCCTTGCAATCGAAGAATTTTCTTCTATTTTTAAACCAGCTTCTAATTCTGATATTGCTGTTTCATATTCACCTTTCTGAAAATATACATTTCCTAAGCTAAAGAAAATTTCTGGTTTTTTTGGTTCTATGCTACGAGCTCTTTTTAAATTAGTAATCGCTTCATCTAATTTTTCTTGTTGTAAATATAGAGTGCCTAGAACAAACCAGGTTTCATAGTTATTTGGAGCTAACTGAGTAGCTAGTTTTGCCCTAGGAAAGGCTAATTCATATTGACGAAAACGCACCAATTGTACGGATTCTTGGAGCAACGTCATTCCTTGCTCCTCTAACTCTTTAGCATTTAGATTAAGAGTATAAGGCAGTACCGCTTGGGCAGATGCCGGTAAGATGGTAGTTGATACACTAAAAATAGTTAATAGGGATAATAACCAGTTATATTTAGACACAGTTTTGTTTGCAATTTATCTTTGTTACTACTTTAACTTAGCTTTTTACAGAATTGTTGTTAGGATAGAACAGAAATTTACGCTCGACTCAATTTTGCTCGTAGTCTTAGCTGTCTCAAAGAAATTCAAGATAATAATAATCTTGCTTGTATTAATAAAATTCGCCAAAATAAACTAAAACAACTCCTTGATGTAAGAAAACCTAACCTTAAAACTCCTGAGTGGCCGCAACTTGCTACCAATATCAATGAATTAATCCAAAAAGCTTCCGACTCCAAAATCAAATCCTATGCATTGGGAGAATTAGATAAATTATATGAGTCGCAACAAAAATTAGACTGTCGAAAACGCCATATCATAGTGAAAGCAGCATCAAGATTTACAAAAAATTAAGTTTGGTTTTATTAGTTTTTCTCTAAAGCATCGAATTTCTAACAATTATTCAGCAAAAAAATTTTCTGTTCTCTCTACAATACTAATAAAAGCATCTTCTAAAGAAAAAGGAATCCCTCGTTGGGAATAAATATCTATTTGATTCTCGATTAAACTTTGCCTTACTTGTGGTAATTCTCGTTCGGGATTATCTAATGTTAAATGAAGGCGATCGCCAAAAATAGAAACGCGCCAGGATTCTAGTTTAGTTTTAAGTAAGTCAGAAGCTATTTGGGTATTTGATACCACCATTTCGATTAATTTTCCTAGCTGTTGGGCTTTAATTTGACTGGGCGAACCTTGGGCCACGATTTCTCCTGCAACCATAAATCCCATGCGATTACAATTTTCCGCCTCTTCTAAATAATGAGTAGTAACCAAAATTGCTGTTCCTTGATGGGCAAAATTCCGAATTAATCGCCAAAATTGCCTTCTCGCCAAAGGATCGACCCCAGAAGTAGGTTCGTCTAAAAATAAAATCTCTGGTTCGTGCATTACCGACGCACCAAATGCAACACGCTGTTTCCAACCACCGGGGAGACTACCCGTAATCGTATTTTCTTTGCCGACTAAACCACAGGTAACTAATACCCAGTCAATTTTTTCCCACCGTAGTTTACGAGGAACTCCATATACACCGCAGTAGAATTCTAAATTTTGTTTAATTGTTAAGTCATCATATAAAGTGAATTTCTGACTCATGTAACCCAAGCGCGATCGCACTTGAGAACTATGCAAATTTTCGGTTTGACCTGCTAAAATCATCTCTCCTGAACTCTTTGGGAGCAAACCACAAAGCATTTTCATGGTAGTGGTCTTACCTGCTCCATTTGCCCCTAATAAGCCATAAATTTCCCCATATTTAACTTCTAGATCGACTCCTTTAACCGCTTGAAATTCCCCAAAGGTTTTTTGCAGATTAGCTGCACCTATGGCAATCTGAGATCTCTCCTTGTTAAGGAGGGATCTGCGATAACGGGGAAACTCAATAAAGGCCGGCTCTGATCCCTGTTGACGCAAGCGAGCGACAAACACATTTTCGAGGGTAGGTTCATCGGCTTGAATACTATCGAGTTCTAATTGCTGTTGCGCTAATACCTGACGAATTTGATTGATACCTCGTTCTGCATCAGTAACCAAAACATCTAAGCGATCGCCAAAAGATTGTAAATCGGAGATTCCTTTGTCTAAAAAATCGATGGATAATGCTTTTTCTACAGCAGGTAAATTTTTTGCCCTTAGTTCAATGCGGTGCAAACCCAAACTAGCTCTTAATTCTGTTAAAGTCCCGATTTGTTGAATCTTACCTTCATAAATCAAAGCAAGGCGATTACACCGTTCTGCCTCATCTAAATAAGGAGTTGCCACCACAATGCTGACACCTTCGGCAGCTACAGAAGCAAGTAAATCCCAAAACTCACGACGGGATACAGGATCGACTCCTGTAGTTGGTTCGTCTAATAATAATACTTGGGGTTCGGCAATCAAGGCACAACAAAGGGCTAATTTTTGCTTCATGCCCCCTGAAAGTTGACTGGCAAGACGGCCAGGAAACTGTTCTAAACTAAATAAGCGTAGTAGTTTTGCTTTTCTTTGCTTAAATTGAGGTTCTGGTACTCGGCGCAAATCAGCACTGTAGCGCAAATTTTCTTCAATGCTCAAATCTGGATAAAGAGAAAACTTTTGCGTCAGATAACCAATGCCCAAACGAGCTTTGCGAGGTGGTTTACCCATAACTTCAATTTTACCTGCGGTAGCTTCCATCACTCCCGCTAAAATCTGGAAAGTAGTAGTTTTCCCCGCTCCATCGGGTCCAATTAAACCAAAGATTTCTCCTTGACCAACAGTAAAATCAATTCCCTTAACGGCTGCTAGTTTGCCATATTGCTTATGCAGTCCTATTACTTCAATGGAGGTCGAATTAGGGTTTAATGTTTGAGAAAATTCTAATTCATCATTCATCATTCATCCTTTTCCACAATAATCTCCCCATCGGCTGGCATTCCGGGTTTAGCAAAACCTGCGGGGTTATCAATACTGAGTTTTAAACCAAATACTTGGGTAACGCGATCGCTCTTGAAGTAAATATTTTCCGGGGTAAAAGAAGCTTGAGAATCTATTTCAGTAACTGTAGCAGCTAAAGGTTGATCGGGTGCGGAATCTAAGAATACTTGCGCGGGTTGTCCAACTCGTATCATGCCGATTTCTCCTTCAGGTAGATAACCTCGTAAATAAACATTGTTAAGGTTGATAACGCTCATCAAAGTTGTTCCTGTGGCAATGACTTCTCCGGGTTCGCTAGTGCGGGTTAGTACAACTCCATCAATGGGACTAAGAATTTTGAGATCGTCTAATTTTGCGGTAATTTCAGCGATTGCTGCCTTGGTATTGGCTAATTCGGCGATCGCTAATTCTAATTGCGCTTGTGCCTGAGCTAGTTGTTTGTTTAAACCTGCTATCTTAATTGTATTAATTTCGGGATTAAAACTACTGGTTTTTGCCTGAGTAAGTGCGCCTTCGGCTACACTTATTTGTTTTTGGGCAGCATCAACTGCTGCTTGGGAAGCTTGCAAGTTGGCTTGGGTAGTATCGAGTTTAGTTTGGCTTTGGTCAAACTGTTGCTGAGGAATTGCCCCATCTTGAAGTAAAGATTTATAGCGATTGCGATCTGCTAAAGCTAATTGTTGTTCTGCTTGCGCTTGTTTTACCTGTGCCTGTGCTTGTAACAGTTGTGCCTGTGCTGCATCTACCGTTGCTTGTGCTTGATTAATCCTACCTGTAGCATCTTCGGCAGATTGAAGTAAACTGAGTTGAGCTTCTTGAATCTGACTTTGAATTACTTCAATTTGTAAACTAGCCTGTTTAACCTGTTGTTGGGCTGCATTAAAACGGGCGATCGCACCTTCTAATTGGGCTTTTAATTCTGCATCGTCGAGTTGAGCAATAACTTGACCTTGATTAACGAGATCCCCTTCTCGCACTGTGATCGATTCGATTCTTCCTCCTACTTTAGCCCCAATATCGGTTTCATAACCTTCAATCCTGCCACTAAGTTCTAGATTGTTATCTTCAGACTGACCCAAGAAATAGTAACGCATACCTATGCCTAGCCCCAGCAATAATAGAGCTAGAGGAATTAAGAGGCGCAGTTTTCCCAAACGTCCCTGAGTTTTTTTAACTGGAACTACCTTTTCTTCCTGAAACTGAGAATTTGTTTGAGACATAGCCTTTAAATTACCAATGCTATTTAATTTGTTAATAATTATATTGCACTGTACGGTATAGTTTATACCTCTATTATAATATATAATAATGTTTCCCCTAACTAGCTTAATTAATTGTCAATTCTTAGGATGAACAGAATTTTAGCTCAATGTATTAAAGAATTAAATCAATTCAGACGCGATCGCCTGACGGTAGCTTTGGCTTTAATTTTGCCTTTGGGAATGTTACTGATCTATGGCTATGCGATTCGCTTAGAAACGAAAAATATTCCTTTAAGTATCCAAGATTTTGATAACAGTTACCTCAGTCGTAGCTATGTAGAAAGATTATATGCTACCAAGGCATTTGTTCCTGCACCGACGGTAAATTCTTCCCCTATAGAGGCGATTGATCGCGGATTTGCTAAAGCGGTGATAGTTATTCCCCCTGATTTTTCTCGTCAGATTAAATCGCACAAATCAGTTGATGTGCAAGTATTAGTAGATGGAACAGATGTCAACAACGCTAGGGTAATTCAAAACAGCATTCGTGCCACAACTAACTTTTTTTTGCAAAGTAACAATCTTTTGCCAACCACTCAAAAAGTAGCGACTCAAACCCGTATTTGGTTTAATCCGGGAAGAAAAGAGTCCTTGTATATTGTACCCGGAATTTATGGAGTAATTTTGTGGGTATTTCCTTCGATGTTAACTGCGATCGCCTTGGTACGGGAAAAGGAACAAGGTACAATTATTCAAGTTTATGCTTCCGATCTTAGTGCCAGCGAATGGTTATTAGGTAAAGGATTGGCATATTTATTGGTAGCCTTAGCAGAAGCCTTAGTCGTTATGGGCGTTAGCGTTATTTTATTCGGACTGCGCTTACAAGTCGAACCAATTCCTTTAATTATTGGCACTCTGACTTTTTTAGCTGCCAGTGTTTCCTTTGGTTTATTCGTAGGCACTCGTGCTAGTAATCAAACTGCTGCCGTCCAAGGAACTGCGATCGCAGGTTTTTTAACTGCTTTTTTACTCTCTGGTTTTATTTATCGGATCGAAAATATCCCCTTTCCCCTATCTCTAATTTCTAATCTTATCCCTGCTCGTTACTATATTTTAATTACTCGCGATGCTTTTGTAAGAGGTACAGGTTGGGCTGGAGTTTGGTATGTACCCTTGATTGTGGGCTTAATTGGATTCGTAATTTTTATGGCAGCGACTCGCAATTTGAAGCGAATGCAACTTCGTGATTAAAAAAATTACATAATATGGATCGCAGAAAAAATAGCAACTATTCCTCTAGAAAAAAGAAAATTAATAATAACTCATTCCATGCTTTTTAAAGTTTCTTCACGAATAACTTCAAAGACTTGACGACTGAGTTGGACAAATTCTGAAGTCATGGTGTCGTCAATATGACGTGGACGTTTGAAATCTATTAAAATATCTGCTTTAATATGTCCTGGATTGACACCCAAAATCAAAATGCGATCGCCTAAAAAAACTGCCTCCTCAATATCGTGAGTTACAAAAACAACGGTAGTTCTTAAATCACTCCATATCCCCATCAACATCTCTTGCATCATATGTCGAGTTTGAGCATCCAATGCGCCGAAAGGTTCATCCATTAACAAAACCGAAGGGGAATTGACTAAGGCTCTGATAATACTGGCTCGTTGTCTCATTCCTCCAGAAAGTTGGTGAGGATAAGAATTACGATGTTTGTACAAGCCAACTTTATTAAGGTATTCATTAACTAAGGCTAGTCGCTGTTTTTTTGCCATACCTTTAATTCGCAGGCCAAATTCCACATTTTGGGAGGTGGTTTTCCAAGGAAGTAGGGAATACTGTTGAAAGACAAAACCCCGCTCGGCTCCGGGTTTGGTTACAGTTTGTCTATCTACCGCAATATAACCAGTGGTAGGACGAATAAATCCGGCGATGGAATTGAGTAAAGTTGATTTGCCACAACCAGATGGACCGAGTAAACAAACAAAAGAACCGGGTTCAACTTGAAAATTTATATTATCTAATACTTTAACACTACGTCGGCGATCGCTAAAAGTAACCGATAAGGCTTCTACTTCTACCAAACCTTTGGTTAAGTGGGCCATTGTTGGTGTTGTTGCAACAATATTCTGCATAACTTTTTACCTAATTCCTTAATTAATTGATTTTTTAATCGTTCGCCAAGGCATTAATGCGGCAGTAAAACGACTAACTGCCCAAGAACTAAAAGCCCCCATTAAGCCAATAAGCAGCATTCCCATAACAATTGGCGGATAGTTGGAGGTAACATAGGATTCCCAAGTTATATAGCCTATACCGTAACGTCCTGCCAGAATTTCCGCCGTTACCAAACAAAACCAAGCATTACCCATACCGATAACCAAACCACTGGTAATGCTCGGTAATGCCCCCGGAATAATAATATCCATAAAGGTATGCCAAGGTTTTGCCCCTAAACATTGACCAACCCGAATTAAAAGCGAATCGTTGATAGTGCTTTCCACTCCTTTGATGGTGCTAATCAAAACGGGAAAAAAACCACCTATAAAGGTAATAAAAATCATTCCTGCTTCGGCCGTGGGAAATATTAAAATAGCCAGAGGAATCCATGCTACGGCAGGGATTGGGCGCAATAATTCTAAAGGTGGTGATAAAAAATCATCAACTTTTTGAAATGTACCGATAAAAATCCCCAGAAAAATTCCCAAACAAGAAGCGATCGCAAAACCAAACAACACTCTAATAATACTGGATTGGAAATGAATCCAAGGATCGCCAGTAAAAAAATCCCAAGTGGCGGCTACTACTTCTAGAGGTGAAGGTAAAAAGTTAAATTTGATAATAAAATTAAATTTTACTTGGCATAAAAACTGCCAAACTCCAAAAAAAATGATTAAAGACAAAATACGTCGCCACAATCGCTGAGAGTTATTGCCCTCAAATATTTGAGCAATAAAACCTTGAATTAAAGGAGTTCTAGTTAATTTAGAGGAGCTAGTCATATTAAAGCCTTTAAATGTGAATAGCAAAATGACCGATCGCAACAAAGAAGAGATTAAATAAAAGGAAAAAAGTAGTGAGAGACTCGATAAACTCTCAAAAATCTGAGTATGTGACTTGTTAAAGCTTTATATCTCTCATTACTTTATGTAAATGGTATTATTCATTACTGGCAAAACCGACTAAAGCAGGAGTGTTTTTCTGAGCGAGATTTTGCTGTAATTCTTTAAATACCGTTACTTGACCTCCGGAGGTAGCAGCAAACTTGTCAGCATCTTGTTTGAGTAAAAAAGCTGAAATGTTTTTACCATCGTTGACATAATAAGAATTTTCAGCAAAAAGCTTCCAACCATTATTGCGATCGTGTACAAACATTACATCAGCCGCTTTACCTTCTTGTTGTAACGTGGCTAACATTTTAATCATGTTGTTAATTGACGCAAAATTAGTTACCGTTGCTTCGCCTTGAATCCATAACTGAGCCGCCTGTTTAGTGTCTCCTATGGGTTCTCCTGTCAAAGCATCTTTACCAGTGATTTGGTAGTTTTCGGCTGTTTTTATAACCTGTTGGTAATCAAGTTTCATCTCTTCCATAGCCGTTTTTAAATAGCTTTCATCAACCCATTCCTTAATATTTTCTGGGTTAACTTCTCCTTCAACTTTGCCTAATTCGGTTAAAGTCGTAATACTATTTTTGAGTGCATCTAAATGAACTTGGCGAATGGTTGGATCGAGAGGCTGTAAGCCAGAAGGGCCAAGGAACATATAAACTATTTCTTTTTCTATACCTGACCATTCCTCAATTTTTGCTGATATATCTTCGGGATTTTCCCTAAAGGTTTGATTGGCTTCTAAAATGGCTTTGAGGTAAGCTATCACTAATTCGGGATATTCTTGGGCAAAATCTGAACGCACCACAATCCCGTGTAAAGTTGGTACTCCTGTCTGCGCTCCATCAAAAATCTTTTTAGCAAAACCGCGAAAAGGAAATAGTTCGCCAAAAGGGATGAAGTCGGCGTGAGCATCGATTTGACCGGTACGTAAACTTGTGCCACCTACTTCGGGAGCTTGGGAGATTAATTGAACATCTTTTTCTGGATCGATGCCATTATCCTTTAAAGCCTTTAAAAGCATGCCGTGAGCTGCCGAGCCAAAAGGTACAGAAACCGATTTACCTTTAAGCTGCCCTAGAGAAGTCACGTTACTATCTTTAGGTACAACTACCGCATTACCCGCCCCATTAGGACTATAAGCTAAAGTACCGATATAAATAGTCTCAACATCGCCCCCTGCTGTGCGGAACTTAGTTAAATTAATAGCAGCAGGAAAGTCCCCCATTAGACCAATATCGATTTGATCTGCTAACATTTTGTTAGTAATTGGCGGCCCTGATGTATAGCTTGACCACTGTATATCGTATTTAACATTGGCATATTTATCAGTGGTAGGTAAATACTTTTCTAATAATTTTAATTCTCGTACTGTAGCTCCGCCTACAGCAGTATTAATGACCTGATCTTGCGTACCAATTGAAATCCGAATTGTTTTTTTGTTACCAGAATTTTGTGATGTATTTGCTGTTTCAGCATCACTATTAACAGCACATCCATTAGCGAACATTGTGATGCTGATAAATAGAAAGGTAGTAACTACTTTATTTCTCCAAGAACAATCTTTTAGAGCAACCATAGTTGTTTTTTTTATACTATTTTTGTTATCCTTATTTAATAGTTACTAACTTGTATATTTTGTAATTTAAGTTACAGAATGTTAGGACAATCAATAAAAATTTTGATTCTATCAATAGATTTTTTTTATGGTTTTTGTGAAAGAATTTTTAATAGAAGTCTTGCAAAAAGTTTTTTTTTATTTTTGCCAATTAAAATAGTGAGAATTAAGCGATTTTTCTATTAAAGAAAATATGGTGATTGCTATATCTAAAAATTAACAGGATAAATTGTTTCAGTGATTAATTAATAACTGAAATTCATAAATAAATTTCATTTTAAAATCTCATTTATAATCATAATGCAGTAACACACACTACGAAAGGGCGATCACCGAAGGTGGTGCTGCGCGGGAGCGAAGTCGGCACGTAAGCAGATTGAGCTACAAAATCATCAAGAACCCTGAGCAATTATGGTTTAACGTCCTGCTTGAAAAATCTGATTTGCAGTTAGCACTAACTCAGGAAAAATACTAGATATAATCTGTTGTTTTCCTTTGAATAAATTGACCTGATATTCTCCATCAATTAATTGATAAATTGAAATAGTAGGTTCTTTAGGAATTCCAATATATCTGGCTGAACCTTTCGCTAAATAATCAATAATCCAATATTCTTCAATTTCCAATGCTTCATAATCATCAAACTTTTTAAGATAATCATCGCGCCAATTAGAACTGACAATTTCTATCACTAATTTGGCAGATGTTCCGAGAGAAATTGATGAGGCTTTTTCCCAATAGGGATCATTAACTAAATTCTCCCGATCCAAAACAATAATATCAGGAACATAGCCAGTATTCGGTCGATTAGGTTTGATAGCAGCCGTATTAGGAATAAAATAGGGTAACTGTAATCGTCTAATTTCTAACCCTAACTCAAAGGCGATAAATCCGCCAATTTCTTCGTGTTTACCAATAGGTCGCATCATTTCGACTAATTTACCTTCGATTAGTTCATATTGTTCGCTATCATTGGGATAATCGCCAATATAATCGTCAAAACTGAGCGGTTTGGGAATAGTTTGGGTAGTAGTCATTGCAGATACAGTAAACAAACAATATTAATTATGATTATAGGGTTTGTCCTTCTAGGTTTGCACTTGTAGTAGTCCTAAATGTGTTGTTTGGTATTATGTAATTTAAGTTTCATAATGTTGGTAAAATCAAAAAATTTATTAATTCTATCAACAGATTGTTTTTTTTTAAATAATTCAATTATCTAAAGTTTAATATTTAATATCTAGGTATTGTGGTCTGCTTCCTGTCAAATCTCAAGTTATAAAATAGACAAAGTAAAAACTAACCACAGTTAGCCAAATTGATGAAATTAACCCCAAATAAATTGGTTTAAAACCAACTTCTTGAATTTTTCTGCCATTAGTTTCAATTCCTAACGCAATCATTGCCATTGTCAAACTAAATTTACCAATATTATCGATCGCATTAATAATTTCAGTGGCAGGTTGTAACCAAGAATTAATTACAATCATAATAATAAAGATAACGGCAAACCAAGGAATTAATATCTTAGGTTTTTGAATAATATTTTTGTGATTATAATTATTCTTAATTGTCAAAAATTTATCAGAAAATATTCCTAATAATAATAAAAACGGAACAAGCATCATAACCCGCATCATTTTAATAATAATGGCATTTTTTTCTACTATTTCTGAAATAATTGCACTTGCTCCTGCCACATTTCCTACAGATTGGAGAGTTAGTCCTAAAAAAATACCAAATTTATCTTCACTAATTGGTATTATTCCCAGTTTATAAATTAAAGGAAATAAAAACATTGCTACTGTCCCAAAGAAAAAAGAGCTAGTAACAGCGATGATATTTTTATGGGATTTACTTTTTAAGATTAAACCAGTCGCCAAAACTGCTGCCGAACCACATATTGAGTTACCAGCAGCCATTAAAAATGATAACTGCCAATCTAATTTAAACCAATATTTTCCTAAGATTAAAGTAATTATTAGTGTAGAAATAACAATTAATAAACTTCCCACAAAACCCATCCAACCAATTTGAAATAAATCTTGAAAAGTTAACTTAAATCCATATAAAATAATTGCTAAATTGAGAATATTTTTTTGACAAAAATTGATGCCTGCTTGCCATTCTGAAGGAGAATTATGTCCTAAGCTATTCCCATAAATAACTCCTAAAATTAAACCAATAATTACTGGATCGATCTTAAGAGCTTTTATTATTTCTAATGAAGCAATTTGATATGATGCCAAAGAAAATAGAATAATTAAAAAAATTCCCTGTAATATTTTAATTAAACCCCAGTCTTGGATGCTAAATGCTTCTTTTGTAGTCATGATTCGTCTATCAAACCTATTTGAAAAGTTTGACTCAAAGCAACAGCAATTTGCTTAAATATCTGAGTAGCTAAACAATCAGGTTGACTAATAGCAATAGGATTTCCTTCATCTCCAGCTTGACAAATCTTGGGATTAAGGGGGATTTGTCCGAGTAATGGTGCTGATAATTCCTGAGCAATTTGTTCTCCTCCTCCGCTACCAAAAATAGGAGTGCGTTTTCCTGCTACATCCTCTAAATAACTCATATTTTCAACAATCCCCACAACCGGAACTCCTACCTGACGAAACATATAAATTCCCCTACGCACGTCAGATAAAGCTATCTGTTGGGGAGTTGTTACCATTACTACACCGCAGATTGGGCTTTCTTGAACTATGGTAATTTGGGCATCTCCCGTACCTGGGGGTAAATCAATGAGCAAATAATCTAATTCACCCCATTCCACATCGTTAATAAACTGGGTAATAATTTTATGCAATACAGGGCCACGCCAAGCCAAAGGACGCTCCGGCTCTACCAGAGAGCCTACAGACATAACTTTGATGCCATGATTTTCTAAGGGAATAAACTTTTGCCCCAGAGGAGTATCTATGGCCTGTACATCTGAGTGTTTCAAACCCAGCATTTGCGGGATATTGGGGCCGTAAACATCGGCATCCAATAAGCCAACTTTAGCCCCAGACTGACTTAATGCCATAGCTAAATTGACGGAGGTAGTAGATTTACCTACTCCTCCTTTACCACTAGAAATTGCGAGAGTAATCCTTACACCCGGAATCGTACAAACTTGAATGTAGGCTTTTTTGCACCAGTCGAGGGGAGATAAAACAGTTTGAACTTTGTCTTTTAAATCGTATTGATGGCAACCTAAATAAAGTTTGAGGTAAACGTAATCATCTACTACTCTGAGATTACGCACCATACCTAAACTAATAATGTCATTATTGAGATTTGGTTCAATAATTTGTTTGAGCAGTTCAATGGTTTGTTGTTCTTTGTCAATCATAAAGAAACATCCTGTTTTGCCCGAATTTTTTCGATCGCACGTTGGGCAAAAATGCGCACATCGGCATCGGGATCGTCTAAAGTTTGCTTCAGAGCACTTACAGCTTGGGGATTACCTAAATTTCCCAGTGCAATGGCCGCATCACGACGAATATCCGAGTAGGAATCAGTCAAGCATTCTGTCAAAGCCGGAATAACACTATCATCCGCAACTTCTTGCAAAGCTTTGGTTGTAAATTTACGCACTTGCCAGTTTTCGTCTGCTAAAGCTTGTTTCAAGTAGGGAATAGAGCTAGAGTCTTTGTGTAAAGTCAAGGATTGAACGGCGTTACGACGTACTTGCCAGTCAGAATCTTCCGTTAGAGCTTTAGTTAGCAATTCAATAATTTCTGAGTCCTTGAGATAGCCGAAAGTCAGAGCAGCAGCACGACGTACACTAGCAACAGGATCGTTGATTAAAGCTAAAGCTGGGGGACAGGTTTCTACCTGATTGAGATAGCGTAGAGTGGTAATAGCTGTCTCTCGCAATTCTTCTTGTTTTGAGGCAAAAAATGGCAATACATAAGGTAGTGCTTGAGCATCGTGGATTTTTCGCAGCAAAATTAAGACATTAACCTGCATATAAAAATTGTCTTCTTGAATCGCATCTAAAAGCATTAATAAATCTGCGGGTGCGATTAACTCTTTTAAAGCAGCTAAAGCTTCGTCTCTAACTTCCTCATGGGGCGAGCGCAAACACTTCATCAATGGTTTTACGGCAATGGGATTAGTAAGTTCCCAAACGGCTGTTATGGCAAGCTTTTGGACATTCGCATCTTCATCTTCTAAAGCCTGAATTAAAGGTGCGATCGCCTCATCGTCTCCAATGTGCTGCAAGGTTTTCACCGCTAACAATCGCTCTTCTACTTCCGAAGATTGAAGCATTTCCACCCAGGGTTTTAATTCGTCATCGAGATAGTCATACATATTTAACATTTAACATTTGGTTTGTTTTACAGCAATTTTAGTTTATTAATAATGAGAAACTTGCATTAAAGTCCCCCAAAATACCCACAATGTTGGGGGTCACGGGGGCAGGGGATTTAGGGGGCTGTAGTGTAGTCTATTTACCTGAAAACTGCTGTAATTGGCAACGAAGGGTTTAATAAAATCGTTTACCGCAACAAAAAAGGAATTTGTACCGTAATCGCATTAGTGGGACATTCTTTTTCACAAGGTAAACAAAACCAACATTCGTCATATTTCATATAAGCTTTGCCCGTTTCTGGATTTTTTACCAACACATCTAACGGACAAACTTCAATACAAGCGTGACATTTTTCCAGACATTTAGATTCATCGACAATTACAGGAACATCCAAACGTTGAGTAGTTAAAGCCATATTTTTCTCCTTTTTGTAATTTTGTAGGGTGGGCATTGCCCACCAATTATAAGGTTTAAAGATTTACAAATGTCTTAAACATAAATGCGTAGCACTATAGTTTAATTACTTGAAAAAAAGTAGGTTGGGTTGAGTGATAACGAAACCCAAAACAACTTATATGAAATACTTAAATGTTTGCTAGAGATGATAAAGAGTAATATTCGAGGGATGGAAAAAAAAGGACGAAAACCAAACCCTACACCCCACAACCTATTCAAGCTGTAGTAACTTTTACGTCATAAACTTCTTGTTCTAAATTGACATCAACAATATAAGGTTCCACAGGGCGCTTAAATAGAGTCATATTGTCAGCTTCCTTCTTGAGATTGACATGACAAAACCACTCTTGATTATTTTTCTCTGGATAATCGAGACGATAGTGATATAAACCCCAACGACTTTCTTTCCGGTAGAGAGAAGCTCTGGCGGCCATTTCCGCACAATCACGAATAAAATGAACTTCCATACAGCGCATTAGCTCGTGAGGATCAGTTGCTCCCATCATCTCCAAAGTGCTGTGATAATTAACAAATTTATCTAAACCAATCTCCATTTTGTGGGGATTTTTTGGCGGTTGTAAATAATCATTAACGATGCGACGCAGTTTGTATTCAAGCTGAGTATGGGGAATACCATCAGGGTTTTGTAATGGTTTATAGATGCGCTCTTGTTCTGCTGTTAACCAATCAGAATCGGGTTCTAAATGTTCTATATTTGCAATATATTCCATCGCATTAGTACCAGCAAGACGACCGAAAACAAAAGCTCCAATCATATAATTATGAGGCACAGAAGCCATATCCCCCGCAGCATATAATCCCGCTACTGTGGTTTCTGCTTTTTCATTAACCCAAACTCCCGAAGCACTGTGTCCACTACACAAGCCAATTTCGGAAATGTGCATTTCTACTCCGTGAGTGCGATAGTTTTCTCCCCTATTTTTATGAAATCTTTCCCGACTAGGACGCTCATTAGCCCATAAAATAGTTTCAATTTCGGAAATGGTATCTTCGTCTAAATGGGTCATTTTCAGTTGAATTGGCCCTTTACCAGAGTGTAATTCTTTCCAAATTTCTAACATCATTTGACCGCTCCAGTAGTCGCAATTGACGAAGCGATGTCCTTCGGCATTAGCTGTGTATGCTCCAAAAGGACTGGCAACATAGGCACAGGCAGGGCCGTTATAATCTTTAATTAGGGGATTAATTTGGAAACATTCAATATTAGTTAATTCTGCACCTGCATGATAGGCCATGGAATAGCCATCACCAGCGTTAGTAGGATTTTCATAAGTTCCGTAGAGATACCCTGATTCTGGTAGGCCCAATCTGCCACAAGCTCCCGTACACAGCACCACTGCTTTAGCTTGAATAATTACAAAATCGCCATTGCGCACATCAAAACCCACTGCACCAATTGCTCTACCTTCTTTTACCATGACACGGGTTGCCATGACACGATTAGTAACTTTAGCTTTGTGCCGTTTGACCTGACGAGCCAGAATCTTTTTAAGATCCTTGCCTTCTGGCATTGGTAAGACGTATTTACCGACACGGTGAACTTGTTTTAGATCGTAATTACCATAGGCATCTTTTTGAAACTTAACCCCCCAACTGTCTAACTCTTGAATAACCTCATAGCCTAAGTTTCCGGTTTGATAGACGGCTTTTTGATTGAGTATGCCATCATTAGCAATAGTAATTTCCCGGACATATTGTTCGGCAGTGGAGTTACCCGGAATGACTGCGGTATTAACTCCGTCCATCCCCATGGCGATCGCACCACTACGTCTAATATTAGCTTTTTCTAAAACTAATACTTCGGCTTCAGGGTTGGCTTGTTTGGCTTTAATTGCTGCCATCGTCCCTGCTGTACCGCCGCCTACTATAAGAACGTCTGTTTTGAGATGCTGAATGTTCGTCATGAACTGTTCTCCGTTTGATAGTGATGTTTAATAAAGGCAATTTATTAATCAGGACAAATATAAAATTAAGATGCAAAAAGCCGACAAAATGATGTTATTTTTTGCTAATTTTTTTCTTTTTTGCCAATATTAAACCTTAAATTATTTCTTTAACTTTTCTCAAGTATCCACCATTTTTAGAGAACAATTTATCAAACTTTAATATCGATCTATAAATTTTTTTTATAACGAATTTGTGAAAATGGAAATATATCAGTTAAAAGTTTTTTTAGAGGTGGCTCGCTGTTTGAGTTTTACTGAAGCTACTGAGGCTTTAAATCTTACTCAACCCGCAGTTAGTGCTAAAATCAAATCTTTAGAATCGGAACTAAAAGCTCCTTTATTCGATCGCCAAGGAAGACAAATACAGCTTACAGACATAGGTAATTACCTAGTAAAAGAAGCAAAAAAGCTAGTTGAGCTTGAAGCTGAAATTAGTAATAAGCTAGAAGACTTTAAACAGTTAAATTTATCTCGTTTAATTATCGGTAGCTCTCCTAGTTTAGCTAATAGTTGGCTACCCAAACTTATTTATCAGTATAGGCAAAAGTATCCTCAGATACAAACTAAATTAAAACTTTTTGATGAAGATAAATTACTCTCTCAAGAAATTAGTCGAGGCATTATCGATCTTGGTTTTTCTGAAACTAAATTTATTGATTGTCCTGAAATTTGTCAGGAGGAAATTGCTACCATTCAATACGGTTTATTTGTTGGTTCTAATCACCCTCTAGCTGATAAAAATTGGCTCACTCTTGCTGAAATTAAACAAAAACCTTTAGTATTATTAAGCGATAATTTTGCCAGTCGTCAAGTTTTTGAATCTCGACTTGCAGAATTGGGTTTGCAATTAACAGATTTTCCTCAGCTAGAGATAATAGATACTATTGGTTTGATGCGCACTTATCTGACTGAAGGTAATTATTTAGGATTTGCTTCTAATCTAGAATTTCAAGCCGAGTTAGATTCACAAATATTAACCTCAATTACTTTACAAGAATTTGCTCTAGAAGCAGGAATATATTTATTAAAAACGCAATCAAGTTCAAACTATCGGGATAATCCTGTTAGTAAATTTCTGAGTTTACTTTCTATCATTACAACTGAAAAAAATAAGATTGATGCTTCCTTTGATTTTCCCAAAATGCGCTCGCCAAGTTATTTTGTCAATCCCTCACAAACTTCTCAAGAAACTATTGAGATTAATTTGGGGGTTCAAAACATGACAATTCCTACCATCACAGCCGGATTAATCGTGCAGCATTTGGGATTACTCGAACACTTTTTACCTCGCACTGGACGTTACAAACAGGTTAAATACGATGTTCGTTGGCATAATTTTCCCTTGGGAACACCCATTGTCAAAGGATTACACTCAAAAAAGTTAGACATTGGCGTATTAGGAGACTATCCCCTACTTGAAAGTGCAACTCAAGGTAATCATGAGCAGTTTGAACCTACTATTTTAGTTAGTTTTGTTTCCATTGACCCAGAAGGAAAAGGTAATGCGATTACCGTACCTCAAACCTCTAAACTCGAAACTCTCGAAGATTTACAGGGAGAAACTGTGGCACTTCCTTTTGGCTCTACTGCTCATGGAATGTTACTTAGAACTTTATCCGATCTTAATTTACTCTCAGAGGTACAGCTTTTTCCTCTGAAAGATTCTCAAATTTATACCCCATTGCCCCAAAAACTAGCCCTTGCTTATGCTAATTTTTCTCCATATCACCAATTGGCGATCGAGGGTGGTAAATTTAAATATTTATTTAGCCAAAATGCCAACAATTTACCCGGATTTTATGGTGTTGTAGTACGTCGCTCTTTTGCTGAGGGTTATCCTGACATAGTAGTAGCTTATCTCAAAGCTTTGATGGCTGCTCAATATTGGTTAACCCATACTCCCTCAGCATTTTCTTTGATAAGTCAATGGACGAAGATTAAATCCCAAATCTTAGCAAATGTTCTTAGTCCTACTCAAAGGGATGTTTCGAGTCTATTTGTAGCAGATTGTAAAATTCGTCAAGACTGGGTTAAAAGTCATATTAATCAACTCAAATCAATTTCCACAGCAAAACATTTAGAAAAAATTGATTTACACTCTTGGATTGAGTCAGATTTTCTCCAAAAAGCAGAACAAAACTAAAAAATGCGATCGCTCCGAACAATAAATTGTTACTTTTATATCAAGCTGGTTATGAAGTAGGTAGATTTATCAGTTTAGAACGAATATATTCGCCGAATTCTACAAAATCAAAGAAAAGCAGGAAGATTAGAATGTTTGGGAAGGGGAGCAGATGCACGTTGGCAAAAGAAATAGGTAGTGTACCTATTAAATAGGTCATGTTTGCCCTTAAAGTACCTATATAAAAAAAACTTATATGCAATGAAAATTCTACATCGCCTTTTAGAAACTCGTTTTTGGGCTTTAATGCTCAAAGAAATTCGCCAAATTTTTAGCAGTAAACAGTTAATTTTTCTGTTAATTTTTCCGCCGACAATTCAGTTATTAATTTTTGGTTCGGCACTTAGTCCTGATGTCGATCGCCTGAGCTTAGGTTTGTTAGATTATGCTAATAGTGGAGAAAGTCGAGAATTAGTCTCTGCTTTAACTGAAAACCGCATCTTTCAACTTAAATCTACCCCAAATACTCAAGATGCGCTAAATACTCAAGTTCGTAATGGAGAAATAACAGTTGGTTTAGTCATTCCACCAGAATTTAATCGGGATTTGTCTTCTAATAAAACTGCTGAAGTTCAAGTAATTATCGATGGTGTTGATGCGAATACGGCTGGTATTGCCCAAGGATATATTAACCAAATTGTGCGTCAATATAGTCAAAAGTTGCGTTGTCAAAAAGTTGATTGTCCTGCCATACCAGTGCAACTACAAGTTAGGTTTCTCTATAACCCCGGTTTAATTAGTAGTTGGTTTTTTGTCCCTGGGGTAATCGGTATTGTTTTAACCCTAACTGGTTCGTTAGTTTCTTCGGTAACTTTAATTCGGGAAAAAGATGTAGGTACTCTCGAACAATTACTCATGACTCCTGCGGCCGAATGGGAAATTTTACTGGCGAAAATCGTGCCTTTATTTATTTTATTAATGGGAGATGTGCTATTAGCTTCTGGTATATCTCGTTTGATTTTTAATTTGCCATTTCGTGGGAATTTAGGCTTATTTTTACTATTATCAGGACTTTATCTATTTGTTTGTATTGGGCTTGGTCTTTTGCTTGCCACCCTATCTCGTACCCAACAACAGGTAATTTTAACTTCTTTCTTTTTTAATGTACCAATTATTCAACTTTCAGGGGCGATCGCACCGATTGAAAGTATGCCCTCCCTATTTCGCTTTTTATCTTTCTTCGATCCTCTACGTCATTATGTGGCAATTAATCGCAGTCTGATTCTCAAAGGTGTGGGTTTAGGAGAAATTTGGCAAGATGCGATCGCACTTTTCATCTTTGCGATTGTTCTGTTAACTATTAGCATCAAACGTTTTCGCTCTCAGCTGATATAATTTTCTGATTATCCCTTAAGGTGATTTCCAGAAAAGGTTTTACCAAATTTCATCATGGTAGTGGACTGTTTCAGTTAAAAGTGTGCATTAGTAGGGTGGGCAATGCCCA
>CAYPSO010000049.1:2852-32945 GCA_964413275.1 uncultured bacterium | reverse complement strand
CGAGAACGTCAAACCATCCTCTTTGTTCTGGTGCGCGTCCGACTGCAATGGTCATTATGCAAATCTCCGAAATATATTATGACGACAGATAAAAAGTTTTTTTCTCAGGTATATGAGAAAAAAGTTTACTTTTCTTAACTTATTTTATATTAAAGGAAAGTTGTCGGATTTTCCAGTGCAATTATTAACAAAATCTAAAATTTACTTAAATAAAGAGTAATTTGTCGATTAGAGCAATCTACTGGATAATCTATATAAAGAGTCATAAACAAGGAAAAAAATGTTTACCATCGATCTGTGTTTAAAATATATCCCTATGCCCGTCTCCGTACAAAGAAAAGAAACAGAAGCAGCCGAAGCTCTATATCAAGAAATTATTGCGGCAATGCAAGAAACCAGCCCCAAACTCTTAGAACTTACCTGCGACAAGCAACCTGAGAAAAAAGTAGCAGTATTTAGCGATCAAATAGGTGCTGTAATCATTTCTCAGAAAGATGGGGCGGCTGCTGCGGGTAGAGTTCCGGGATTTTTTGCTTCTGCTCAAGCCTAATGATGGTAAATCAAGAAAAGCCAGCTATTGTTGTCAAAGATTTGTCCTTTAGCTGGAATAGTCAGTCTCCTGTTTTACAATCCTGTTCTTTAGAAGTTCCTAAAGGTCAATTCTGGATGCTTTTAGGGACTAATGGGAGTGGAAAATCAACTTTATTAAGGTTATTAGCTGGCTTATTAACGGCAAATCAAGGAGAAATTAAAATTATTTCACCTCTGGGTTTCGTCTTTCAAAATCCCGATCATCAGTTAGTTATGCCCACTGTTGGGGCTGATGTGGCTTTTGGTTTAGTCAAGGAAAAATTAACCACCGAACAAGTTCGTGCTAGAGTTACTGAGGCTTTGAGTGCAGTTAATTTAGCTCATTTAGAAAGACGACCAATTTATGCCCTTAGTGGTGGACAAAAACAAAGAATTGCGATCGCAGGAGCAATTGCCCGCCATTGTGAAATATTATTACTAGACGAACCAACGGCTTTATTAGACGCAGATACCCAATTAGAGTTAGTTGCTCAAGTTCAAAAATTAGTAAAAAATCGAGGTATAACTGCTCTTTGGGTTACCCATAGACTAGAGGAGTTAAATTATTGTGATGGTGCATTTTTATTAGAGCATGGCCAAGTAGTTGCCCAAGGCAAGCCTGATAGCCTACATCAACTACTTTTAGAAAAAGAAGATGAATCAATGTAAACAAAAGTTAAGATTAATGGGTAATATAAATAAATACTTACATTAATTAACACATTGTTTCATAAAAATGCCTCCCTCCTCCTCGCCAGCACTCTTACTCGTTGACGGCTATAACGTCATCGGTGCATGGACTGATTTAAAAAGGATTAAAGATCGTTATGGTTTAGAAGATGCTCGTCGAGAGTTAGTAGAATCTCTGATTAACTATACTGCTAGTATTGGTTATCAAACTCAAATAGTTTTTGATGCCCATTATCAAAACACTCCTAGTTATAGGGAAAATTATAATAAACAATTGTCGGTTTACTATACAGCATTTGCTGAAACAGCCGATACTTATATTGAAAAATTCTGTGCTTCTTTTTATCGTTATCAAGATAAATCTTCGCGTTTATTAGTAGCGACATCAGATCGAGCGCAAAGTCTAGTTATTACTGGATATGGGGCTGAATGGCTTTCATCTCAGAAGTTATTAACTGAGATCGAACAATCTGCTTTTAAAAGAAAACATAAACGACCTGAAAAACAAAGTCAAGGTCGTTTTTTATTTAACTCCCTCGATTCTAAAGCTCAACAAAGGCTGAAAGATTTGCTTTATCAAAAAGGGTAGTTTGAGTTAACTCAAAAAAATATTTGGCAGGTATTGACATTGAGCAAAAGATTCGCTATATTGGATAATTGTGGTAAACAAACCACCAGGCCCCCATCGTCTAGAGGCCTAGGACACCTCCCTTTCACGGAGGCGACAGGGATTCGAATTCCCTTGGGGGTATTAAAAAAAAGATAGTATTAGCAGGAGGAGCATTGCTCACTCTGCTTTTTTTATCGACAGGCTCAGGGTAAACTTTTACCTATCTAATCATAGAATATAGCAGAATATAAAGAATTTTTCTGTATAATATTAGGGACTAAAAAGCATAACTCTATCCCATCTACTTTAATTTGATATAACTTAATATTGAAACCTATCTCTTAGAAATTAGGATGAATTTTTTATTAAAAACACGCTTTTATTTTCTTTCTTTAGCTTTTTATCTACTTAATACTTTACCCACAAATGCAGCCGATCGCATTTTTTTTAATTATGGGCCTATGCAATTCTCTGTTTCTGTCGAAACTTTGGCTGTTTTTGTTGAAGAGGGAAAAATAGAACCAGAATTAGGATTTTATCTCAATCGTTTAACTCCCAAACAACAAACCAAGTTTAGGAATTTTATGCGATCGCGTTATCAAGTAAATCCTATCATTATTTCTCGTTTTAGTCATTCTTCTGCTGGCAAAAGATTAATTAACGAAGTCGGAGAACTAATTAATCTTCCGGGGGGGAAAAATGGTTTTTATGGTGTTAGAGGAGCTTTAGTACAAACAGCGCAAAATCCTGAAGGAATTAATTTAATTAATTTTATGCGTAATTTTCCTACAGATATTTATCTTAATACTGAAAAAATTATGCAAGCTTTTAAAAATTTTTCTAATCTTAACCGAGAAACTGCGATTTTTATACAGGAAATAAGTCAAAATACTCAAGAAAATATTACTTCTGAAAAAAGTATTAATCCAGAGCAATTATCAGCTTTACAAAAAACTGGTAATTTTAAAATTAAACAGCAAACAATTACCTATGAAGATACAAATAGGAAACGCAGATTAAATGTAGATTTTTACTTACCAGAAACTATCAATAATGCCAAAATTCCTGTTGTTTTTATTGTTAATGGTATCGGTGCTAGACCTAATCGTTTTCAACATTTAGCGAAAAATTTAGCTTCTCACGGCTTTGCTGTTATCATTCCTGATAACCCCGGTAGTAGCTATCAAAGACAACAAGACTTTTATATGGGTTTACATCGAGAAAATTTTGATGTCCAAGAATTTATAGATTTCCCCTTAGATATTAGCTATTTACTAGACCAACTTGAAGCAACTAATAGTAGCCATTTTCACAATATACTTGATTTAGAAAAAGTAGGTGTTTTTGGTTATTCTTTTGGTGGAGCTACTGCCCTAAGTTTAGCTGGGGGAAAAATTAATTTTGAGCAATTAGAAAAAGACTGCGGTTCTGAATTTAATCCTATTAATATATCAGCCTTTTATCAATGTCGAATTTTAGAACTTCCCAGAGAGGAAATTAATCAAATCAATTTAAAAGATGAACGAATCAAAGCAGTTTATTTGTTTGTACCTTTTGGGAAAAGTATTTTTGGAGAAAGTGGCTTAAGTGAGATTAATATTCCGATTTTTTGGCAAGCTACAGATAAAGACTTAATAACTCCTTTACTATTAGAACAAATTCCTCCTTTTGCTTGGTTAAATAACTCAGAAAAATATTTAGTTATATCTGAAGGTTTGCCCCATGCTTTAATTACTCTTAATGCCGAACAACAAGCTAATTCTTTAGAAAAAATCAGATCGGTAATGGAAACTTATCAGAATACTTTAAGTTTGCTATTTTTTAAAGCTTATGTTTTTGAAGATGAGCAATATTTGCTTTATTTAGAACCATCTTCTATTTATAATCTTAGTGAAAAGCCCTATAATCTTAATTTAATTAGAAAAATAGATCGAAAATTTTTCCCTAATTAATTGCTATTTCTCTCTTTTGATAATAATTTATGGTCTATTTATGAATTTGAAAAAAGCCGTAGTGTTAGCGATAGCGTAACGCACCAAATATATTCATTCGTAATTTGAGATTATTAAAGTTGATAAGCAATTTATATACATATTTCTCGGTTTACCTTGACGGTGCATTACGTTTCTTTAACGCATCTTACGAGAGAGCTATCTACTAATTTACCAATTGCGATCGCAGAATCAGAATTTTCTTAATGATAGTAATGATAAAATCTAAACAAATGAATTTTCATTGGTAAATCAGATATGAGACAAGTAATTATTTATCCAGGAGAAGATGGTTATTGGGTTGCTCAATGTCCGAGTTTACCTGCTTGTATTAGTCAAGGAAAAATCAAGGAAGAGGCAATAGAATTGTATCTTGAGGTTCTCCAAGAAGAAGGTCGTGAAATTCCCGAAGATCGAGTCGAAATAGTTACCCTTGATATATGAGTAAATTGCCTCAAATTTCAGGTAAAGAGTGCATCAAAAATATGGTCTATTTTTCAAGTTAGAACAAGTAATCGCATCTAATGCTAAAAATGGTACTCAAGAAATTTTTTTAGCTCTTGATGACTTTAGCTTTAATAAATAATTGCAAGATATAAATATATTTTATTGAGCAAAACAAAAGGTAAAATTAAAATTATTTTTAATCTTTTTTTCTGGATTCCAAATTATTTTAACCAGAAAATATTGATTTATCACTAAAAGTGAGAAAGAGCCTAATTTGTATGCGAATATTTAAAACCAATAAGTTATTAGTAATAACTATTTTGTCAATTTTTTTTCTGATATTTTTTCAATCATTATTTTTAAGTATTAATGTAGAATATCGACCTTATAACGGAGATTTTCAAACCTTTAATCCTTTACGCCGAATATTCGTAGGACAATTCCCCGGCAGAGATTTTAACCCTTATCTTGGTCTAGGTGTAACTTACATAAATGCTTTTACTACTTATTTATTAGGTGGTAATTTTGCAGCTTCTAAGTTTAGTACCTATTTTCTATCTGTTAGTTTACATTTTATTGCTTTAATAATTTTATTTTTTTTAATAGGAGTAAATTTAAAAAAAGCAATTATAGCTGCTGCTTTTCCTTTAATTACTATTTATTTAGATAGAGAAAAAAATATTCCTATTTGGAAGCTAATTGAGCCTAGTAATAGTAATTTAAGTTTACGAAGTTCTTTGCCATTTATCACAATAATTTTAATGTTATTGTTATTCAAATTACGTGACAAAAAGCCAAAATTATTTTATAGTTTATGCGGATGTTTGATTTCCTTTCAAGTATTTTGGTCTAATGATTATGGTATTCCTTCTTTTTTAACTCTGTTCGCTATTATTATTTTTGATTTAATCAAGCAAAAACAACATAATAAATTCTTTTATTTTACTTGGTTATTAGCTTTTATTTTTATTAGTTTTAGCATAGAAGCTTATATTTTAACAGCAGGAAAACCTACTAACTGGATTAGGGATAATTTTAGTGGTGTAGCGGCGGATCAATTTTGGTATTTTCTTTGGTTTAATGAAATTAATAAAATTTTTACTATAGCTGATATATTTAGTAATCCTTTTTTATATTGTTATTTAATTGCAATTATTTTATTAACTTTTTACGTTATTTTTATTAACTATAATATCAAATATGTATTATTACTTTATCTCTCTACAACTGTATATGGAGCAGGAATACTTTCATCGCTTGGAGGTACAATTAGTGCGCGTTACTATTTCACAAGTATTTTAGTTGCCTTATTTATTTTTCCTGTAATTATATATTATATTTTTTCTTTTATTTTAAAATTATTTAAAATTAGAATAAATGTCAATAATTTTTTCAAACAAAAAACTATTCAATCTAGCCTTCTTATCTTTTTAATAATTTATTACCCTACTATTTCCTTAATAGATATAATAATTTCTGAAAATTTTATTTTTAACCCTGCTAATAATCCAGATTTTTTCTTTGTTCAAGAACTAGGCGGATGGCTGCCACAACATTGGCAAAAGTCTATAAATATAGCAAGAAATATTAAACAAGAACTCAAAAATACACCACCAACTCAAAGAATATTATCAACTTATTCCTCTGGTATGGATACAGTTGCAGGAGCATTTAATCCCACTGGAATAGATTATATAATTCATGCATTAGGAGAAGATTCTAGAAATAAATATTTACAAAAATTTCACGAACAAAAACCAAAATACATTACCACTCTACGAGAAGATAAAACGATTTGGGAAATTTGGATTAGACGCACTAACTGGTGGTTTTATCGAGATTTTTTTACAAATTATAAACCGATTGAAGCGACATTCTATAATATTATTTGGCAACGTTTAGATAAACCTAAAAATCTTAATCAACCTAATATTATCTGTAATGTTAAACAAGAAAATGACCATAAATTTAGTTTAATAATTAATCCTGAGAATCAAGAGAATCAAGGTAAAATATATTATATAGAATTGGATTTAGATTATTCCTTAGAAGTCAAAAATAGTGGTGTTCCTCTAATGGGAAAAAGAGGATTAGTAAATGTTATTGATAATCACAGTAATCTAAATCGTTGGATAGGTCAAAATTATAATCGTAAATACGGATTGCCTCCGGGTTATCAACATTGGTATATTCCCATTGAGCATCGCATGGGAACTTCTTCAAGTATAGATATTAGAAGTTATCCCATAGATCGTAGTAAACTTATGATAAATTCTTGCAAAGCAAAGTTATTTGCTCCTATAGATAATTTTACAATTACTCGTCAGTTAAAAGCAGCAAATATTAATAATAGTGATTGGCAAAAAGGAATTAATATAAGTAATAAAAACCAGACCGGATTCATCATAGAAGATGAGCAAATTTTAGCTGAAGTTTACCCCGGAATGGATATAGAATTTGCTAAAAGTGGAGAGCGTCAAATCATAGATATTACTGATAATAAAATCTGGGTTAATGGTTTGCCATTAGATATTTTAGGAGATGGTTATCCTAATTTAATTCAAGTTAAACTAAAATAGTTAATAGTTAATAGTAAATGATGAATATTTAATAGTTATCAAAGCACAAATAACCAATAACTAATAACGAACAACAAATTTATCTTTAATTTTTGTTACATTATCCCATCCAAATTTTGTTACCATTAGAATAGAATTAGACAATATATAACTTAACAAGTTTTAATGATAGAAAAACTTAACAATTATTCAACCTCAACCATTAACACCGACAACACCCTAGAATTAGTACGTATTATTGCCCAAGCAGCCGACGATCGCAAAGCGGGAGATTTAGTCGTTTTAAAAGTAACTGATGTATCCTACCTGACAGATTATTTTGTACTTGTAACAGGCTTTTCACGTCCTCAAGTAAGGGCTATTTGTGATTCAATTGAAGACAAATTGGCAGAAAAATTTAACCAACTACCTCTAAGAAAAGAAGGAAAAAGCGAAGGAAATTGGGTATTGTTGGATTATGGTGAGATAATCGTGCATATTATGTTACCCCAAGAACGAGAATACTATAATCTTGAAGCATTTTGGGCTCATGCAGAAAATATTGAAATTGAACTTGACAATTAGCTTATGAGGGAATCTTTTGTTGAATTTTGCCCCGTACCTAGCGAACAACAACCGATTAATGAATATGAGCAGTTAAAGGAATCATGGTTTTTTTCTTGGGCAACTTTAACTCCCCTTAACTATAGTCGCAAACTAATCTGGGTGTGGTTTTGGAGTTTATTTATTTCTGCTCCCATTGCTGCGGCAAGTTTTTCTCCTAGCAAAGCTCCTTTTCAATTTATCCTGTGTAGTGGAGGAGGAGCGGTTTTATTTGTCATATTTGTATTAATTAGACTATATTTAGGCTGGAGTTATGTAGGTTCTCGTTTACAAGACGATCGCATATTTTATGAAGAATCTGGTTGGTATGACGGACAAATCTGGGATAAACCTGATTCTATCCTAAATCGCGATCGCTTAATTGTTTCCTATCAAATTGAACCGATTTTAACTCGTTTACAAAAAACAGGGATAATCATCGCTATTCTATCATGCCTTGGCACTCTAACATGGTTTTTAGCTTAAATAGTTATTTGTCATAAGTCAATGCTGATTTATTAACTACTTTGAAGCTAGTTGCTAAGAGCTAATCGCTAACCGCTATATAATAAGTGCAAAACAGCTTAGATAATAATAATGGGAAAACGTACATCAGCACCAGAAATAGAAGTTCATCTGCTACGAGAAGGGATTATTGAGTCAAGTCACCAAGTAGAAGCCACAGTTTACGATAGAAGGGGGAGGATTCTTGCTGTTGCTGGTAATGCCGAAACCTGCGCCTTTATGCGCTCATCTCTTAAACCATTTCAAGCTTTAGCTGTTACCACCACTGGCACTTTAGCTCATTACAATCTTACAGATAGAGATTTAGCTATTATTTGTAGTTCTCATCAAGGAACAAAAGAACAGGCTAGACAAGTATTTAATATTCTTTGGCGTGCTGATATTGAACCAAGTGCCTTACAGTGTCCTATACCAGAAGACAAAAAAAGTCCCTTAGAATATAACTGCTCTGGTAAACACGCTGGTATGTTAGCAGTTTGCAAAAAATATGGTTGGCCATTAAGTAATTATCTTAGTTCTTCCCATCCCATACAAAAACTGATTTTAGGGCAACTCTCAGAATTATTAAAAATGCCCGGAGAAGAATTTATTAGTGCCCATGATGACTGTGGTGCTCCCATTTATTTAATGCAGTTAGGAAACATGGCTTATTTATATGCTCAACTGTCTTCAGGAGATAACCTAGATTTAGAGCGTATAGTTAGAGCCATGACACGCTATCCCCTGATGGTAGGGGGAGAAGGACATTTTGATACCGAGTTAATGCAACTAACCCACGGAGAATTAGTTAGTAAGGCGGGTGCAGAAGGGCTGCAATGTATTGGCAGAATTGGCGATGGCATGGGATTAGCGATTAAGGTAAAAGATGGAGCAAAACGGGCTAAATATGCGGTTGCTATTCATTTACTCAAGCAAATGGGTTGGATTACTCCGAATATAGCTGAAAATCTCTCAGAAAAATTCGCTATTTTGAGTAAGTATAAACGCTTAGAAACCATCGGCGATTTATCCATGATTTAACGGCTAGAAGCAATCCCTAGTAATTACATTTTATTGTAGGGTGGGCAAGGCTAATTTTTATTTTAAGTTTAAATATTAAACTTATCTTGCCCACCGAACTTAATATATTCCTTACAAAAATTGAAGGCTTTAGGTCAAGCTTTGTTAGATAATTAATATTAGTTGATATTTTTTAATGTTTTGGTGGGCAATAATTATAAATTTAATTATTAACTATAAAGGCTAAAATATTTGCCCACCCTACAAGAACAAAACTGAGCTTATGAAGAAATTGCCCACCCTACAACATAAAGCTCTCCCTACAAAATATATAATGAAAGCATAGTCTAAAAGCTAATCGCTAAAAAATATAAACTTTAATAACTCAAATGAATAATTCCATCCCAGAAACCTTAAAAGAATCCATCACTTCCCATCAAGATAAAATCGACTATTTAGAAATTAGAGTAGAACAAAGTGAAGCCACCTCTATCTCCTTTCGTGGCGCACAATTAGATTCTGTGGATCGCAGTTTAGCCCTTGCTGGGGGCATCAGAGCCTGTCATCAAGGAGGCTGGAGCTTTGTCACTTTTAATGGCTTAGAAGAATTAGACGAGAGAATCAGCGAAGCTATTAGTCAGGCAAAAATCGTCGGTAAAGAAAGCACAACCCTAGCACCAACGGAAAAAATAGAGGATTATGTGGCGGTAAATCTAAAAAAAGATCCTCGTCAAGTATCTCTGAAGGAAAAACGGGAATTACTAGAAAAATATAATAAGTTACTCCTAGAATACGATTCTAGAATACAAACTACCATGACTTCCATCAGCGATCGCTTTGGGACAACTTATTTTGTGAACTCTGTAGGTAGTTGCATTATTCAAGAAAGATTAGACGTTAACGGTAGATTTGGAGTGCTGGCACGGGGAGAAGATGGCGTAATTCGTCAAGGTTTTGAATCCGTTCATTCCCGTACAGATTTTGACGTACTTGTCGGGATTGAAGACAGGGTTTTAGGGGCTGCGGAAAGAGCAGTACGACAATTAGACGCAAAACCCGTCAAAGGAGGACAATATACCGTAGTTTTAGACCCCTATCTCGCTGGAGTATTTATTCATGAAGCTTTTGGCCATCTTTCTGAGGCAGACTTTGTTTATGAAAATCCTCGGATGCAGGAATTACTCACATTAGGAAAACCCCTCGGCATCGAACAGTTAAACGTGATTGATGACGCTACTTTACCTGATTTACCCGGTACAATTAAATATGATGATGAAGGTGTACCGGGGCAACGAAAATATTTAATTAAAAATGGCGTACTAACTCAACGACTCCACTCACGGGAAACGGCGGGAAAAATGCAGGAAGCTCCCACCGGTAACGCTAGAGCAATTCGTGCTTCCTATCCCCCCATTGTCCGCATGACCAACACTGCCATTGAATCTGGAAACACCAATTTTGAGGAGATGATTAAAGATATTCAAGAGGGTGTCTATGCAGTGCGGATGCTAGGAGGACAAACCAACGGAGAAATGTTTACCTTCGCGGCGGCTGAAGGTTATATGATTCGAGATGGTAAAATTGCTGAACCTGTAAGTGATGTTACTTTGAGTGGTAATGTATTTCAAACTTTAAAGGATATAGAGGCGATCGGTAATGATACCCTTTATACTAATGGGGGTTGTGGCAAAGGCGGACAAATGCCACTTCCTGTAAGTGTTGGTGGGCCACATTTACGTATTAAAAATGTGGTAGTTGGTGGAAGGTGATAATATTCCTAGGGGCGAGGTTTTCTCGCCTTCCAAGGTTTTCTAATAACCAATAACTAATTAAACACAAGAAAGTGGATTTATGAAGGAAAAATCTAAATCAAAAATCCACTTTCTAAATTTTCTTAGTTAATCGCACCATAATTGTTTTTTATTTCATGTGTAAGTAGCTAGCTTCAGCTTCTAGTTGACGAACTAACTTTTCGTCTCCCTTTGCTCTAGCAACTTCTAAACGATGTTCTAAATTTTTGCGTAAATTATCCCGGTGGATTGAAGCAGCTTTTTTCATAGTTTCCTGACGATTTATGTTTAACATAGACTTTTTAAAACGACAATTTGTTATACGTTCTATATTTTTAATATACCACTTTTTTGAAAAAAAGTATCAATTGTTACAGAAAATTCATACTTTAGATCTAGTCATAACTTGAAAACCCTGTTTTGTCTTAGTTTCCTATGTCAACAATTAAAAAACATATTTTAACTTTACTAACTGATTTTGGACTACAGGATGTTTATGTGGGAGTTATGAAAGGCGTTATTGCCAATATTAATCCCGAAATTTCAATTATCGATCTTACCCATAACATTCCTCCTCAAAATATAGCAGCAGCAAGGTTTTGTCTTATGAATAGTATTCCCTATTTTCCTCCTGAAACTATCTATGTGGCTGTAGTTGATCCCGGAGTCGGAAGTCAAAGACGAGGAATTGCCATTGAAGGCGAAAGAGGTTATCTTGTTGGGCCTGATAATGGGATATTTAGCGATATTCTTAGTTTAATTAATCCAATCCAAGTAGTAGAATTAACCAATTCCCAATATTGGAGAACACCTGCTCCTAGTAAAACTTTTCACGGTAGGGATATTTTTGCACCTGTAGGGGCACACTTGGCTAGTGGAGTGAAAATTGAAAATTTAGGTAGAAAAATTATCCTTGAGACTCTAGTAAAATTTTCTTTTCCGCAATGGCAAAAACAGGATACTAAAATAACTGGTTTTGTGCAGTATATCGACTATTTTGGGAATATTATTACGAATATACCCGCTCAAGTAATTCAAGGTTTAAATTTGTCCATTAAAATCCATAATTTACTTATTCCTAGTGGCTTAACCTATAGTGATGTTAATCAAGGGGAATTAGTTAGTATAATAGGTAGTCATAACTGGTTAGAAATTGCTGTTAATCAAGGTAATGCAGCAAAACAATTACAGTTAAAATTAGGAGATAAAATAGAATTAATTATTAATAATTTAAGGTGAAAATATGGTGACATCTACAGAAAATAAAGTTTATCAAGGTCAATTTGGTGAGTTTAGTGTGACTGATGAAGATAAACAAGAGGTAATTATCTATCGCAGTGGTTTATTACTAGCTGCTTTAAGTTTTACTATTGCTACTTCTTTAGCAATTACTACCTCTAACACACCTAATAATTTGCAGTGGATAACTCCTTTATTTGGCTTATTTTCCCTTGGTTTAGGGGTGAGTTTATGGAAAATTCATATATACTTAAAACCTTTACATCTGTTATTACAATTATTCTGGTTAATTGGGACATTATCAGGAATAGGTTTAATATTTTATAGTCAAAAAAGTTTAGCCTTATTTGTGTATGAAAATCCCCTGAGTATCTTAGGAATTGGCTTTATTTTTGCTGCCTTAACTGGAATTTATTTTAAAGAAGCTTTTTGTTTTAATCGTTTAGAAACTAAATTACTTACTCCCCTTGTACCGTTTTTATTATTAGGTCATTTATTTGGTTTAGTCTCAATAGAAGCTGAGAAATTTTTATTAATTATTTGGAGTTTATTATTTATTATTTTTGTGGTGCGCAAACTATTCCAAGAAATCGATCCAGATATTGGTGATAAATCTGTATTCGATTATTTAAAACAGCAGAAAGTTAGTTCGTAGTTAATATTTAACCGCTAACAGCTAACAGCTAACCGCTAACAGCTAACAGCTAACAGCTAAAAGCTAACCGCTAATTATAATAAGATTACTCGATTGCGTCCTTGTTCTTTAGCTTTATAAAGAGCTTTATCTGCATCAGCAATTAAACTCGCAGGAGAAGAATATTGATTAGGAATTACACTAGCGATGCCACAACTAAGAGTAACATGATCGTTTACTTTAGAGCCAGTATGGGGAATTTTTAAACTTCTAACTTGATCGCAAATTCTTTGAGCAACTCGAACAGCCGTTTCTCCTTCAGTATTTGGTAAAATGACCACAAATTCTTCTCCACCATAACGAGCTACTAAATCGTTTGCTCGTACTGCTTGACTCATTGCTTGGGCAACTTCTTGTAAGCATTTATCCCCTGCTTGATGTCCATAGGTATCATTATAGGGCTTAAAAAAGTCAACATCGCACAAAATTACTGATAGATATTGACTACCATCAATTTTTTTAAACCAAGCATTATAAATTTGCTCGTCAAAATAACGACGATTTACAACTTGAGTTAAACCATCTAAAGAAGCGAGACGATAAAATTCTTGAGCTTTATAACTAGCAATAGCTAAAGCAGAAATTGTTAAAGAAAATAAAGGAGCAGCAACTGGTAGCCACCATCCTCCTAAAAAGGCAAGAAAACCAATAGTTATAATAGTAATATCAAATAGAATAATTCCTAAGATAATTAAGAAAACAGAGGATAATATTTTACGCTTTAAAGAATGATTTTCTAATATTTTCCAACTCATTCTTGCGCCGACAAAAGACCAGGCAAATATCCATAAATATTCAATTATATCAGGCCATATTTTAATAAAATTTCGTCCTTCTAATGCAGCATTTACTAATTGACTAGCAATGTTAGCATGAATCACAACTCCTGCCATTTTTGTATAAAGAGGAGTTTGATGATTGTCATTTAAACTCGGCGCAATAGCACCAATAAAAACCATTTTATTAGTAAACAATTCTTGAGAAATATTACCTTGAATAAGCTCGGTTAAAGAAATAGTTTCAAACTGGTTTCTTGTACCACGAAAGTTAATCAAAATCTGATAACCGTTTGTTTCTGCTCTTACATAACCACCATCATTTTTTTGTAATGGTTTTAAGCGCATTTTACCTAATTGATATTCATAGGGACGATTTTCAATAGGTATAGGTTTAATATTTTGAGAGCCAAGATATTCAAATGCCATTATCGCAGGTAAACTGGTTTTAAAAATAGGCTCATTTGGATTTGGTTGAACAGAAATAAAACCACGACGAATTTTACCATCAGGATCGAGAATTAAGTCTGCCAATCCCACTTGATTAAGTTCAGCTAAAGTAGGAGGAGGAGGAACAATTTCATTGGTTGCTTTTTCTACTCCGATTAAATTAGGTGTCGATTTAAAAACTTTAACTAATTCTTCATGTCCTGGTTCAACTGGTAAATTGCGATAGATATCTAAACCAATAACTGTGGGATTTTGCTTTTTAATTTTGTTAATAATATTTGCTAATAAATCATCCTTTAAAGGATGTCCGAATTTATTAATATCAGATTCATCAATAGTAATAATAATAATATTTGGATCGATGGATTCTTCTGGGCGAAGTTTGAAAAAATTATCGAGAGTTACCCATTCCAATAGTTGAAATAAGCCCATTAAATTAGCCGCAATTATTAACCCAGAAACAGTGGCAGATGTAAAAATAATTCCTTGCCAATCTTTAATTTTTTTTCTAATTTTATTAAACATAAACACATTATTGATATTTTTCTAACATAAATGTAATATCCTTTTTGGGAAGAGGTTTTGAAAAATAAAAACCTTGTCCATATTCACAATTTAAACCAGTAATAACATTTTTTTGAGCTTCAGTTTCTATTCCTTCAGCAATGACTTCCATGCCCAATTTTTTCCCCAAGGTAATAATAGTAGAGGCAATTTCTGAACCTTCTCCACTATCATTAATAGTTTTGATAAAAGAACGATCTACTTTCAAAAAATCAAGGGGAAAATCATGTAAATAACTTAAAGAAGAATAGCCAGTACCAAAATCATCAATACTCAAGCATAAATTCAAGGCTTTAAGTTGAGATAATAAAATTGTTGCTTCTTTTACGTCATTCATGACAATGGTTTCAGTAATTTCTAGTTTTAAAGTTTTAGGATTAATTTTAGTTTTTTGAATGATATTTTCAATCATTTCTATTAAATTAGGTTGAACAAATTGTTTGGCTGAAAGATTAACACTAATTATTAATGAATTCATTTCTGGAAACTGACAATGCCATTGATTCATTTGATCGCAAGCTTCTCTTAAAATCCATTCTCCTAAAGGTATAATCAAACCTGTTTGTTCGGCAATGGGAATAAATGCCCCCGGAGAGACAAAACCACGAATAGGACAATTCCAACGTACTAGAGCTTCAAAACCAGATAGTTTATTAGTTTGTAAATTGATTATAGGCTGATAATAAAGTTCAAATTCTTGATTTTTAATAGCTTGTCTTAAATCTGTCTCTAACTGTAAACGACTTAAAGCCTGAGTGTGCATTTGACTAACAAAAATTTGATTTGTGGAAATACTCGATGTTTTGGCAAAATTCATTGCTGTATGGGCATTACGCATTAAATCTTCTGGTAAAAATGAATTTTTAGTATTATGAAAAGCTATGCCAATACTAACTGTGGTAAAAATTCTTTGTCCATTTAAGCTAAAAGGTTCAGTTAATGTTTGTTTAAGGCGATCTGCAATTTGTTTAACTTCATCAACATGATGAAAAGATTGGAGCAAAATCGCAAATTCATTATTTCCTAATCTTGCTATAAGATCGAGATGAGTTAAACATGATTTTAAACGTTTAACAATTTCAACTAAAAATTTATCTCCTGCTTGATAACCTAGGGTTTCATTAATCATTTTAAAACGATCTATATCTAGGGAAATAATAGCAATATCAAAATTATTTTTATCTTTTTTTCTGTCTTTAATTTCTTGAATTTTTCTGGTTAATAATTCTCGATTGGGAAGCCCAGTTAAAGAATCATGAAAATTACCATAAAAACTTTTATAAGTGACCACAATTATGGTTGTACCAATAAAAGCTAAAAGTGGAGGAACAAAAGGAATCCAACCGCCCAAAGTAAATAAATAAAAACTAAATCCGCTAAAAAATGCGATCGCAAAAATTTCACAAATTCCGAGTAATAAAACTCGGTTTAATCGACAGGCAAACATTGCACCAAGTAAAGACCAAGCATAAATCCAAAGATATTCTTGCCATTGTTGCCAAAACCAAAATTGCTGTTCTCGATCTAAAACAATACCAACAATTTGACTAACCATTTGAGCATGGATTATTACTCCAGACATTAAATGGTTATTACCAATTTCTCCTTGATATGGGGTTAAAAATAAATCTTTGCCACTAGAGGCAGTTGTCCCTATTAAAATAATTTTATTTTCAATCCAATTAGGATCGAAATTTCCCTCTAAAATATCTTGAATTGTAATTCTTCTAGCTATATTTTCAGCACCACGATATTTAAGTAAAATTTGCCAACCAGCAGCTTCGCTTGCTTTGAGTTGATAGTTTCCAGAGTTGGCATTCAAGGCTTTAAATTGAGTTTCTCCAATATATAAACTATCTGAATCGGTTTTAAAGGGTAAATTTTCTGGAGCAAGATATTTTAAACTCAGACGCAAGGCAAAAGAATAGAAACTTTTGCCATCAAACTCCGCATACATTAAATTGCGACGCACCACATGATCGGAATCGAGAACTAATTCATTAAATCCTACCCTATCTTCGGGAACATCGGGATGAGATGGCACTCCATCAACGGGATCTAGTTCTTTAATGGTAATTACATTATCGGCTTGTAGTTGTTGCTTTAGGGCTTCATGACCCGGATAATGGGGAATATCTCGATATATATCTAAACCAATTACTTTAGGGTTATTTTTTTGTAAAGTTTCTAATATTTCTGCGATTAAGGCATCTGAAAGGGGAATTTCTTGATATTTTTGAATATCTTTTTCTGTAATTTCTACAATCAGCAAACGAGGATCTGTTGCCATTTCTGATTGTAATCGTACTAGGCGATCGAAAGCAGCTAATTCTAAAATTTGTAAAGTCCCTAACTCTCTAAGGGTAATTAATGCTGCACTTATACCTAAACTTGCTATTAGGGGGATAACTGCATAACGAGAAGCTAAATGATAAATCTCATTAAATAATATTTTGTTGTTAAAAAATCGAGAAAACAATTTCTCCAGAGATTTAGTATTCACAGAAATTGATATAGATTAGAAATTATTAAATAATCTAGTCTTTATTGAACTAGATTATTATTATCATAAACCCATCTTCAACCTAAATTCCTAAAGTTAGATTAACTCAGCTTCACTAAAGTGATCTAAACCCACAGATTTTAATAAATCAATCCAAGCTCGATCTAAAGCTTCGTTTTCAGGATTAGATTGTTTTAATTGGGCTAAAATTGCTAAAGTTTCATACCAAATTCCTGCATTAGCATAAACCTTGGCTTTTTCTATCTCTGTGGTCGATTTTTGTAAATCGGACTTAAGTTGTGAGTTATCTTCAAGAGCGATTCTTCTAACATTACCTTCTACTAAGGGACTATCAGGTCTTAAATTCCGATCGCAAAGAATCACAAAAGACCATTTATAATCTTTATTAATTTCTAATATAGGTGCGTCTTCAGGAAGAGGAATTTGAACAATACCTGATTTTTCAGATAAATCTAAAAAGGTTTGATAATAATCGTTTCCTTGACTATCTTTCAGGCTAAAGAAAGCTTTTCTAGCAGCAGTTTTAGGCAAATAAACCAGAAAAATGGGTCGTTGTTCAAGGGTTAAATTTTTCTGACTTGCAGGTAATAAAGGTGTGAGATAGGGGGCTAAATCTTGACGATCTTGGGAACATCTATCACCACGGGAAGCTCCTCCAACGGTGTTAGATGGCGCACCAGGCTCTGGAGGGGTAATAAAAGACTGATTAAATGAGATATTAATTTGGTTTTCTGAGACTGATTGGGCTTGAACCGTGTTTGATAAAAAAGGAAAAGAAATAATTTCTAAGCAGAGGGTTAAGGCAAAAAGACTAAAAAATAAGCACTTATTCTTAAATTTCATCATTGTTAATTTACTCCAATATAAAAATTTGATTATTATTTATACTTAATGTTATGGACTTATGGCCAGATTATATTCTGTTTAGTTAATCTATAGCTTCAGTCAAATAACGTAATTTTCAATGAAATTTGACTAAAAACCTTTATCTTAACTTTACAAATAAAGAATTATTACTTTACAATCTTCATAATCGACTCTTTCAGGTTAATGGGAAAAAATGTTCATTGCGTAACGTATTGGATTGTTTCAGCTAAAATGAGGCAATAGAATTTTGATTATCTTTATGATTTGGTGGGCATTGCCCACCCTACTAATGCACACTTTTAACTGAAACAGTCCAGTAGGGGCTGAATATTATTCAGCCCCTACAAATTTAAAAGCGTGACAGCTTATTAATAACTAAAACTGTTTTGCTATTCGTTATTTTTTGCGGTTAATTCTTTCAAGAAATTCTTAATTAATTTTAATTTATCTTGAATTTTATTTTGAATTTTTGGTTCTTGTTTTGATGAATTTTCTCTAACTACAGAATCATTTTTAATAGTTGACTCTTCTTCAATTTTTTCTGAAGGAGTAGTGATTTCCTCAATAGTTTCTTCTTCCGTTTCTTCTAAAGCAGGAGGAGTTTCTGGAATAATTTGTTCTTCAATTTTTTCTGAAGGAGTAATAATTTCTGGAATAATTTGTTCTTCAATTTTTTCTGAAGGAGTAATAATTTCTGGAGTAATTTCTTGTTCAATTTCTTCTGAAGGAGTAATAATTTTTGGAGTAATTTCTTTTTCAATTTTTTCTAAAGCAGGAGAAGTTTCTGAAGTAATTTCTTTTTCAATTTTTTCTGAAGGAGTAATAATTTCTGGAGTAGAAACAACAGGTTTATAATTAGGATCGACAATACCTTTAACTTCTTCTGCGGATAATTCACCTCTAACTATTTTAGATAAAGTATTATCACCTGATGGTTGATAGTTAATTACCCTAACCGTATTATTAAAAGCGTTACTAACTTCGTTACCATTTTCGTCAATAAATTCTAATTGCACCCAATTATTCCCAACTTTAAAACCTTTAAGATATATGGTTTGCCAAGTATCAACAAAAAAGCTTTCACCATTGACAGTAACTTTAATACGCCAATCATTAATATTATCATTAGAATTTTCTTGGGCGACTAAATGTAAAGGTGCATTAGTTAAATAATAATCGATCGCAATTGGCTCTGCTCCATAACCACCTTTTGGCTCACTATAAGTTAATAAAGGTAAGGAAGAATTGGGATTATTATCATTACTTTTAGTAAAAACATGAAAGGTAGTTTGAGCGTAAGCCCCATCATTTTTAAAGCTTTCATTCCAAGGTTTTGCCGCAAAAACCCTAATAGTGTGAGTGCCGGGAGAGAGATTTTCTAGGGTGACGGGTTGAGTTACATCGTATATGGATTTATAAGGTTCATTATCTAGTATTAATTGTAAATGAGGCCCCATTTCATATTCTTCATTTTTAAAAATAGGTAAATTCAAAACCTGTAAATTAACTTTAAGATTACTCTCAGAAATTACTTGATTCGGTTGGGGACTAAGAATGTTAACTTGAGGTTGATATTGTTCTAAACTGCGGTTAAGTTGTTGAATAACTGTGGGGGGAGCGACTTCGGCGAGTTTACTTGTTACTTTAACAGGAGCATTATTGACTGAAGTGGGTGTTGCAGCTTGGATTCTATCTTGCTGACAACCAAACAAACCTGAAACGAATAGTAATAATACTAATAATGAACAGATAAATTTTTCTTTGCTTTTGGCTGGAAAAATAATAAACACACCCTTGTCTCCTAGCTTTTTTCTTAGAATAATTTTAAACCACAAAAGACTTTCATATTACAAAAAATATATAGAAATAGTAAATAATTTTATCTATATTCTATCTCTCTTCTCTTCTTTTCTCTGCGTCCGCTCTTGGTTGATTGGATATGCGGAGGTTTCCTCCGCATCCCTCAACCGCTCTGCGGTTAATAAAAAAATGTTATATTCACCTACCAAATAAAATTGCTATATTTCTGATAATTTATCTAGTTGAGCTAATAATAAAGCTTCAGCATCTGTTTCTGAAAGTTTTTCTATTTCTTCTAATTTAGTTTCTATTTTTTCTTTATTTTGAGGTAAATTATTATTTTTAGTGGTAAAAGATAACTGTTCTACTAAATAATTAGTCAGAGATTCTATGGTCGGATAATCAAAAGCAATTGTAGATGATACTTTGTATTTTAAAGTTGTTTGTAGTCTATTTCTTAATTCTACAGAATTAAGAGAATCCATACCTAATTCAGTAAATCCTTGTTGCAAATCTAGAGAATAAATATTTTTAATCCCTAAAACTTTAGCGACTTCTGATTGTACATGATTTTGAATTATTTGCTTTAATTCACAGGGTGAAGTAGTTAATAATTTTTCAGTAATTAATTCCTCTTTTTCGGAAATATCGATCGCAAAATTTTCTAAGAAAGAATTATGATTTTGATTACTTAAATATTTTGACCAATTTATATTTACTACTCCGACTTGAGAAGATGAAGAATTTAGTAATTGTTCTAAAACTATTAATGCTTGTTCTGGCTTTATACTTTCTATGCCTTTGAGATTAAGATTTTCTTCTATGTCAGCAGCAAGTCCAATTTGACTCCAAGCTCCCCAGTTAATACTTAAACCACGAAGCCCCATTGCTTGACGAGCATGGGCAAGAGCGTCTAAAAAAGTATTGGCAGCCGAATAATTAGCTTGTCCCGCCGAGCCAAGTAAAGAAGCAATGGAAGAAAACATGACAAAGAAATCTAACTCTTGATTGCAGGTTAATTGATGTAAATTCCATGCCCCTTGAACTTTAGGGTGACATACCTGTTCAAAACTTTCCCAAGTTTGTTGGGATAACACAGCATCATCAAGAATCCCCGCAGCATGGATTATGCCTTTTAAGGGGGGTAAGATATGATTTATTTTTGAGAAAACTTTTTCTACTTGGGTGCGATCGCCTATATCTGCTTGAGCAATAATTAGATTAATATCATTTTGTTTTAGTATTTCAATTTTTTCTTTAAGAGAATCTTTTACTGGATTACGGGAGATTAAAACGATATTTTTTGCACCTTTTTTCACCATCCATTCAGCAACAGTTAAACCCAATGCCCCTAAACCGCCAGCAATTAAATAGGTAGCATTACTATTTAAAGTAGTTTCGGGGAAAGTAATAATAATTTTTCCGATGTGTTTAGTTTGCTGCATATAACGGAAAGCATCTTTAGCCTTATCAGCAGGGAATATTTTGTGAGGTAAAGGTTGATATTCTTGAATAATATGACATAACATTTGCTGAATTAAATTCGGTTGTTTTGCTATTATTTCAATTAAATCGACAATAAAATAAGAGGCGGCAGGTTTAATTTGCGTTACTTGTTTTTCATTCCAAATATTTTGTTTGCCAATTTCAAGAAAACAACCGTTACTATTTAATATTGATAAACTTTTAGTAATAAATTCACCTGTTAAACAATTAAGAATTACATCAACTCCTTTACCTTCTGTAATAGCTAATATTTCCTCAGCAAAATCGAGATTGCGAGAATTAAAAATATGTTTTATTCCTAAAGATTTTAGGAAATTCCATTTATTAATAGAAGCAGTTGTAAAAATTTCTGCACCAATTTTCTGAGCAATTTTAATGGCAGCAAGGCCAACACCTCCTGCCCCTGAATGAATTAAAATTTTTTGTCCTTTTTTTAACTTTGCTAAATGAATTAAGGTATAATAAGCAGTTAAAAATGCACCAGGTATAGTGGCTGCTTCTGCATAACTTAAATTATTAGGTTTTGCTATAACTAAATTAGCATTTACTGTGGCATAATTTCCGAAACAACCCGGAGCAACGGCTATAACTTCGTCACCAATATTGAAATTTTTTACTTCATTACCTTTAGCAATAATTTTACCGACGCATTCTAATCCAAGTAAACCCGCATCACCCGGATACATATCCAGTGCGTTAAGAATATCTCGAAAATTTAAACTAATAGCACTTACTTTTATTTCCACTTGTTGGCTATTAGAATAAGTGCGATTAATTGGTTGCCAATATAAATTTTCTAATGTACCTTTTTCTAAAATATCTAATCTCAATGGCTGCTGATTAAAATCATTGATTTGGTGACGGTTTAATCTGGCAATAAAACGTTTTTCTTGGCGAAAAGTAACTTGGTTTTCAGTTTCTTCGGAGCAAATTTCTCTAAATAATTCTTCAAGGTTGGTATTAATATCTAAATCAACACAACTGCAATTTAATTCTGAATACTCTAGGTTAATTACTTTGGACAATCCCCATAAACAGGATTGAGTCAATTGTGCATAGTTAATATGATTATTTTTGCTTAATTTATTTTCTGCTATAGCTTGACTGTTTTTAGTAACTAACCATAGACGAGGAAGTTGATTTAATTCTGCTTTAATTAAAGCTTGAACCAACTCTAGAGCATTTTTTAATTGTTGTGGTAAAGAGTTTTCTGATAATTCTTCTGAATGCCAAATATAAACGATTCCCAAGAAAGGTAACTGACTATTTTTAATCTTATTAATAAGAATCTGTAAATCATTTTCTTGATTAGCTAAATAACATTTTTGTTGTTGAGACTGTAACAATTTAGTTGATTTTTCTGCTAAATCGCAAGAGTTACTAATAATTAACCAATTTCCTATTTCTTTGATTGCTTTATTTTTTACTAAAGGCTGCTCGTACCATTCTACTTTATATAACCAATTTTGCCAAAATTCTTGAGAAGTTTCTATATTCGTATTGGGAGTAATAGTATTTTTAATTAATAAATTAGAATTAGTTCTTTTTGAGGTTAATCCTTTGATTTCTATAACTAGGTTTCCAGAGGAATCAAAGATATATAAATCTGCTTTTATAATATCTGAAATGTTATCTATTTTGGACTGAATTTTGACATAACTCCATAATTCGGTAGAAGGTTTAGTATAAATATATAAACTATCTATACTAATAGGTAAGTAAGTTTCAGTTTGATAACTTTTAGGTAAAGCTGCAAAAAGAACTTGAAAACATCCGTCTAATAAAGTAGGATGAATTTGATAATTATCGATCGCATTTATTAAACTTTCAGATAAATCAATCTTACCTAATGCTTCTCCTTCTTTTGCCCAGAGTTGTTTAATACATTGAAAAGTATTGCCGTAATAAAGTCCTCTGGTTTGACAATTTTGATAATGGGTTTCTACACTTAGAGAAAATTGAGATAACTTTTGCTTCAATTCTGCTAAGAAAATTATTTTAGTTGCCAAATTTTTATGAGAGTTAGACGAAGCACTACCATTATTATTATTTGTCGATAAAAATTTATTACTATGTGCTTTAATTTTTCCCGTACAATGTAAATTCCAAGTTTCATCTTGAGATAAACTGTAGATTTCAAAATGTTTTTTATCTGAATTAGAATCAATAATTAATTGTAGGTTACTTTCATTAGAGTCTGATAATATTAAGGGCTTTTGAATTACTACATCTTCAAGATTGATGACTGAAGATTTTAAAATTTTAGTAGCAGCAGCACAAGCCATTTCCAGATAAGCTGCACCGGGCAAAATTATGGTGTCTCCCAAACGATGATCTTTTAAATAGGAAAAATTTTCTAAATTAATAAATGATTGAAAGATAATTTCTTTTAAGGGAGAAAGTAGGCGATCGCCTAATAAGCTGTTGTTTATGTTATCATTTGATAAAATGTCCTTTTTAGTGCTTTTTTTCCCTTCAATTTTTACAGGTTCGATCCAATAGCGCTGTTTTTGCCAAGGATAAGTAGGCAAACTTACTCTTTGATATGGTTGATAATTATGAAAACTAGACCAATTAATATCAAAACCTGCTACATATAATTGAGCTAAACTATCTAATATTTGTTGGCAATCTGCAAACTTTTGTCGTAAACTGGGCAGCCATAAACTATCATCTTCATCCCAGCGCACCATAGTTAAGAGAGTTGGTTGAGGACTACAATCAATAAAAATTTGACTACCTTTTTGTTTTAAAACTTTAATATTATCTGCTAGTTGTACAGTCTTATAAAGATGTTCGCCCCAATATTCAGGGGTAGCAATTGCTTCTGTGACTAATTCCCCTGTTAGATTAGAAATTATCTCTATTTCAGGTAAAAAGTAAGTAACTTCCTCAGCAACTTGTTTAAAATCGCTTACAATTTCTTTCATTAATGGAGAATGAAAGGCATGGGAAATATTTAATTTTTTACTTTTAATTCCTTGATTCTCTAAAATTTCCAGAAGATTTTTAATAGATTCCTGTGTACCAGAAATAACAATGTTAGAGTTACTATTAATAGCTGCAATTCCTACATTTTCTTCAGTTTTAATAATTTCTTGTATTTGTTCTAAAGAAGTAAACACTGACACCATTTCTCCTAATGGTAATGCTTGAACTAACTTCCCTCTAGTTATTAATAATTTTAAAGCATCTTTTACGCTAAAAACTCCGGCTACACAAGCAGCAACATATTCTCCTAAACTATGCCCCATAACTAAAGTTGGTTCTATGCCCCAAGATTTCCATAGCTGGTAAAGGGCATATTCTACAGCAAATATTGAAACTTGGGTATAAAGGGTTTGGTTAATTTTATTTGCTTCTTTTTCTGGAGAAAAAATTATATTTAAAAGTGATTCTCCTAAATACTTTTCGACAATTTCTGAACAATAATCAATATGTTGACGAAAAATAGGTTGAGTCTGATAAAGCTGGAAACCCATATTAAGGTATTGACAACCTTGCCCACTAAAAAGAAAAGTAATCGGCTTTTTTATAGCAAGTTTTGTTTTAGAAATTGATACTTTTTTAAACTCTTCACGCAACTGTTGGATAGATTCAGCAACAATACCTAAACGATAATCAAAATGGACTCTTCCAATATTAGTTGTAAAGCAAATATCTGCTAAGTTTAAATATTGATTTTTTGCTAACAAGTTTTGATAACGTTTTACTAATTCTTGTAAAGCAGATTCACTTTTAGCCGAAAGAGTAAATAAATTCCTATCCCCCCTTAATCCCCCCTTTTCTAAGGGGGATAATCCTGCCTCCTCTAAAATTACATGGGCATTAGTACCTCCTACACCTAAAGAGTTAACTCCCGCACGTCTGGGATAAGCAGAGACAGCCCAATCTTGAAGCTGAGTATTAACGTAAAAAGGACTATTGGCAAAATCTATTTGGGGTGAAGATTCTTGAAAATTGAGACTAGGAGGAATTTTTTTATGATGGAGGCAAAGTACAGTTTTGATAAATCCTGCTATCCCCGAAGCGATTTGTAAATGTCCCACATTCGTTTTAACAGAGCCAATGGGACAAAATTGTTTGGCTTTGGTAGAAACTCCGAATCCCTTGGTTAATCCTGCAACTTCAACAGGATCGCCTAAAAGTGTACCTGTGCCGTGAGTTTCGAGGTAGCCTATGGTATCTGCATTAATTCCAGCATTATTGATGGCTTCAGCTACTGCCCTACTTTGCCCTTCTCCGTTGGGGGCGAGATAGCCAACTTTAGTGCCACCATCGTTATTAATTGCCGAGCCTTTGATAACAGCATAGATATTATCGCCATCAGCAATGGCTTCTTCTAATCTTTTGAGGACAACTAAACCAACTCCATTACCAAATACTGTACCATTAGAAGTGCGATCGAATGCTCGACAATGGCCATCTTGGGAAACAATCATGCCTTCTTGATAGAGATAACCAACGTTTTGGGGAATTTGGAGGGAAACTCCACCGGCTAAAGCTAAATCACACTCACCATTTAACAAACTCTGCTTTGCTAAATGAATAGCAACCAGAGAAGTCGAGCAAGCTGTTTGAATGTTAACACTAGGCCCTGTAAGATTTAATTTATAAGATATTCTGGTAGTTAAATAATCCTTCTCATTGGCTACCATCATCTGAAACCCTCCCATAGAGTCTAGAGTAGCTACTTGTAAGTTATCGTTAATATCTAATTGCTGGCGATGGGGATAAACATTATTGAGCAAGTAAGTATTCATTACTGCCCCTGCATAAATGCCAATTTTGCTTGGGTAAATAAAGGGATTATAACCAGCATCTTCCAAACTTTCCCAAGCACACTCTAATAATAAACGTTGTTGAGGATCGATTAATTTGGCTTCTTTGGCATGATAACCAAAAAATTCAGCATCAAATAATTCTACATCTTTAAGAATTGGTCTAGCTTTAACATAATTAGAATCCCTAACTAAATCGGGAGATATGCCCGAAGCTAAAATTTCTTCTTCACTAAAAAAGGTAATAGATTCGACACCATTACATAAGTTATGCCAAAATTGTTCGATATTTTCTGCCCCCGGAAAACGGCAAGACATTCCAATAACTGCAATTTCTCCTGTCGTAGTAATTTTTGGTTTATTAATTTCTAATTTTAAATTTGGCGATGTTTGCTGTTTAAAATAATTAGTTTGGGCGGCTATAGTCGGATATTGAAATAAATCAGCTACTGCTATTTTTTGTTGAAATTCTGTTTCTAATTCGTGTTGAAGTTGAATTAAAAGAACAGAATTACCGCCTAATTCAAAAAAGTTATCTTGAAAACCAATTTCATCTAAACTTAAGACTTGTTGCCAAATTCTTTTCAGCCTATCTTCTGGGTTATTTTTTCCTTGAATTAATTTACGATTTGATGTAAAAAGTTTTTTAACTTGTTCGATAATTGGAGCAAATTCTCCTGAAGTAAAACGCTGGCTTAACTGTCTGCGTTTTATTTTCCCGATTTCTGTTTTAGGAATATCATTTTTATCTACGGGGATTAAATAATTAGGAATAATTCCAACTTTACTAATAATTTGACGGCGAATATTTTTTAAGATTCTGGCTAATTGATGTTCTTCTTTTACAGAGCAATGAAAAAATATTGCTAATTCTTCTTTGTTATCCGAGTTAACTGCACAAGCTGCTGTATAAGAAGGAATAATTTCGGAAATTTCTTCTATAATTGCTTCAATTTCTTGACTGTAATAATTAATTCCATTAATAATAATTGTTTCTTTTGCTCGTCCTGTAACTACTAAATTTCCTTGAGCTAAAAATCCTAAATCTCCTGTTTTAAACCAACCATCTGAGATAAATACTTCCTGATTTGCTTGAGAATTTTGATAGTATCCGGGAAAAACTACATCTCCTTTTACTTGTAAATTCCCAATGGTATTTTCAGGTAAAATATTATTTTTAGCATCAACAATTCTTAAGCTTACCCCCGGAATAGGTTTTCCTAAGTCGGTAAAAATAATACTATTAGGGTTATTATTTTCTGTATATTTAATTTTATCTTTTAAACTGGTTTTATCTAGGCAATGAAAGATTAAAGATTCTGTTTGATCAGGTTGGGAATAAGTAATACCAGAACCTAATTCAGCCATGCCGAAAGCAGGACGAATAGCTGAAGTTATTAAACCATAAGGATGTAAGCGATCGAGAAAATTTTTAACTGTTTTAGCGTTAATGGATTCTCCAGCAGTTAATAAAAACTGTAAGCAAGATAAATCCCATTTGTATTCATTTTTTTCTGCAACTAAATCGTTAATTATATTATAAATAAAATTAGGAGCCCAGCTATGGGAAACTCGATATTTATTAATTAAATTTAACCAGTTTAAAGGATTGCCTAAAATATATTCTTTTTTGACATAAATTAATTGAGAACCTAAAGCTAAAGGACGAATATGCCAATCAGAAATACCACCAATATGGTCAAAAGGTAGCCAATTTAAAATAATATCATTTGTTCGATGTTGATTGAGTAAATTAGTCCCTAATGTTCGAGCAATCAAGTTACGATGGGTAAGTTGAATACATTTAGGAGTACCTGTACTGCCAGAACTAAGGGTTAAAAAAGCTATATCATCTGGTTGAGGTTGATGATATGATTTGTCTGGTTCATTATTAGTTAATTGCTCTAGTAATAAAATAGAAAAATTATCAGAAAATCGAGTATTACTAATAATTAAAGGACGCTCTAAAAGTTCCCAGATACGTTTTAATTTATCTACGGTATAATTAGAGTCTTTATTAGTTGGTGGTACTTCCATAATCAAAGGAACAAATCCACCTAAGATACAAGCCCAAAAAGTAGGAATTAATTCTTGATTATCAGAAAGTAATAAAATCAGTTTATCTTGAGGTGAGAGTCCTGATTTTCTTAAACCTGTGAGAATTTTCTCGGCACTGGTAAGTAAGTTGCCATAGGATTTAACTATTGCGGGAGAAACACCATCAACAAAGATAATGGAATTGTCCCTATTTTTGTTAACAGTTTCTTTGATAAGTTCTGGTAAAGTAGCTACAAACTTAAAGTTTTTTGATAAATTATCGCTACCTTTTAAGGATTGAGATTGAGAGAATTGTCTATTTTTTACTGATTTTTTTTTCACTAAAATAATATTGATTAAAACTACGTAGTTGAAATTAAACTGTTAAGTTTTAGCCAATACTTTTAATAAGTACCAGGCAAAATTAATTTAACATTTATTGGGGCATAGCCCACAAAGCAATAATGCTTGGCTGGATAAATTTTTATCACCCCATCACAAGAATCATTAGTCATTAGTTATATCAGATTCAGATCAAATCGACCACCTATTTCGATGGAGTGTCGGCTTTCAGGATTAGGTTTTTAACACTTGGATGTTAGTAAAATAAGAAAACAAGAGAGCTTGTTAATTGCTTACTTCTATACTACGCCATTTGTACTAAGCCATTTGTCTTAATAGTATTTTTACTGAGTGAAATTAAGCTCAAAAATACAAACTTTACATATATTTTACAAAAATGAAGCCTTTTATAAAAATTTAATAAAGTTGCAATACTAATGAAAATCAAAAGTTCAGTAGATTAACCGATGTGATCTCAGTTGATATTTGCAATGATTATTAACACAGAGATTAATTTTATAAATTCTGAAAATTCTAATTTATTTATTAAGAGGCGACAAAAAAAATGATAGAAGATATAACTCCTATAATAGATTTTACCTTTGCTCCGGGCATGACCGATGAGCAGATGCTTGGCTTTGAGATTGCTGGAGCAATTTGGTCGCAATATTTCGACGATCAGATTCAAATAAATATTTATGTCGAAACAGTTGAAACTTTATCAGAAGAAGTTGCTGGTGGTTCTTTACCCGGAATGTTTGAGAAAGATATTGATAAAGTAAGAGAATATCTAGGAAATGACGCTACTTCTGACTATGACGATACAGCCGTAGATACCTTAACTGGATTAGGTAAAAAGTTTGATGTTGCAGTAGGAAATAACGTTTTAGAGGATATTAACGATATTAGTTTTACCAGAGCTACAGGTAAAGCAATGGGTATTATCAGACCTTATGATGACGCTTTAGATGGTTACATCGCCATGAATAATAATATTTCCTGGAGTTACAATTATGATGGCGATGAAGTAATAGCTGGGACAGTAGATTACCTTAGTGTAGCCATGCACGAAGTGGGGCATATCTTAGGTGTTGTGAGTGCCATTGACAATCCGGGTTTATTATTTCAAACACAAGAAGCATTAACTGACTCCATTAAAGATATTGTTCATGACTTTGAAGACCAACTAGAGTCAGCTTTAGGAATGGATAAAAAAGAAATTGAAAACTATATCCAAACCTTGAAAATGTCTGAGCTGCAAGATTTCTTTAAAGAAGTTCAAGAAATTACAGATTTAGATCAACAAGATTTACAAAAATATGCTCATAGCCTTAAGAAAAGCGAAGAAAACATCACCATGATGGATTTATATCGCTATTCAGAAGCAAGTGTTGCTCAAGGACTTAGTGAATTAGGTTTTGGTGTTGATGCTTTCTTTTCCATTGATGGCGGACAAACTGCGATTGCAAATTTCTCTAACGGAGAAGAGTATCAAGCAAGTCATTGGCAACAACAAGATAATCCTCTAGGTATTATGGATCCAGGTATCGTTACAGGAATGAGAAGAGATATTAGTGAGCTTGATTTACAACTGCTTGATGTCATGGGATTTGACCTTAATAGCAGCTTAATTGCTGATGATGGCATAGTTACTGAGGATGAAATGGAAGTGAATCTAGAAGAAACTGTTGAGTTTGTCATTGATAATTTAACTAGCGATTTAGATGATG
>CAYPSO010000049.1:0-2752 GCA_964413275.1 uncultured bacterium | reverse complement strand
TTTAGATGATGTTTTTTCTTAATAGATAAACTATATATCACTCGTCATATTTATAGGTAAATTTATTAGATAAGAATAATCAAGTTTACCTTATTTTTTTTTTGAGAATAATTAATTTTTAGTTATCATACTTACCTGATATAAAAATATCAGATTAAAATAGAATATAGCATTTGTTAAATCAAAAAATATATTTAGAAGACAAAAAATAGCAAATATGTTTTCACTCTTTAGAAAATAGAAATAGTCAATTATTCTCGATACGTAAGTGTTGATTAAATTTTTAAAAAAATAATTAATTTATAAAGATTGTGTAAATAAAACGCAAATTTTAGCCTCAATAAGTTACGCACATTGACCGATGTGATAGTAACCCATATTTTGTGATGATTAATAAGTAAGATTTCAAGTATTTATAAGAATTAAAAATTCTAATCTAGATATTTTTTAAGAATCAAGGAGATTATTTAAATGGTTTATGTAGAAGAACCAATGGTATATGAGCTACCAATTACCCAGCAGACAAATTCTATGATAGATTTTGTCTTTGCTCCCGGAATGACCAACAATCAAATGCTTGGTTTTGAAATTGCCGGGGCAATTTGGTCATCATATTTTGAAGATCCCATTGACGTTGATATATATGTAGAAAGTCTCAATTTAGGGGGTGGCATTGCAGGGGGAGCGTTACCCGGTTTTATCCAAGATACTGCTTATAATACAATTCAGGCTTTGGAAGGTACAGGAGTAAATACCGTTTCCTTTTTAGGTAATGGTCAAAATACCGTAGATATTACCAACATCAATATGACTATGGCTAACTATTTAGCCATGAATGATAGCTCAGTAGAAGACAATCTTCTAGAAGGTTATATCGCTATGAATAACCACAATAGCGTCAACTGGAGTTATGATTTTAGCGATCGCATTGGTGATGTAGGAAAAATTGATTACTTAAGCGTAGCACTCCATGAAATTGGTCATGTTCTCGGTTTTGTCAGTGGTGTTGATGCTCCAAATGTAGTATTTCAACAAGAAGAGGCTTTAAAACTTTCCATCAAAAATGTTGTCAATCAGTTTCCTGATATTATTCCACCAGCTTTAGGTACAACTAAAGAAGCAATCATGGCTGATTCAGAAAACATGAGTATAGCTGAACTCTACGATTTGTTAAATCAACTTGATGCTGTACCAGGAGTCTCTCAAACAGATTTTGATAATCAGTTGGTAGCACTTCCCGAAGCTTATAACTATGCTACAACTTTAGATTTATTTAGATATTCAGATATTGGAGTACGGGATTTAACTCATAGTAATACTTACTTCAGCACTGATAACGGACAAACAGAGATAGCAGATTTTGCTAATGGATTAAGTTTCCAAGGAAGTCATTGGAAACAAAGTATGGCTAATCCCCTTGGTATTATGGATCCACTGATTGCTCCCGGAGTTACCAGAGAAATAACAGCAGTTGATTTACAAGCTTTCCAAGCCATGGGTTATGACATTAGAGCTGACATAATTGCTGATGGTGTGATTACAAATATCCAAATGGACTTCGGGGGAACATTTACCCAAGCAGTTACTCAAGAAACTGCTAACTTTAATCCTGTTATCGAAGATCGTAGTGCTGAACTAGAAGATATGTTTGGCGATACAGAGAATATGTATTGGCAACACAATCCCAACAATCCTAATTGTACTTGTCCAAGCTGTAGTTGGGGTGGCGGTGGCTACTGGCAAAAGATGTATTGGAGTACCCTCGGTGAAACTTCTCTTAGTGATGTCATTAATCAAAATTCTGGCGATGCCATAACCGAAGAATTACCCTCTGACGATATAAACTCCCATAACCTTAACGCCTTCGTTTATATTCAAGACCTTCTTTCACAATTTGAAAATCAAGGAAGCGAAGAATTGCAAACTCTTTATTCACAAGTTAATTCCATAGTTGAATCACTTTATTTAACAGTAGAAACTTCTTCATCTAATTCATCTCCAGAGGAAGAGCAGCCAGAAAATACTGGGGAAAATGTAGATTTAGAATTACTAAAAAGAGCTTATGGTAATGAGATAGATTGGCTACTTTTTGACGATTTGTTTGCGAATACTTGACCTAGAGCAGAGTAATTTCCATCTCAACCGATCAATAATCAATGAAAAATTTTAATGATTTACTAATGCTAAAAGAAGGTTTAAAACAATGAAAAACTTAAAGTCATATCTATCAATTTTGCCCATAATGAGTTTGATACTCTTAGTATCTCCTCCTTCGACAATGGCTATGAGTCCAACTCTAGTTCAACTAGAAAACGAAGAAGCTCTGATTCAAGTACAAAATCAAGAACAACATAGTTCTAATCGGGAAGGAATCCCTAAACATCTAGGTAATGGTGGAACAAGATAGCCCCCTAAATCCCCCGCCCCCTAACCCACAATACTGGGGAGGGAACGATTGGTCTCCCCACCCCCCTTTCCAAGGCAGGGTGTTTTCATTCTATTTTTTTGCGATCAATATTTTGAAAAACCAACACATTTTTTCAGTCAAATTATTCCTTTAAAAAATATCTCCAAACACTTAAATTCTCAAATCAAATAATTATCATACTAAAGCTCAAACCTCTTACTATAAAAGGCTTAAATTATTTTTTTCTATAATAAATCCAAAATATTTTTGACTCAAATTAATAATTTATCCCATTTATTTCCTAACCAATCCTGTCCCTCTTTAATTGAGAAGAATCCCAAACTT
>CAYPSO010000048.1:0-33114 GCA_964413275.1 uncultured bacterium | reverse complement strand
AAAAAAGTTGTGATGTAATTTGATAGTTAGTAAATAAAAAGCATCCCTGCAAAACCGAAATTTTTGTGCATAGACATTCCTTCTGAATGGAAACCACTTTTAATCGCAACTGCATGGGCTGCTTTATTTTCGGGATGGCAATATGCTCTAACTTCTTTATGTTTTGAAAGACTTGAAGCTAATGCTTTAGTCGCTTCAGTTGCGATTCCTTTACCGATATGCTCTGCATTGACACAGTAATAGCATTCCACAATATCTGTGTCATAAACAGCAAAACCACAAGAGCCAAGATACTGATTAGAATACTTATCCGCTATGGCATATGAATGTACTGGCTCTTCTGAATCGTATGCGCCATAGACATATTCAAAAAGAGCTTTTGCTCCATCTTCTGTTTTTTGGCTTTCTTCAAAAGCAAGATACTTGGTTGATTCAGGATTAACCATAAAATTCAAGAAAGAATCTAAATCTTCTGGTTTTAATCGTCTAATTATTAGCTTTTCTGTAATTATGGGAAATTTAATCATGTTAAAAATTAATTTGATTATGGTTTGGATTTTTATAACTTTTATTTAGATATTTCAAAAGAATTATTAAGGGAAGGAGTTAAATCAAGTTTCCATTTTGGCGGATTATTTTTAGCATCGTAATAATAAATTGCTAAACATTTTTTATTTTGACCAAAAACACGAAGATTATAATTATATTGTCTAGCATATAAGCCAAAATCATTCACAAAACGATAGCGTTCTATATAATCCATAATATTCCAAAGTTGAGGATTCACTATTAAATCAATCCGCTTTTCTTGCTCAAAAGCTAACCAATTATTAACGAGTCTTCCTCCATAATTATCAAATTGTTCTTTGGCCCACCAAAGACTAGGAATAGTCATAGAATTAGGAGAAAAACTATTAGCAGTAACTATATCTTTTGACTCTAAATTTTCTTCTTGTAATAAACTTAATTCTAAAGGGATTTCGCAGGAAATAGAGGGTAGTTCTTCTGCTAACAAAATTATAGGTAATAATAAAATTGTACCAAAAATAATGAAAAAAGTTTTCAGCATTTTATGTTCATTCCCAAAGACGACGACGGGGTGAACCATTTAAAAGTTCATGGGTTTCAAATAATAATTCTGGTATGGGTAATTTTTCTGGACAACGAGGCAAACATTCACCACAACTGGTGCAACGATTCGCTTTATTTCCCGGAAACCAATGACCAGCATTTTCAAACATTTGATAGCGATATTTACCATACTCATTCATATTATAAGCTAAAGTTAAATTACGAAGTCTTAATACTTCAGGAATATTAATATATTCTGGACAAGGGAGACATTGATAACATTGAAAACAGGGATTTTCTATTTTTTTTAGTTCTATTTCTAAGGATTGAAATATATTAATTTCTTCTTGAGTTAAGGGATAATCAGAATCTGCTATTTGTAAAGGATAATCTAATTCTTCTGGTATGGCAGCACCAATACTAAGGGTAGTTATCTGAGGATTTGCCAATAAAAAACGATAGTTTAAATGTAGGGGAGAAAAAGGAGAACATAAAGATAGGAGTTTATCTGAGGGGGTATAAAGACGCCCTCCTTTATCGCTAGGAGAAATAATAAATATTCCTAAATCTTTTTCTTTTGCTAATTCAATAGCAGGATAATTATGTTGTTGAAAATAATAATAATGAAGATTAATGAAAGAGAATAAATTAGTATTAATAGCTTTCAAAATTAAATCTAAATTACCATGAGTTGAAAATCCTAAATGTTTAATTTTACCTGCTTTTTGGGCTTCGGCGATCGCATCTAGGGATTTTTCAAAATCTGAAAGATGTTCATAAGTATTAATGCCATGTATGGCTAAACAATCTAAATAATCAATTTTTAAACGATTAAGAGATTCTTCAATCCAGTTAGTTAATTGATATTTGTCGGCAGTAGGAGATAATTTTGTCGTAATATAAATTGCTTCTCTAGGTAAAGATAAACCATTTTTAATCGCTAATCCTAAATATTCTTCACTTTTTCCATATCCTCTGGCAGTTTCTACATGATTAATACCTAATTTAAGGGCAGATTCTACGGTTTTATAAGTATTAGCAGGAGAAGTTAAACAACGCATTGTACCCAAGGAAAAAACTGATAAGTTTAAATTAGTTTTTCCAAATCTACGATATTTCATAAAAAGAACCAAAAAAGTTAAGCCTTTGAGATATAGCAAATGTTAATATGCAATTTAGATGTATTTTAGATTACTAAATAACAAATAATGACCGATAACTTAGTTTATATTGTTAAAAGACTTTTAATAGCTGTACTGACTTTATTTTTAGCTTCTGCTTTAAGTTTTGCGATTATTCAATTAGCCCCCGGAGATTATCTCGATACTATTCGTCAAAATCCCAAAATATCTGAAATAAGACTAAAAGAATTGAGTGAACAATTTGGACTAGATAAACCTGCTTTAATACAATATGGTCTTTGGTTAAAAAATGTAATTACTCGTTTCGATTTTGGTACGAGTTTTGTTTATTTTCGCCCGGTATCAGATTTAATCAAAGAAAGAGTCCCAGCCACATTACTTTTAGCTTTTACTTCTATTATACTTACTTGGGCGATCGCAATTCCTTTGGGTATTGTTAGTGCGGTTAAACAAAATACTTTAATAGATAAATTTTTGCGAGTTATTAGTTATTTAGGGCAAGGTTTTCCTAGTTTTATAACAGCTTTATTATTACTTATTCTCGCTCAAAATGTTTCTCCCTTTTTACCTGTAGGAGATATGACTAGCATTAACTACAGTGATTTATCTCCTTTGGGCAAAATACTTGATATTGGTTGGCACATGATTTTACCAACTTTAGCTTTAAGTATAACTAGCTTTGCTGGCTTACAAAGACTTACAAGAGGACAGTTACTTGATGTTCTCAGACAAGATTATATTAAAACTGCCCGTGCTAAAGGGCTTCCTGAAAACAAGGTTTTATATGTACACGCCCTTCGTAACGCCATTAACCCCTTAATAACTTTACTCGGTTTTGAATTTGCTAGTCTTTTGAGCGGTTCATTTATTGCTGAATTTTTCTTTAATTGGCCGGGTTTAGGTACTTTAATTCTTAATGCAGTTACCTCTCAAGATTTATATTTAGTAATGGCTAGTTTAATGATGGGTGCTACGATGTTAATAATAGGAAATCTTTTTGCCGATCTTTTACTTAAATTTGTCGATCCACGTATTAAACTAGAAAATCTAGAACAATAAATAATTAAAAATTAACAATAAAAATTGTTATGCTATCTCAAATTCAGTATTTAATCCGTTCAAAAATAGATGGAAAATATCTTACAGCAAATATCTCTACTGAAAACAAAGAAAACTCCGGTTACTTATTACTTTTTAAAGAAAACTTTGAAGCTTTAAGTTATCTTAATACTCATGGAGCAAATGTTGCTAAAAATTTTACAGTTGAATCAATTTCTCTTCCTCAGTTAAAAACAACATTACAACGTTGGGGTTTTGCAGGTATTGGTTTAGTAGAAGATCCACTTTTACCTAACATTAAATTTATGACTTTGTAAAATTTCTTTTCAATATTTTTTGAGAAAAATAAAACATTATTAGTTTTTTTTTATTAATAGGAGAATATCAATTGACACGAGTTCGAGTTCGTCAGCACGTTAACCCCCTCAGTAGTAAATATCAAACAGCAATTACTCCACCTATATGGTCAGCAATTTATCCAAATTTATCAAATCCTATTCATTTAGATATTGGTTGTGCTAGGGGCAGATTTTTATTAGAAATGGCTCAATTGCAACCTAATATTAATTTTCTCGGTATAGAAATTCGCGAACTTCTGGTGATAGAAGCTAATAATCTTAAAGAAGAATTAGGGTTAAATAATTTATATTATTTATACTGTAATATCAATAATTCTTTAGAGACAATTTTAAAATCTTTGCCTCAAAAAATAGTACAATATGTAACTATTCAATTTCCCGATCCTTGGTTTAAAACTAGACATGGCAAACGCAGAGTAGTGCAACCAGAATTAGTAGAAATTTTGGCAAATTATTTACCTCAAAATGCTCAAATTTTTATTCAATCAGATATTAAATTAGTTGCCGAAGAAATGATAGCTAGATTTGCAGAAAATTCTAACTTTAAGCGACAACATCAGCAACAATGGTTAGATGAAAATCCTTTACCTATAGCTACAGAAAGAGAAAAAGCCACTATCAACAAAAATCAGCCTATTTATCGGAGTTTGTTTATAAAAAGTTAAATTTTTTATAAATTATTAGTTATAACGTTTATAAATGATTTTAAATAAAATTTCTTTCTCAGACCTTCACCAAGATTTAATAAGATAAATTAGTAACCCTCTCTCTGCGCTCTCTGCGGTTAAATATATTCATTAATTTTTTTATCCCTATCTACTTATTAATGAAATATTTTGCAGCTTGAGTTAAATTATAACTTAATAAATTTTCATTTACTTCAGGTAAATTATATATTTCTAAATCTTGAACATTAATGTCTAAACATTTAATTATTTCTTGCCCTAAAGATAAGGCTAAAAAAGGAACTACAGCATTACCAATTTCACGAAAACCATGCCAAATTGTGCGATGAAACTGAAACCAATCAGGAAAAGAATGTAATCTAGCACCTTCTCTAATAGTAATACATCGGGGATGTAAATAATGTATTGGTCGAGGGGCTGTATGTGCGCCTTTATCGCTTGAAGTTCCCGCTCTTAAGGTATTACATTGTCCATCAGATGATAACTTAAATAAACGACTTTTTTGTTCTCTTTTTCCGGGTTCAGTTATTTTAAATCTTTCTATAGTTATAGGTGTATGTTTTGAGCCAAGATGACCCCAAATAATATTTTTATTACTTCTTTTATGACAATAAATAAATTCACCATCAGGGATTATATTGAAGTTTTTTCGATAGTTAGAATAATCTAATTCTTCTGAGTTGATTCCTTTATCTTCTGCTTGGTGCGCACTATGCTCTAAGGCAACCTCGGAGCGCACCGCATCCGCTTTTATAAAGACATTGCGATCGCGTAGCGGCTCTTCGAGATCACCTTCGGTGGCACGGCAGTGATCGCATAAATCAGAAATAGCATCAAAAACTGTATAAAACTTGGATTTTTCCTGTGGATAAGAAGGAGGTTTTAAATCTTTTCTATAACCCATTAAAATAAGTCTTTTTCTTTTTTGGGCTGCACCAAAATTGACAGCATCTAAAACTTGAATAGGTGTTATTATTTTATAACCAATATCATCTATTTTTTCAATAAATTCTTCTAAAATATGTTTTGATTTACCATTACTTATTCCCGGAACATTTTCAAATAAAAAATACTTGGGATTAATTTCTTTAATAATTCTCAAAAATTCAAAAATCAAACTATTTCTGGGATCATTTATTTCCCTTTTTCCTATGAGAGAAAATCCTTGACAAGGCGGGCCACCTGCTATTAAATCTATTTCGGTTGAAAATCCTTTATTTTTAATATTGTTAAGAATTTCTTGACTAGAAACTTGAGCAATATCTCGGCAAATTGTTACACTATAAGGAAAATTAAAATGATGTACTAAACTATGAATTGGATCGATTTCTATAGAGGCTGCTATATCAAAACCTGCTGCTTCTAAACCTAATGACATTCCTCCACAACCAGCAAATAAATCAATAGCAATTGGACGTTTCATTATATTTATTTAGCTTGAGTTATTAAAAATAAATCTAAAATTTCATCTGGCAATGGTTCATTAAAATCATCAGGAACAATAAATTCACCTTTTGCCAATCCAATGGGGCGCAATTTATTTTGCTGGCGATAAGATTCAACTACTTTATCAATTTCTTCATTTGTGTTAGGAATTTCTGGTTCAGTATGAGCTTTTTGATATTCTAAAAACTCCACAAATTGCCATAGTGAATTAAGCTCTTGTGTAGATAATTTATTTAACTTTTCATGTAGGCGATTTAGTAATTCTTGATTTTGAGAATAATTATAGGTTGTTTGAGCATTCATGGGCTTACTCCCTTTTTACCAAAAGATTGTTGTAATCAACAATATAAGTTTAACTTACTCTTTTAATTTTTAAATGTTTAAATATTTTTGTCCCCAATTGGGGACATTTTTGCTTAAACGGCTACTTGGGCTCGTTTGAATGCTTCATCAAGAACTTCGGAGAGGGTGGGATGGGTATGTACGTTAAAGGCTAAATTCTGTACTTGATCCCGTTTGGCGATCGCATTTGCTGCTTCTTGAATCAAATCTGAGGCGTGAATACCGATAATATGAACTCCTAATAATTCCCCAGTATCTTGGCGATAAATAACTTTAGCAATACCGTCAGTTTCTTTCTCGGCTAAAGCTTTGGAATTACCTTTAAAATAAGTCTTAACTGTGCCTACTTTAAAGCCTTCTTTTTCTCCTAATTCTATGGCCGCAGCTTCAGTTAAACCGACATAACTAATTTCAGGATGGGTAAAGGCAGCCGCAGGAATACAACGATAATCAATGGTTTTCTCTCTACCGCAGATATTCTCTACAGCAATGACACCCTGCCCTGAAGCAGCGTGGGCTAACATCATTTTACCAGTGGCATCACCCACAGCCCATAAATGAGGTACAGGTTGCCCATCCTTTAATACTGCCATGCGATCGTCAACTTCGATAAATCCCCGTCTATCGGTTTCTAAGCCCAAAGTTTCTAGACCTAAATTTTTAGTGGCAGGGATTCTTCCTGTGGCTACTAAACAGCCGTCAACCTCTAAAACTTCTACAACTTCTTTGGTTTTAGCGTCGGTAAGTTCGATGACTACGGGAGAACCGGGGATAACTTTAGTTGCAAAAACTCCTGTATAAGTTTCAATATCCCTAGTATCAATTAAAGTACGCTTGGCTATTTTAGCAATTTCTGGATCGAAGCCCGGCATTAGCTCGTCTAAAGCTTCAATCATACTAACTTCGCAACCTAAAGCGGTATAAACATCGGAAAATTCTAAACCAATGTAACCACTACCAATAATAGCCATCCACTGGGGCAAGGATTCTAATCTAACTGCATCATCGCTAGTAAATACCGTTTTGCCATCAATGGTGATTCCGTGAGGTACAAAGGGAATTGAGCCAGGGCAAAGCATAATATCCTGAGCTGTGATAGTTTGTTCTCCACTATCTGTGGTAATACTGACTTTTTGCTCCCCAGCAATCTTGCCCCAACCCCTAATAATATCAACCTTGAGACGTTTAAGACTATTGGTTAAGTCACCTTGAATTTTACTTACAAGGTCGTTGGCATGATCGGCAATACTTTGTCTGTCAAACTGTACTCCTCCGACTTGAATCCCCAAACTGGCGAGGTGATTGCTATCTTTAAATTCCCTAACTTTACCTGATGCTGCGAGTAAAGCTTTAGAAGGGATGCAACCTCGGTTAACACAAGTGCCTCCCATATCTCCTGCCTCGATAATAGCTGTTTTTAAGCCACATTTGACGGCGTGTATTGCTGCTCCATGGCCTCCAACTCCTGCACCTATAATAATTAAATCATAATCAAAATTTTTACTCATTGATGCTCCTTGCTAAAGGATAAAATATTACACTGGTCAAGAATATCATTTTTTCATATTCTTCAAAAATATAGACAATTACGGAAATGGGCAACCACGATTGTAGGGGCAACCCCCCTGTGGTTGCCCCTACGATTATGATAAATTTTGGGGATTGTCATGATGGAATGTATCGCATTCCCACAATAAGGGATTATTCTTGATATATTCTCGCAAGCGATTGCAGGATTCTTCGTTACGAATGATGTGTTCGTAATAATTCCGTTGCCATAGTCTTTTCTCAAAAGCTGGCCATTGTTGATTATAAACCCCGTGGCGATATTTAGCTGTGGTCAGAGATTTAAAACGATGAACCACATCACCTAATTTCATTGACGTATTCGATTCAAGAATAATGATGCCATGAATATGGTTGGGCATCAAAACAAAGGCATCAAGAGCAATCCCTTGATAATGGGAAGGAATTTCATCCCAAATAGTTTGTACCATTTTTCCAGCAGATGAAGGGTGCATTATGCCATTGTTGATTGTACCAAGGAGCGATCGCCTTTGGTTGACGCAAATAGTTACAAAATACGCTCCCGCCTGAGAATAATTATATCCTTTCAGGCGAATGGAACGACGATGATGAATATCGGGATTATACGGCATAAAAATAAAATCATAAATTATTATGGTAGGGGCGGTGCCCCCGTGCCCGCCCTATCCAGATTTTCGGGGGCAACCACAAACGGGGCAACCACAGGGGGATTGCCCGTACACAAATTCGTATGTTTTTAGATAAATGTTACAATCCTCTATTGTGACATTCTCTTAGTAATTAGTAAAAGATATAATCTTATAATGGATATTCTCGATCAGTATCTTAAATCCTTACCCAGTAAACAAAATGCCTTAGATATTTTTAAAGGGGAATGGTCTTCTAAATTACCTACAGATTTTGCCAAATTACAAGCAGGACAAATACCATTATTTGAAGATCCTCGTGTTATTTGGGCCGCAGAAAATTTAGGAGGATTGAAAGGTAAAAATGTCTTAGAATTAGGACCATTAGAAGCTGGACACACCTATATGTTAGAACAATTAGGAGCAATTTCTATTACCTCAGTTGAATCCAATACGAGGGCTTATTTAAAATGTCTGATTATTAAAGAAATATTAGGGTTAAAAAAAGTTCATTTTCTCTTAGGTGATTTCATCGAATATTTACGAACTAATCCTAGTAAATTCAATTTTTGTTTTGCCAGTGGAGTTTTGTATCATATGACTAATCCAGTGGAGTTAATCTCATTAATAGCTAATGTAAGCGATCGAGTTTATCTTTGGACTCATTATTATGACGAACAAATAATAAAAAATAATTCTCAAATTGCTTTTAAGTTCCCTGAATTTTCTAGTAATAATTATCAAGGTTTTCAACATACTATATATAAATATGACTATGAAAAAGCTTTAGATTTTGCAGGTTTTTGTGGCGGCAGCAATCCCTATAGTAACTGGTTAACTAGAGATGATATTATTGGTGCTTTTAATCATTTTGGTTTAGGAAATATCAAGATACATTTTGATAACCCCAATAGTGTTAATGGGCCGAGTATTTCTCTAGTTGCTTCTCGATATTAATCTTTAGAAATTTTATTAATATCATAGTTATAAGTTTCAAAATCTATTTAAAGAAAAACTCATGATATTGGTCAAAGAAAAAAAAGAAAAGCATTGAAGAAGTGCTATAATAATTGGGTCATAATCAATCTTCTTAATCGTTGATGTTACTTATGTTTATGCTACGATAGTATATCGTTAGAGTATATGATTTTTCATGTTCATAGTTTGATTGCTTGAACACAAATCATATTAATGTAATAAGTTTGTATAATTTCTTGATATTAATTGCTTTTTAAAAGATGCTCAATTTCATAGTTATAGGTTCACAAAAATGCGGCACAACATGGCTTTTTGAAAAATTAAAAATGCATCCGAAAATTTATTTTCCTTTAGGCAAAGAAGTTGGACATTGGAATCATAAGTTTTATCAGAGTGAAGTGCATAGAAATATTTATAATAACTTTATGAATAATTCTTTAGTTGAAATGAGTAATTATGTATGTGGTGATATGAGTACATTCTACGCTCTTATGCCCATAGAACAAATAGAGAAATTATATAACCATCATCCCAATATTAAATTATTCTTAATGGTTAGAAATCCTATTTTGAGAGCTTGGTCAGCAATAAAAATGACCTATGTTTATAAAAAAATGGACTTCCATCAGCTTACGAATAATAAGATAAAGCAAGCTATAACTCATGGAGATACATCAGAATTAGGAAAATATGACATAATTATTAAAAAGTGGTTGAAATTTTTTAAACCAGAACAACTCAAAATTATTTTTTTTGATGATATACCATTAAACTATAGGGTAATATTAAGAGATTTTTGTGAATTTGTAGATATACAACCAGAATTTTTCGATGTGATACCAGATTCACTACTTAAAAGTCCTTCCCTAAAAGGGATAGAACTTTCTTTATCTCCAGAAGTTTATAATAGTTGTATAGAGTTTTATCGACCTTCTATTAATTTTCTTGCTTCCTATACAAGCAGAAATTTAGATGATTGGTCAAGTCCAATAACTAGCTACAATCAAATCAATAGACCTTATAATATCGTTATTTGTGCTATCATGAAAAATGAAGCTCCATACATATTAGAATGGATAGCCTATCATCGCGTAATTAAAGTAGATCATTTTTTGATTTATAATAATGATAGTACAGATGAAACAGCAGAAATTTTACAGCGTTTAGACGAAGCAGGAATTATTACTTGTATAGATTGGTCAAACCAACCCGATGGTAGTCATCAAAAAACAGCTTATCAAGATGCATTCCAAAAACTTCAAGATAAATGCAATTGGATAGCTTTTATTGATGCTGATGAATTTATCGTACCTAATAAAGAGCTTGATTTATCAACATTTTTATCAAAATATTCACGATTTGATGCCATCGCTATCAATTGGAAATTATTTGGTTCTTCTGGACACAAATTTAAAACTCCTGGTTTGGTTATGGAAAGATTTATTAAATCTGGACAAGAAAATTCACCAGTAAATATGCATTTTAAAACCATTGTGAAACCTGATGCAATCAAAGATTTGATGAATCCTCACAAATTTCAATTATTGAAAAATAAACAATATATATATCCGGATTTAACTCCTGTTTCCCAAAAATCGCCAAGATGTGGTCCATATATTAACCATGACTTAATTCAAATAAATCACTATTTTACTAAGTCAAAAGCTGAATGGGATTTAAAAAGAGCAAGAGGAAGAGCTACTATCAAATCTGATAGTCCTTCTAAATTTAGACCTGAAAAACAATTCTATTCCCACGATAAAAACGAAGAAGAAGATTTACTAATTTTAAGATTTCTAGAAGCTACTAAAAAAGAAATCGAATTTTTAACTAAAATAACCGGATTAGAAAAGCTTCAGCAACAACTAACCCATATTAAATCAAGTGATACACCTCAATCAATATCAATTTTAGATGTTATAAAAATTCCTGTTAAAGATTCCGATTTACTATGGGGATACAATATTGGCAAACCATCTAAAGGGGAAACAATAACAAATGAAATTTTAACAATTAGAGGATGGATTTTAGGTAAAAAATGTTCCATTAACCAGATAGAAATAGTTTATCAAAATACATCGATCGCAAAAACCTTGGTAAATAAAAAAAGACCACATATTGCTAAACGTTATCCAGAAATATCTTTAGCTGAACATAGCGGTTTTAATATTCAATTTAATTTTGCCAATTTTCTAAGTAAATTAAATAATAATTTAGATAACTTCATTATTCAAGCTATAGATGAAAATAAAAATATAATTCCAGTTGCAGAAATTAAATTTCAATTAAATTAAATATTATCTATATTCAGACTTTAAAAATAAAAGAATTAAATCCTTTATTCCAATAGTCAAAAAAGAACTTAAGATGTTCTATGGTATATTCATCTAAATCTGACAGGTAGTCAGATTTAGCTGTTTTATTTTTTATTTGATCGACATTTACTTGAATTTTTTCTACATTCAGAAAATCAAAACATTTATCAAGAACTTTTTGTGAATTGCTTTTAAGATCGTTAAGAGTAATTATAAGTAAATTTTTCTCAGAAAAATGTTTTTGATATTGTTGAAAATGAAGTTTATATAAACCTCTTGATATATATCCTAATTCTGATGAATGATATTTATAATTAGTTAAGCATTCAGGATTAAAAGCTTCTAATATATTAAGTTCATCCATTAAAGCATCTTTAAAGCTTCTAAACTCTCGAATCCGAAAATTATTAATAAAATATTGACGATTATTAGCATTTATATTATGAGCATAATGAGAGTTTAATCTTTCTAATGGCTCTCTTATAATTAAAATAATTTTTATATCTGGAAAAAGTTTTTTTATTAATTCTGCGGCGAAAGGATAGTCAAGATAATTAGGGGTAGCTTCAAATTTTAAATTTTCTTTACTTTTTGATTGCCAACGAGAAGAATAAAAATTTAAACCCTTAGAAAAATTTCTATTAAAAAAATGTAATTCTTTACTTACAGATAATGAAATAAGAGGATGTGAATCTAAGTAACTAGCCAAAGATGTTGAGGCACATTTTTGACCTCCTATAAGTAAAAAATCTGGCTTATTTAAACTCAAATATGATAAGTCAAAACTATTTAGTATCTTATTTAAAAGTTTATGTCTTTGTTTTAGATAAGAATACATGATTTTTTGAGAATGTTGGATAGCACCAACCTTAAAACAAGATAAACAATACAAAAACATATCTTCATCATAAAATAAATTCGGATCTAATTGAGAGCGATCGAAGATTTCAGTAGCTTTTTGAAAATTACTCTTTGATTTGATATATTTTCCTGATAAATATTGAAGTTTTGCCAAAGAAGATAATAAATTACGATCATTGGGAAAGTCTTGAAGTAAATCTGAAAGTATATGAGAAATTTTCTCTAAATCTTTTCCTTGAAAGGATAAATTTAATTCTTTAAATAATAATCTTTTTTGTTGAAGATCTACTTGTTTCTGTTTGTCAGTATCTTTTTCATATATTAAAGGATTTGAAGTCATGTATTTTTTAAAATAAAAAAATATTATTTATATTGTTTCTTTAAATTTTACAGATTAAACTGCTAATTAAATCTTTCCATTCCTGAGTATTACTGAGTTCATAAAAATCAATTTCTTTGCCATATTCTTGGCTACAGGTTTTAAAACATTCTACCCAATTAACAATAGTTTCTGTGGGAGAATTAGTTTTATATTGCCAAGCTTTAGCTAAATATTCAGACATTTTTGTTAAATTACCATCATGATAAAACCTCCAAGCTATCCAAACTAGACTTTGATACATAGATTTATTTTTTAATTTTCTTACATCTAAAGATAAATTTTTTCTACTAAAAAAGTTTTCTAAAACTAATTCTAATTCTTTTGCTTGGGCAATAATATTTTTAGAGACATTATTTTCATGTTGGCGATAACATACTAAAGCTTTGCGCACCCAATCTGCTCTGCATCCTTGAGCGGCTAATCTTAAAACTAATTCAACATCGTAGGTTTGATATAAGTTTGTCTCAAATTTTCCTACTTTTTCTAACCAGTTACGGCGAAATAACATTGCACTTAACAATACTGGTTTATAAATAATTAATTCTTCGGTATCTAATTGAGGTAAATTGAGCCAAGGTTGTACTGCTGATTTTCCTTCACCTTCTTCATTAACAATTTGCCAACCACTAATTACTAATCCTAAATTTTTTCGTTTTTCTAATTTAGCTACTTGAGATTCTAATTTTTCTGGTAAAAAATAATCATCTTGATCTAAAAACGCAATATACTCCCCTGTAGCAACTTCTAAACCTTTATTTCTCGCTGCTGCTACTCCTTGATTATTTTGATATATATATTTAACTTTATCTAAATATGATTCTAAAACTTGCTTACTTTCATCAGTTGAACCATCATCAATGATAATAATTTCATAATTATTATAGGTCTGTTGAAATACACTTTCTAGAGCTTGTTGAATATATTTTGCTCCGTTATATAGTGGAATAATTACACTAATTTTATTACTCATGTTACTAATTTAATTCCTTCATAAATATCTAAGATACTTATCTCTAAGCCTACAGATTGTAATTTCAATATATCTGACGAAGTTAAAATTTCTAATTCCCAATTATTTTCTTTATTTTTCCGATAAATCTCTACTTTTATTTGGTTTTGAGATATTAATATATATTCTTTTAAACTTAATAATTCTCGATAATTTCTCAATTTTTCAGTGCGATCTACTCTTTCGGTACTAGGTGATAAAATTTCTATAATTAAACAAGGATAACTTTTAAAATATTTTTGATTATCTCGTTCTTCACAAGTAACAGAAATATCAGGATAGTAAAATAAATCAAGATTTTCTATCTTGATTTTCATATTTCCCGAAAATACTCGACAACCAGTATTTTTTAATTTAAGGTATAAAAAAGTGAGAATATTTGTATTAATTAGATCGTGCTCTTCGCTTCCTCCAGCCATAGCATAAATTTGTCCGGCTATGTATTCGTGGCGAATATCACTATTAAGTTCTAACTTTAAATATTCGTCCTCAGTAAGATAAAATAATGAGCTTTCAGCAGACATAATTTTAACGTAAAATTCTAATAAATTCTAAAGGCAAACCATCACTATCAGCAATAAAAGTTACCTCATAAATGCTCCCGCCTATTTCTTGTTGATGAGGTTTTAATAAAATTTTTAAAGGCTTAACTTGTTCAGAATTTTCTTGATGAGCTTGGTTAAATTTTTCTTCTAATTCCTGTAACCAACTAGATAAATTTGGAGTAATTTCTGTTAAATCAAAAGAAAGATGATAATAACCCACATAATATTCGTCATTAAAAGCATCAGGTGCGGGTTTTGGTTCGGGAATTTGGATTAATTCAATTCTTCCCCCTAAACCTGTTAGCCAACAAGCAAGGGTATAACCTGTGGTAAATTTCTCATTTACCGTAAATCCTAACAATTCATAAAAGGCAATTGCCCGATGAATATTGGCAGTACGAATAGAAGCGTGGTGCATTATTCAAATAAGCGAGAATAGGGATAACGTTTGGGAACACCGGGTTTGGTTTTAAAGTCAAAATTAATTACTTGCCAACGAGGCTCTTCTACAGGATCGGGACTAAATTCCACCGAAAGGCCATATAATCTAAAGGATTTACTATCAGAACTACTATGCTCTAAATAACTATTAACTAAATCTCGATAACGACTAGCAATAATAACTTTAGTGGCTTGATGACCTGATCTATACAGATGATCTAAAGCTTCATGAATTTCAAAACGAATACCATCAGGATGGGTGTGTTGTCGATACCATTGCTCATCCCACAGTTTCCAATGTCTGCCTGATTGAAGATGAACTAATTCGCCAGTTTCTGGATTTGCTTCAAAAGCACCGTGACGATGACATAAATAACTATCCGTCAATGTCAAAGCCGGAATATTTTGATGACAATGAGGACACAAGATTTCTGGACCAAAAATTGGATACTGAAGATTTAGATTCATCATCAATTGTATTAGACCTGTTGCCACTCTACTAAACTTACTCAAACTTACTGAAAAGTTTGAAATTAGCTTCCTGTTTGATTTTAAGAGCGAAGGTGCTTGCTTAATTCACAGGCTTTAGGTTTGGACAGAGCTTGCCCTACCTTAAGTTGGGTAAAATTGAATTGTTGCCAATTCTTACTCCCCTTATTATAAACATTAAATCAAGTATTAGAAGAGCCGTGAATAAACAAGACGAAATCTTTTCATCCTATTGGCCACCTGTTGACTTATCACAAGCTGCTTTTGTGGCATCAAATGCTACGGTTATGGGCAATGTTTCTTTAGCTAAAGGTTCGAGTGTTTGGTATAATGCCGTCATCAGGGCAGATGTCGAACGTATTGAAATTGGTGCTTATACTAATATTCAGGATGGAGCTATTTTACATGGCGATCCGGGTAAAATAACAATTCTGGAAGATTATGTTACCATTGGTCATCGTGCTGTAATTCATGCTGCCCATGTGGAAAAAGGAGCTTTGATTGGAATTGGTGCCGTAATTTTAGATGGGGTTACAGTAGGTCACGGTAGTATAATTGGTGCTGGTAGTATTGTTACTAAAGATGTGCCACCAAAATCATTAGTTGTCGGCATTCCTGCCCGAAAAGTGCGGGAAATCTCCCCAGAAGAAGTGGAAGAATTAATTGAACACGCCAAGCGTTACGAGAAGTTAGCTTTAGTCCATGCAGGAAAAGGTACAGATTTAGGTTTTTGAACAAAATTTGTGGTTCTCAAAATGACCTATTTACAGTAAACTACAAGTAATCATGAAAATATTTTAAAGAAACTTTAAGTTACAGAGGATTGTAAATATGGATTGGCGACTTTTAATTGTGTTTGCTCCCCTTATCTTAGCTGCGGGTTGGGCTTTATTTAATATTGGTGCTGCTGCTTTAAGTCAAGCACAGGGTTTTTTGAATAAAGAATAAATCAGTAAAATTCAAATTTTGATTCAAGCGATTGTTATCTCTCAAGATACAGTCGTTTTTTTTGCGAGAAAACATTTTACAATATTATGTATAAAATCTTCCCTTTACTTATAAATATTTCTCAATGAACGTTTTATTAGTTCATAATACGAAAAAAACTAAATTAATAATTGGACAACTACTTATTCAAAAAGGTCATGATGTTACTTTTACCGATAATCTAGAAATTGCCGGACAAAAATATCAAGAGAAATTTTATCCTTTGGTTTTATTAGAATTAGATTCCCATAATGAGCAAATATTAAAGTTATCTATTCAGATGCGTAGTAATTCTCAAAGTAATGCTACTATGTTTCTTATTATTGTCAGTCATGGCAATTTTTCTGAGATTCAAGTATTTCTTAATGCGGGCATTGATGATTATATTTTAAAACCTTTACAATTAGACGAATTAGTTTTACGTTTTCAAGTTATTGAAAAAAAAATACGTTATTACTCACCTATTCAACAATTATTAAATGATATGTTATCACCTAATCATACTTTATCAGATAGTTTTTACCAGAAAATTTTAGAGAATCAACATTTTTACTTAATTTTAAATCACAATTTAGAAATTATTGAAATTTCTGCCAATGCTGAAAAACTAGCTTACAATACTGATTCAATGATTAAAGGTCATGACGTAAGAGAATCATTTCCAGAACTTATCGGGCTAGAAGATAAGTTTGAACAAATTATTACAGGCCAAGAAAATAATATTAGTTTGCCTAGTATATATCGTCAAATTGATGAAGAACACGAATTTTATTTTGATTTATCTATTAGTAAGTATCTAGAAAATACCTCTAATAATTCAGAAGGTAGTTTGATTCTACTTTTTAATAATTCAACTTCAAAAATGTTGTTAGAACAACAATTATCTCAAAAAGTAAATGAATCTCAATTATTATTAAAGGAAATTGCCACTAAACAAGAATATATTAATAAAATCATCAATAACATAGCTGATGCTTTAATTGTTACAGATGAAAGAGGCATAATACAACAAGTAAATCCTGCTACAATCAACTTATTTGGTTATACAGAAATAGAATTAAATAAACAATCTATCTCCATGATTATTAAGGATAATGTCATAAAATTATCCTCAGATACTAATTTTCATGAGAGAGAATTTATTTGTCAAAAAAAGGACTATAAAGAGCTTATTATTTCCTTTTCTTGTAATTCAATTTATCAAGATGAAGAATTATTATTTATTTTTATAGGCAGAGATATAACAGAGCGGCAAAAAGCAGTTAAAAAAATCAAAGAATTAAATGAAAATTTAGAAATAACTAATCGAGAATTAGAAGCTTTTTCATATACTGTTTCCCACGACTTAAAAAACCCTCTTAATAATTTGAAAATTTTTAATTTTTTATTATTAGAAGAATATGGTAGTGTTCTTGATGATAATGGCAAAGATTATCTTAAAGAAATGGATAACTGTTGTGAAAGAATGAATCAATTAATCAATGATTTATTAAAGTTATCTATGGTTAAAAATAAAAGCATAGAACCTATACCAGTAAACATAAGTAAATTAGTATTTGAAATAATAGATAGCTTTAAGGTAACTTCTCCCCATCAAAAAACAGATATAATTATCCAGCCAGATGTAATTGTTAAAGCAGATTTACAATTAATCAAAATAGCTTTAGAAAATTTATTAGGTAATGCTTGGAAATATAGTAAGAAAAAGAATTTAATTAAGATAGAATTTGGTGTCATTAATAATGATGATAAGTTAATATATTTTATTAAAGATAATGGTGCAGGTTTTGACAATAAATATATAGATAGACTCTTTAAACCTTTTGAAAGATGTCATAGCTACGATGAATTTGAAGGTACAGGAATAGGTTTAACTACTGTAGAGAGAATTATTCAAATTCATGAAGGTAAAATCTGGGCAGAAAGTGTTATTAATGAAGGAGCAACTTTTTATTTTACTTTAGGATCGAATAAAATTTATTTAGGATTGGCTGATTAACGAAGGCAGGAGGCAGAAGGGCTGTCACGTACTTATGTTAATGGTTGAGAAAGGAATCATTAGTCACACAAAATTAATTATACAAAAATCTTTAGGTAGGTAATGTTTATTATTTATCTGCTTAAAATAATACGTTCATTAATAACAGAAATATTCTGTTTTCCTACTCTAACTTGAGCATTTAAACCTTGACCAATAATATTAAGAGATGGTGGTAAGGATTTTTGTACTGTCATCACTATAAAAAATTCATTATTACCAGTAGCAACAATTTTTTTACCTTTTTCCGTTGTTTCCAATGAGATATTAACTGGTGTAATAAAAGTACCTTTCATGGTAGCTCCATTATCAGCTTTTAATAAAAAACTTTGATCGTCAATGGAAACATTTTCCTCGGTGTACATGATCCATTTTTTTTCTTTATCGTCACCTTTAAATCGATCTACTATTACAAATAATCCTGAAACTCCAGCATTACCACTATAATCAACAGCAAAACTTCTCAGCCAATTTCTATTAAGAATACTAACAATTCCTGAGCCATCTTGATAATTTTCAAAAAAAATAGTTTTACCGGTTTGTCTTTCTGAATCGTTAGTAAATACTACATTTTCACTCTCATTTTTACCATCATCAGGCCCAGCATTTGCCCATTTTCCTCCCTCACCCCAAATACGAAAACTACCTATTTCTGGAAATGACCAAGAACTAGATAAATACTCTTTTTTGGCATAAATACTAGCTATAAAGTCCTGATTATTTTCCCAGCGATTACGAAATACATAAAAGCCTTTTTGTTTATCTTCTAAAACTCTTCCCCATACTTCAGCAGGATTTTTTATTTCCTGATTATCGGGATATGCCTGTAAAGCAAAAATTGCTAAATGGGGAAAATATTTATCAATGCCAAAACTTCTATCACCTTGTAAACCTAAATTGCGATCGTAAAACCATAAAACTCCGGGTAAAAATTTCTTCGGTACGATAGATAAACCTACAGGAAAAAGGTTATTTCCATATCCACCTCTATGTCTTCCATAGGCAGGAAAAGATAATTTTTCCCTATCATAAATCATCCGCATAACATAATGAGGTAAAAGCCATTCTGCATTAGAATTACTAATTAAATCTTGACCTAAAACATTTTTATAAGCCTGCAAAAAAGGAATAATAGTTAAAACTAAAGGCTCTGTTGTATAAAGATCGCCTTCTGTACCGAATCCATGCTCGCCAATAGCAGTAGTTAAATATCGTTTGATATTTCTTTCAGCAGTCTTAAACAATCGCCACAAATCATCAGATTGAGTAAAGAATTTATTATCAGGAAAAAATTCTTCAGGTTCATTCAAAATAGCTAAGGCGGCTAAACCTGCTGCTCCCCTTGCCCTAGCATTCCAATTACTCCAAGAACTAGCATTCCATCCTTTACTAGCAGAACTACCATTAACTAATTTTACTATTTCCATAGCTAACCATTTAGTAATTCGCTGTTGCCTTTCTTCTCCCCAAGCTTGATAACATAAATCGTAGGCTAAGGCAATTCCTGCCACAATTGGTGATTGTTCTAAAATGCGATCGCCTCTATTATTAATAGACTTTTCTACAATTTGCCAAGCTTTTTCGGCTAATTTTGGCTCGTTATTTAATAAATAAAGAAAACAATATCCTGCCGCATGATAACCGCCGTTGGGAACATAACCATCATAATAAATTTCATTATTAAGTGCTTTTTCTAATTGATTAATAATAGCTTTACCATAATTAGTATTAGCCTTTTTTTGTAATTGGGAAAAGTCTTTTTTACGAAAAATTAAGCGAGGATGTTCTCTAGGAAGAATAGGTTGATAATTATTAATTTGTTCTGGCCATTTAGGCGCAATTGTCCCATTAACTTCTCCTGATATTTTTTTATTTTTTAATTTCCCAGTATAATAACCAATTAATTTATTTTCATAAGGAATAATTTCGATTGAATAATTAGCTTCATCCTCTGTGGTTTGCCAAGGATCTGGCTTAATATTCATCTCTATATTTAATAACCAATTATTATTTAATTCATTTAATTTTAAATTACCATTATGATCTGCTGTATTATGTTTAGGTGCATAACCCCAAACTTCAGATTCGCATTTATTTTCTTGACAAACTAAATCTAAATTTATATCTTGATATACTCGTTTTTTTTCCCATAGTTTCCACACCCCATGTTCAAGATTAATACTAATATTCCCAGATAACAAATTAGGGTCAAGTTTTCTGATGATGGAAGATTTACTCCCACTAATTAATAGTAATAAAGGCAAAATAATTAATAATTTATAATTCATATTAATTACGTTCTACAATAGCAATATGCCATTGACCCAATTGTGAAGTTTCAAAAGCTACTTTTTTGCCATCACCAGTAATAGTAGGATGACGTATAGAGCCTCGAATATTAGCAGTTAATAACTCCGATTTTTGAGTTTGTCTATCATATACTAAAACATCGGTTTTACCTCTTTCTGTAGATACATAAGCAATATAACGTCCATCCTGATTTAATGAAGGTTGATCCTGACTAGAATTATAACGATTAAGATTAGGTAAAGACACAAGTTTGCGCTCTTGTGCATCAAATAAGTAGATATTTCTTGTGCCATTTCTATCAGAAGCAAAAGCTAAATATCTACCATCAGCACTATAAGCAGGATATTGATCCGCCGTTACACTATTAATTCCTCCAGTAATAATTTCGGGAGTATAAAATAACCCCCTACTACAACCTGTAGTCAAGCTAATTATTATTAACAAAGAAGAAATTAAATTAACTCTAATCATTTAACCTTAAGGGAGGAAAATTAGGTAAATCAATTTTATTTTTTACCTTGTTTTTATGCTTACCATGATTTTCAGGTTTAATTAAAGGAGATAGGGATTTTTTATGTTCCATAACTACTATTTTTTCACTGTTATCTAATATTTTGAGTTGAGGAGATATTGTTTGTATTTTTGTTTCTAAATTTTCTACTTTTTGAATATTTTCCAACTTTTCTTCTGGAGATATTTCCCAATTATCTATATATTCTGACCAAGGTTTGATGCCTTCATTTTTAGGAATGCGAGAGTTAGAAATAATAGCTGGAGCAGTTTGCTGTCTATTTTTTAGATTAATAGGTGATACATAACCCGGAGCTTCTAAACATTGGTCTAGAGCCGCTTTAAATTGTAAATTATGACGTTGTTGTCTCTTCAAACGAATATCAACTTCTTTTAATTCCTGTTCTAAAATAAAAGCTTTTTGTCTGTGTTGATCGCAATTATCTTGTAAATTAGAACACTGTCTTTCCAATTGAGCAACCTGTTGTTGACTCTGGGTTAATGCGGAGGACATTTGTTCAATGATTTTTTGTTTATAATTAATTAATTTATTAGATTCTTCTAATTTTTTCAGGAGTTTACTAATTTCTTTTTGAGCTAAGTTTAATTCCTCAGATTGTTTATTTATCAAGGTATCTGCACCTTGTGCTTTATTAATTTGAGTGTGTAATTCTTCTTTAATTAAGGCTAACTCCTGTTCTCTTTCTCCTAATCTTTGAATGATTTTGCGGTTATCATGACGTAATTTACGAGCTAGGGCAAACCAATCAACATTTTGTGGAACATTAGTAGAAGTTTTATTTTCGGTTTTATTCGGCAATAGTTGATGGTTAGATTTACTTTTATCAGAGGAATTATTAGCTTTTTCTGCCTGTTGTGTTAGTTTTGATGCTGTTTTTTCTAATATCTGAGTATTTTCGACTAATACTTCTTTTACCGCCTGACTCTTTCGGTTAGTAACATCTTTCATGATAAAATTTCTGCTAGGATTTGTTGGTGAACGAGAGCTTGTTGAACTAAAGAGCTAATTTGACTAGCACTTAAAGACTCTCTCTTAGTATATTCATTTAACCAAATATTATTAATTAAATTGGCATTTTCCGGTATTTGATTTAATTCCCATCCAGGTAAATTTAATTGTTCCATAAGTTGACTCACTTTAGGATCGTAACTAATTGCCCAACAACTGCATCCTTCAGCCGCCGCCATAATTAAACTGTGATAACGCATACCAATAACCATTTCTACTTGACTAAATAATCCTTTTAATTCCTTGGGATTATCCCTATATAGGATTTGATATGCTCCTGTTAGTTGAGCAGCAATAGTTTCAGCGATTGCCTTATCTTGGGCAATTTGAAAAGGAATCAACAAAATTGAAACCTTCGTTTCTTCTTGAAACTGCCTCAAAGCTTGTGTTAATAATTGTAAACGTTCTCTAGTTAATAGTGGATGAGGGCGCAAACAAACCGCAATTCTCGGAGTAGGTACAGTTATAATATTTTCAACTATTTGAGATTCTAAAGCCCAAACTGGGTCTGGTGCAATAGCCGGAGCAATACGCCAATTTTCCAAAAGTTTTGCTGAAGCTTTATCCCTTACAGTAATTGCAGTGCAATGCCATAATACTTGCTTTGTTATCCAGCGTGTTAAGGGATGATGAAGAGGTCCTATACCTTGAGCCCAAGCAATAGTTTTTAAACCCAATTGTTGAGCTAAACTCATCAAAGCAGCATAGTATAATGGACTAGCTAAACTGGTAACATCTTGTATTAAACTTCCGCCACCCCAAATAAAAGCATCTGACTGACGTAAAACATTTAAAATATCTAAACCTGAGCGATTATAAAAACTTTGAACTTGATATTTCTTTTTAGTTTCTTGAGGATTAGCAGAAAGTACAATTGGTATAACTTCTTCTGGTAACATCTGCAAAAGAGACATTAATAAGGCTTCATCACCAGCATTTCCTTTACCATAATAACCACAGATCACAGCTTTAGTTTTCTTCATAATTAATTAATAAACAAAAAAACATTGACTCAAATATGAGTTTATGTGATATATTAGTTTACGCGCGGGTGTGGTGGAATTGGTAGACACGCACGCTTGAGGGGCGTGTGGCTCACGCTGTGCGAGTTCGAGTCTCGCCATCCGCATTATTATAATTAGGGTTTGCTAAATTAAGTTTTTTATTAGTTTAATTAAATTTAATTATTAACAACCGAGGAAAAATATTAGCTTTTTAAATTATTAAGGTGGACATCAATTAATTGCCCACCATTTGTTTAATCACATTTGAGATAAGGCTGAATTTTGATAATAATGTCCTAAAATTTGCTGATAATTGTAGCCCTGGTTCGCTAAACCATAAGCACCCCATTGACTTAAACCAATACCATGGCCAAAACCTTTACCAGTAATTTGGAAAGTGCTGCCGTTACCAGAAATATTGAACAAGGTACTGCGTAAATCAAGGGCTTGACGTATTTGGGAACCAGTTAAAACTTTAGCTCCGCGATCGCCCACTACTTTCATACTAACAATTCTACCTTGAGGTGTTCTTTTTTGAGGAACTAATGATTTAACATTGCCCACACCACCAATACGACGACTTAAATCGCTACGAGAAAAATTAGCATTCCATTGATATACTGGAGCTTGTTGATCATAGTCAGTGACTCCTCGCAAATATGCTAGTTTTTGAGTCCAAACGTCTTCAACATTTTCAGTATGACCACCAGAAGAAGAGTGAAAAACAGCTAAAATTGGTGTACTATTATAGGTCATCACTTGACCAATAGTTTGATTTACAGCCTCATGGGTACTGGAATATTCGCTATTAAGACCTTTGTAAACCTGCGTTGCTGTTGTCGTATCTAAATCATAAAAATTACTTTTAGATTCTGAACGCTTATTTAGTGCATAAGTTCGAGCAGCTACAGCTTGAGCTTTTAAAGCCTCTATAGGCCAACTGGGAATAGCCTCTGCGCCTACTACGCTATAGAGATACTCTTCCATGTCAACATTATTTATGGCCAAAAGATTGCCATTTTGATTAATCAGACGAGTTTTCCCTCGATACCAACGATCGCCTATCCAGACATGACCATTATCTTGTGGTTGAATAATAAGTTCACCAGATTGCCATTCTCTTAAAGATACACCGCGAGAACCACTACGAGCAATGAAAGAACTCATTCCCGTAATTTGTCCTAATTGACGACCACTACTATCTGATACAATAGCATTAGTCGAACTACCTACTTGTATCTGTTTGACGTTTTGTTTAACAGCCACCCTTAATTGTACTGCTGCTTCTGCTGGACCTACGATGGTAATCCAGAGTAAAAAGGATAACCACCAGGATTTTTTTCCGAATATAAGTATTTTTTTCAGCAGAGAAGCAATAGACTGAGTTTGAGTTACATAAGTCATCGTTGCTATTTTCCCCTCACACAATGGAAACAGTAGATAATATTTCAGTTATTATTTTTATTTAGATTACTAATCTTCTCATAGTGTTCCCTAATTTTTATCTAAAGTCAACTGTTGGCAAAAATTTTTTTATTTAATTTTGTGAAGTGCTAATTTGCCAAAGCGATCGCAACCATAACCAACTCAGTAAACAACCTAACATATAATAAATAGTTACAGGTTTAAATGAAAGTCAGAAAAATACTCTAAAAACTTTAGGTGCTAAAGAAAGATTAATTTAGAATTTAGAATTTAGAAAGTAATAAAAAGCTAACAGCTAACAGCTAACAGCTAAAAAAAAATAACTAATAACTAATATTATGAATCAATTTTGGCAACCAAGACAATTAAGACAAGACGAAGAAAATACAGAAGAAAGAAGGGCAACTTGGCTAGAATTATTTTATGATTTAGTATTTGTTGCTGCTATTTCTCAAGTTAGTCATTATCTTAGTGCTCATCTTTCTTGGTCTGGGTTAATAAGTTTTGTCGTATTTCTTGTACCTTTATGGTGGTGTTGGGTAGGAGCAACTTTTTATGCTACTCGTTTTGATACTGATGATTTATTTGATAGAATTATCACTCTATTACAAATGGCGGTTGTAACAGCAATGGCTGTTAATATGTATCATGGATTAGAAAAAGCTTCAGCTAATTTTGCTCTTTGTTATGCACTATTTCGAGGAATTTTAGTGGTTCAATATCTTAATGCCGGATACCACGTACCAGTAGCTAGAGGATTAACAAATTGGTATGTTAGGGGTTTTGGTGCAAGTGTTTTATTCTGGTTTATTTCGATTTTTGTGCCTACCCCTTGGCGTTATTTATTCTGGCTATTTGGATTAATTATTGATTTTTCTACTCCATTAACTGCGGGTAAATTAATTGCTAAAATTCCTCCAAGTATGACTCATATTCCTGAAAGGGTGGGTTTATTTACGATTATTGTTTTAGGAGAATCAGTTATTAGCGTAGTAACTGGTTTAGCTGAGTTGCAATGGAGTTTAGTTTCAGTATTTAATGCTTTTTTAGGATTAACTTTAGCTTTTTGTTTTTGGTGGTTATATTTTGATTCTAGTGATTCTTCGGCTTTAGAATCCATGAAAGAGGGTAAAATGTCCATCGCTTTAACTTGGCTTTATGCTCACATTCCTCTAACTATTGGATTAGCTGCTACAGGTGTTGCGATTAAACATATTATTATGAATCCTGCTAATATTATTCCCGAACATGGTGAGAGTTTATTATTTTGTTGTGCAGTTGCTTTATGTTTAGTTACTTTATCTTTGATCCATTATCTAAACTATACTTTGGGTAGTAGAAAATGTCGAAAAATTATCAGTGTTTATCGTCTTTTTTCGGCTGCATTTATATTAGTATTAGGTTTTGCTCATGAACTAATACCTTCTTTAATTTTAATTACTTTAGTAACCTTGGCTTGTGTATTTCAAATTGGTCTAGATTTATGGAGAGAGCAAACTAATATTAAACAAATCTAATTATTTCTATTTATCATTAATTTTTCTAATTAACCAATAACTCACAGACAGAGCAAGACAGCCTAAACTTAAAGCAATTAAATCCATTTTTTCGTATTCTTTTGGATCGAAAATAATGATTTTACGGGCGATGGCAATTAAAGCTGTAGCTACAACTAACTCAACTTGAAAAATATGTTTTCTTAGATAACCACTAATATTTTCTAGCAATTCTAAAGCAATTAAAATATTAAGAAACAGTCCAAAAATTTCTATTAAGGTTTTATTAAAAAAGCCTAAAGGTTGTTCGTATAACAAATCAACAGATAAAATAAGAAATAAATCAAATAGAGAAACTATAATTACAATAATTAAAGCAACAGATAAAAATTTAGATACTATATTTTCGGTAAAATGAATGCCACGTAAAAAAGTTTCGTCATTAAAAAATGTTTTTATTTGTGTCAATAAATTATTGTTTTTTTTCATAATTTCTTATCATCTTATTATCTAAAAATAAATGACTTATTATCTAAAAATAAGTCATTTATTAATTCAAGATTTATCGAACTAAATCTACTTCTTTACTTGGCTCTTTAAAAGCAAACTTCAATAAAGGAGGTGCAATAAAAGTTGTGAGAATTACCATCACAATAATTGCCGCTTCTAAAGGTTTATCAAGTACACCACTAGCCGAGCCAATGCCCGCAAAAACTAAACCAACTTCACCACGAGGAATCATGCCAAAGCCAATAGCAAGACGATTGAGCTTTTCTTTTCCTGTAAATGACCAGCCTGTAATCACCTTACCAATAATAGCAACAATGATCAAAAAAGTAGCAATAATTAAACCTTGACGATTTGCTTGTACAAAAGGATTGAGTACACTTAAATCTGTTCTTGCACCAACTGTAACAAAAAAGATGGGTACTAAAATGTCCGCAATGGGAACAACTTGTTTATCTAATTCCTTACGTTTATCAGTTTCATCAAGAACTAAACCGGCAGCAAACGCACCTAAAATTGCTTCTAAATGAATTGCATTAGCCAGAAAAGCCATTAGAAATGCAAAAGTAAAAGCTGGAATTACTAATTGTCCTCTAGTTTGTAACTTGTCAGAAATAGCAACAAAACTTTTGTTAAAAAATTGCCCTAAAAAGATTGAACCAAGCAAGAAAACACTAGCACTAATTATTAGGTAAACGAGATTCATAATATCAATTTCACCAGTTTTCGCCAAACTAGCAACAACTGCTAAAACAATAATCCCTAACACATCATCAATTACCGCAGCACCAACAATAATTTGACCTTCTTTTGACTTTAAATAACCTAATTCTGAAAGAACTTTTGAAGTAATACCAATACTGGTAGCTGTAAGTGCTGCACCAGCAAAAATTGCGGGAATTGTCGGAACATGAAACAGTAAAATAAGTCCAACTGTACCAGCAGTAAAAGGCGCAACTACACCAACCACAGCAACAATTGCAGCTTGAATACCAACTTCTTTTAATTCCCTTAAATCTGACTCTAAACCTATCTCAAATAAGAGAATAATTACTCCTAATTCGGCCAAAATAGAAATAGCTTCACTTTGACTTGTAAAAATTGAGGTTAATGATTCTGTATCTATGCCATTAATTTGCTGTAATAATTGCATAATAAATGAGTCAGAAGCTACTGCACTACCTTCAGGAAAAACAAGTAGATGTAAAGCAGAAGCTCCAATTATAACACCACCAATTAATTCACCTAAAACTGGTGGCAAATCCACAGCTTTAGATAATTCGCCACCTAATTTACTAGCGATATAAATAACAACTAAACTGAGTAAAACTCCCGTTAAAACAATTGGCCCTTCTTCTGCTTCTGTGATTGCTAGAAAAGGAAAAGATAAAGGAGAGAATGTATCAAAAAAATTCACTAACATAATTTACAACTAAGGGTTTATCTGTTTTTTTGTAAAATGACTTATTCTCACCTTACATTTATGTTTAACAATCATGGTTTATGAGGTTAAATTGAATTGTTCGTCTTGAACTTACAAGTAAGACCTTTTTCTTAGGTAACTAAGGGATAATTCAATTAGTCAATGTCGAAAGAAGTTTATAGTAAAAAAACAATAGTTATTGTTTTCATCATTTAAAAAAATCTATGATAATCATACTTGTTACTGGTGTTATAGACAAGATATCAATCATAAATATTTTTTAATTATTTCATTAGTTTTACCTTGATTTGATAAATATTTGAGTAAAATAATGTTCTCCTGCACTATTTTGAGCAACTCCAACACCTGTCAAATTGAAGTCTCCCTTAATATTTTGTAAATGTCCAGAGCTTTTAAGCCATCCTTCTACAGCAATAGTTGCAGGATTAGAATGGCCTTGATTATAAGCTACATTTTCGGCAGCACTACTATAAGTGATACTATTAGCTATGATGCTAATTCTGTTATCGAATCCCTCATGGGAAAAGGAAACTTTACCTTCTGCCATATTTTGACTATGTTGTCTAGCTTCATTAACAATAGTCTGATTTATTACTAAAGGCGATAAATTAATTGATTGACGGTATTGATTAATTTGTTGATGAATAGATTGTTCTAAACTACTTAAAGAATTTTCGCTAGATATATTAATGGTTTGATTTGGAGCATTATAATCATCAATAGAAGAACAACCTATCATGGTTAAGAAGGTTAAAATTATAAGCAAATGAATTTTTGATAGCTTCATTTTATTTAGCTGAAATTGATTTAATTTTATTATATGAAAAATCTATATAAAACCGGAGATTTGATTGCTAATCGCTATGAAATTATTAAAATTATTGGTCGAGGAAGTATCGGAATTACCTATATGGCAGAAGATTTACAACTACAACAAAAAGTAGCCATTAAAGTAGTTTTTTTGACAGATGTTAAAGATTGGAAAATTTTAGAATTATTTGAAAGAGAAGCAAAAGTTTTAGCTAATTTAGATCATCCGGCTATTCCTCAATATATTGATTATTTTGAAGAAAAAATTAATAATCAATCTTATTTTTGTCTAGTCCAAGAATTAATTGATGGTGAATCTTTATCAACCTTAGTAGAAAATGGTCGAAAATTTACAGAAGCAGAAATTAAAAATATTGCTATTCAATGTTTAGAAATTCTTGAATATTTACATAATTTAACACCTCCAGTTATTCATCGAGATATTAAACCACAAAATATAATTTTAACTTCAGATAGTCAAGTATATTTAGTTGATTTTGGTACGGTACAGGATATATATAGAAATACTGTTAGCATTGGAGGAACTTTTGTCGGTACTTTTGGTTATATGCCTCCCGAACAATTTAGAGGTCAAACTTATTTAAACTCAGATTTATATAGTTTAGGTGCTAGTTTAATTTATTTAATTACTCGAAAATCTCCGGCTGATTTACCTCAAAAAAATTTAAAAATAGATTTTCATAGTTATGCTTTTATTTCATCAGATTTTACTAACTGGATAGATAAAATGATAGAGCCAATGACTGAAGATAGATTTCCGAAAGCCACCAAAGCATTAGAAATCTTAAAAAGAGATATAAACAGTCTTCCCATTAGTTTAAGTAAAAGAATTAACGTAATTATTAAATCCCATAATTTATTAATTACAATTAAACCTATTGGCTGGAATAATACAACTATAACCAGTCTGGTTAAGTGTACGATATGGAATTATTTTTTAGTTATTTCTCCTTGGTTAAATATATTTAATTATTTCACGAAATATGGTCAATTAAATATTAATGTTATCCAATTAGTATTTTTATTATTATCTAGTCTATTTGGTATTTCTTTATTTATTAATTTTTTGACTGAACTCTTAGGAGTTAACCAAGTTGAAATTAATCAAAATAAATTTAAAATAACTTGGAAATCACCTACTATGAAGCAAAAAAGGATAGGAGAAACGGAAGATATTACTCGATTAGAAATTATTTCTCAGCAAAAAGATAAATATAGTAACTCTTATTGTTTAATATTGTGGCATGGGATTAAAGAATATACAGTTGTCAAACATTTAACTAGAGAGGAAGCACTAAGTTTATTAAATTATTTTGATGAATTTTTTATAGATAATAATTTAGAAGTAGTTACCAGAAAATAAAATATTAACTCAAAAGGTATGCTTAATCAGAAAAATCAGTTAAATTGTAATTTAATTGATTTCATATAAATAATTATTCACATCGTTCTTTGGTTACTTGATGACGATATTTAAACATTTCTTGTAATCTTGAATTTACCCACCAACCTAATAATAATTCAGTAAAAAAACCTCCAGGAAGTTCGTATTTAATTGAATCAGTTAAACAGGTTTGATTGTTTTCTGAAGTAAATTCGTGACGATGTATCCAAGATTTTAAAGGGCCTTCTGTTTGACTATCTACAAAAAATTTATATTCTTCACACTCAATATGTAGTGCAATCCATTTAACCGGAATAGGGCCAAGAAATATCCTAAATTCGGTAATTGCTCCTATCCCCAAACCTCCCTCTCTCCTAATCACTTTTACTGGTTGCCAAGGAGGAGTTAATATATCTAAAATATCTTTTCTTTCGTGGAATTTCCAAACAGTTGCTACGCTCGCATTAATAAGACTAGAATATTCAAAATTAAGCATATTTAATTATTAAAGATTAACTAAGTAGTAAATTAACATAAACATTACTGGAAAAGGAGGTTTCCAATCAAAAGCTATTTTGAGAGAGGAATTTAATTTCTTCTATCTTTAAAAAGTATATATTTTATTAATAAATAATAAACTTTTCTGATTTACTTCTCAGTACAGGACAAAAAAATAGAAAAGGGGTCAAAAAAGTTTAGCCGCATCGATCATTTTTGCCCATTTGAAAGTAGGTCAAAAGCAAGTTCTGTCAGGGAAACGATGGATATGGGGTCGTCAAGTTTATGTTTCGGCAATGGGTCTGGAGGATGGAGAACTTTTAATCATTATTCCCAAGGATTCCCCTCAAACAGCTATTTCTGATTATGCTCACAGGTTAAGTAAACTCTTAGCTTTACTTTCCTTGGCAATGTGTTGGGCAATTTTAATGGGAGAATGGTTAGAAGAACAAAAACCGTTAACAATCAAAAAAATAGTCGAAAAGCGTGTGAGGCACGCTGGGGTTTCCCCAGCTTGTGCAATCACGTAAGAAGCCAAGAGTATTTTTCCCTATGGCTTAGATCATCTGCGAGATATTATATTTGATTTAGATTTAAGATATAATCAATTTGTTCATTGTTTAAAATTTTTGTCCTGTACTTAGAGGTTCGTCAAACTCACATTTTTTAATTTATTTGGAATTTGACTAATAGCAATGAGATAATTAATAGCTGTCAAACCTTTATAGTTGTTAAACTATGTTAAATTTAGCTGGAAAAAATGCTCTTGTTACTGGTATTGCTAATAATCGTTCTATTGCTTGGGGAATTGCCCAACAATTGTCGGCAGCAGGTGCAAATTTAGGTGTTACTTATTTACCTGATGAGAAAGGTCGTTTTGAGAAAAAAGTCAAAGAATTGGTTGAACCTTTAAACCCTAGTATTTTCTTACCCTGTGATGTCCAGAATGATGCTCAAATTGACGAGCTTTTTGGTGCGATCGCCTCTGAGTGGGATAAAATTGATATTTTAATTCACTGTTTAGCCTTTGCAGATAAAGATGGTTTGACAGGGGATTTTACCGCTATTCCTAGAGATAGTTTTGCTAAAGCCTTAGATATTAGTACCTATTCCCTGACTCGTTTAGCTAAGGGTGCAAAACCTTTAATGACTCAAGGAGGTAGCATTGTTACTCTATCTTATTTAGGCGGAGTAAAAGTTATCCCTAATTATAATTTAATGGGTATCGCTAAAGCTGGATTAGAAATGAGCGTGCGCTATTTAGCCTCAGAATTAGGTTCTCAGAATATCAGGGTTAATGCCATTTCAGCCGGGCCTATTCGTACCTTAGCATCTTCTGCCGTTGGTGGTATTTTAGATATGATTCATCACGTAGAAGAAATTGCACCCCTACATCGCACTGTTACTCAATTAGAAGTAGGAAATACCGCCGCCTTTTTAGCCAGCGATCTTTCTAGTGGAATTACTGGTCAAGTTATTTATGTAGATGCAGGTTACGAAATTATGGGAATGTGAACGTTACTCCGCCTTGAAAAGGCGGAGCCTGCGTTCACCGCCTTCCACGGTAATTTTATTATTAGTATTTGTAACAGAAGTATTATCATCTAAGCCATTACCCGGTAACTTTTCTGGTGCGGGATCAGTCCAAACGATGGTAGCTTTAATTGGTTCAGTACCATCGGCTAATACCGTTGCTCTAAATGTAGCTTCAGAATAATAAGTAGTTTCTCGTAACCAATCAGAAGAACCACTGTTACTAGCATTGGTTAAAAATTCTGCTGCTGCTGTCCCATCAACAACACCCCAACCATATTCATAATCTGGGCCAGTATTTCCGGCATCAAAAGCAGTATGAATTAATAATCCTTTAGTAGTTGCACTGTAAGGTTGAACGTCAAAGAGGTTTTCGTAATGTTCAATTAATAAGGCTGCTGTACCAGTAACGTTGGGTGCTGACATCGAAGTTCCTGAATCTAAATAATATTGTTGATCCGAGTTAGCACCTGAAGAATAAAGCAATTCTCCATTACCTACTACATCAGGTTTAATTCGTCCGTCATCTGTTGGCCCCCAAGAGGAGAAATCAGTATTGAACTGAGATACGTTACTGTTATTGTAGGGATCAATGATAATATCATCAATCGCACCCACAACTAAGGTATTTTTGGCTACTTGAGCAGGTGGCAAAGAATCATAACCTGTACCTCCATTACCATCACCTCCAGGTGGTGAGATTACATTAGTGTTTCAGGAGAAATTCAACGGGGGTCTTTCACTCACATTTCAAGATAAAGTTTTTTTACCGAAAAGTCGGCGTAAAGCCCCTGTCTTCAGACATGGGGATATAAGCC
>CAYPSO010000047.1:23512-33307 GCA_964413275.1 uncultured bacterium | reverse complement strand
ATATTAATATTAGTTAGAAATAAATACAAGTTATATTTGTTACCTAATATTTATTTTAATAAAAAATCCCATGTACTAAATCACGAATTATAACTCATCTCTAAACTATTAATTTAATTGTGTAACAGCTTATTAATCATTTGTGTCAACTCTACAAAATTTTTATATAATTCCTAGGGATTGAAGATTTTATTTTACTATATAAAAAAATATCTTATCAATAATGAAGTATCTTAAACTAATTGCCGGTTTAACTGGTTGGCTATATTTTTCTCCTTATTTAGCTGTTAACGCACAAGAATCTTATTTTGTCAATACTGATTTTTTAGAAAAAAACATAAAACAAGAAATAACTCAAAATATAATAGAAGAAGAAAATAATATTTTAATCCAAGATATTATCGTTACTGGCAGCAGCATATTTGATGATGATATTTTAAAAGAAATAACTACACCATTATTAGGTCAAAAAGTTCCCGCCGAAGAAATACAAACTGTTGCTAATAAAATCACTGAATTATATTTAGAAAAAGGCTATTTTACCTCTAGAGCAGTTTTAAAACAAGAATCTCTCAGCACAGGTAATATAGAAATTATCGTAATTGAGGGCGAATTGGAAAAAATTGAGATAGAAGGAACTAAAAGAATTAACCAAAATTATATCAGAAATAGAATAAAATTAGGTACAGATAAGCCATTAAACAGTGCAAAATTAGAAGAACAATTGAGATTATTAAAAATTAATCCCTTATTTGAAAACGTAGAAGCAAGTTTAAAATCTGGTACTCAAGTAGGTCAAAGTATTTTAGTAGTAAGAGTCACCGAAGCTAACCCTTGGGATATTAATGTAGGTATAGATAATTATTCTCCTCCTAGTATTGGCTCAGAAAGAATAACTTTGGGCGTAGGTTATCAAAATGTAACTGGCATTGGCGATAAATTTGCAGTAAATTATAATCGAACAACTGCCGGCGGAGCTAATAATTGGGATATAGTATATTCAGTACCTTTAAACCCTAAAGATGGTAACTTGAATTTACGAGCTTATTTTAATAATACAGAAGTAATCACATCAGGATTAAGAGAGTTAGATATTAGTGGAGAAAATGAATTATATGAGCTTGTTTATAGACAACCATTAATTCGTTCAACTCGCCAAGAATTTGCCTTATCTTTTGGATTTACTTATCAAAATGGACAAACTTTTACTTTCGCTGGCCCAACACCTTTCGGTTTAGGCCCCAATGAAGATGGAGTTAGTAAAACAAGTGTATTTAAGTTTGGACAAGAATATATTACTAGAAATGAATTGGGAGTCTGGTCATTCCGTTCATTATTGAATTTTGGTACAGGTTTATTTGATGCAACTACTAATAATGGTTCAATTCCTGATGGTTTATTTTTCTCTTGGTTAGGACAAATTCAAAGAATACAAAATATTAATCCCGATAATTTTTTAATCATTGAAGCTAATCTACAATTATCAACAGATGGCTTGTTACCTTCCCAGCAATTTGTGATAGGTGGTGGACAATCTTTAAGGGGTTATCGTCAAAATGTCAGGGCAGGAGATAATGGTTTTAAATTATCAATAGAAGACCGTATTACTTTAGGGAGAAATGAAGCAGGAAATTCTATTTTTCAGTTAGCACCTTTTTTAGATATGGGAGCAGTTTGGAATGTTAATGATAATCCTAATCCCCAACAAGATGAAACCTTTTTAATTGGTATAGGTTTAGGTTTATTATTACAACCTTTACCAGATTTTAATATTAGATTAGATTATGGTATTCCTCTAGTAAAAATTGATGACGAAGGAAAAAATGCTCAGGATGAGGGATTTTATTTTAGCGTTGGTTATAATTTTTAATTTCTTTTGCCTCCTTCTGTTTGCTTTCGGTTTTCTCCAAATGTTCGGAAATTTTACTGTCCACTGGTGTAGAAAATTTGATAAAGTTACGGATTATATTAGTTAATAGATCAATCAAAAGTTGTAATCTTATGTTTAAAACCTACCACTTACCTACAGCAATTTTAGGAACAGTTACCAGTGTAATTGTACAATCACAAGTTACGATCGCAAAAGCACCTCCTTTGGTGATTGCAAGTATCCCTGCTGACCAAATTGGCCAAATAGCTGAAAAAATTACCGTACGTATTTTAACTCCCGGCAGTCCGGGTTCTGGTATCATTATCAGTAAAAATGGTAATGTTTACCAAGTATTAACTGCACGTCATGTTATTTCTAGTATTAATCCGGGTGAAGAATCGGATATAGAAACTTTTGACGGTGAATTGCACTCCATGAATACTGCCAATATCCAAACTTTTGGTGATAAGTGGGATTTAGCAGTTATTGAATTTACCAGTGATAATAATTATCAGGTGGGAGAATTTGGAGATTCGTCTAACTTAAAACGAGGTCAAACCGTCTATGTAGCTGGGTTTTCCATCGCCACCGCAGCAATAAATCTACCTATTCTTAATTTTACTGAAGGCAAATTAACCGCAGTTACTTCTCGACCTTTAGATGATGGTTATGGCATGGTCTATGATAATACTACCCTACCGGGCATGAGTGGTGGTGTGGTTTTAGATGAAAATGGTAAAATAGTTGGAGTGCACGGGCGAGCAGATGCTGAAAACACAAAATCAACCGAAGATTCAAGTATTAGGGTAAAAACGGGTTTTAATTTAGCTATCCCTATTAATTCCTATCTTGGTTTAACTGACAAAATTGCCTATAACCCTAATGAAAATGTTAATAGGGCTTTGACTGCTGATGATTATTTTACCCAAGCTAGTCAAAAATATGACGAAGGAGATTATCAACAAGCACTTTCTTTATATAATAAAGTTATCGAGCTTAATCCGAACTATTCATCTGCCTATTATAATCGGGGTTTAATTTACGCTAACTTAGAGAAATATCAAGAAGCTATTGCTGATTATTCTCAAGCCATCCAAATTAATCCGAATTATGTGGATGCTTATAATAATCGGGGTATTATCTACGATAAATCAGAAAAATATCAAGAAGCCATTGCTGACTATTCTAAGGCTATTGGGCTCGATCCGAACTATTCTTATGCCTATTATAATCGAGCTATTATTTACGCTAAGTTAGAACAATACTCAGATGCTATAGCCAATTATGCTCAAGCTATTGAGATTAATCCTCAATACACCTATGCTTATTATAATCGGGGTATTATCTATGATAAGTTAGGCAAGTATCCCGAAGCTATAGCCGACTATTCTCAAGCTATTAAAATCGATCCTGAATATGCTGATGCTTATTATAATCGTGGTATTGTCCAAGATAAGTTAGGGAAATATCAAGAAGCTATAGATGACTATTCTCAAGCTATTAAAATCGATCCTCAATACGCCGATGCCTATAATAATCGGGGTATTATTCATGATAAATTAAAAAAATATCCCGAAGCTATAGCTGATTATTCTCAAGCTATTGAGATCGATCCAAGCTATGTAGATGCTTATTATAATAGAGGTTTAATCTACGCTAACTTAGAAAAATATCCCGAAGCTATAGCTGACTATTCCCAAACTATTCAGCTTAATTCTCAATATACAAAAGCCTATAATAATCGAGGTATAATCTATGACATTTTAGGCAAATACTCTGAAGCGATTACTGATTATTCTCAAGCTATTGAGATCGATCCGAGCTATGCAGATGCCTATTACAATCGGGCTATAGTTTATACTAACTTAAAAAGATACTCTGAAGCGATCGCTGATTATTCCACAACGGTTGAGATTAATCCCCAATATGCCAACGCCTATTATAATCGAGCCATTCTCCATGCTGACTCAGGAAAATATCCTGAAGCGATTAATGACTATTCTAAAACTATTCAAGTCGATCCTGAATACGCCAATGCCTATTATAATCGAGCCATTATTCATGCTGACTTAGGCAAATACTCTGAAGCGATTGCTGATTATTCTCAGACTATTCAGGTTAGTCCTGAATATGCCAATGCTTATTATAATCGGGGTTTAATTTACAATAGTTTACAAAGATACTCAGAGGCGCAAAGGGATTTTCAACAAGCCGCCAACCTTTATAAACAGCAGGGAAATGAGGCTCTATATCAACAAATAATGAAGATTTTGAATTAGTTGATAAGCTTAGACGCACTCAATCTGCGTTTAGAAACCTCTTAATCCCCAGTATGATTAGTCTTAATCCCCAAGTAAATGCGTCTAAGCTTAAATAAGGAATAATAGACGAATTGCATTCGTCAGGCAACAGGCGTAAGGGCAACAGTCGAAGAAATTGATAATTCGACTTCTTTCGACTTCGCTCAAGACGGGTCGCTCATTATAGATATGATTTTGCCCTTATCCGCTACAATTAGAGTAAACTGGGAAAAACCTTGCCATGATAGCTACTCCCCAACAACCACAAAAAATAACTATTGAAGAATATCTTAAATGGGAGCCTCAACAAGAGATTCGTTACGAATATGTCAACGGCGAAATCTTTGCTATGACTGGCGGTACAATTCCTCACAATGACATTGCCCTTAATCTTTACACTGCATTACGCCCACATTTACATTCAAGAGGTTGTCGGGTAAATGTCTCAGATGTGAAATTGCAAGTTAGTCCTAATAGTCCTTATTATTATCCCGATGTTATCGTCAGTTGCGCTCCCCAAGACCTTAACGCTCGCAATTTTATTCAACATCCTAAAATCATTGCCGAAATTCTTTCCCCCGATACAACTACCAGAGATAGGGGGGAAAAATTCACTAATTACTTGAAAATACCATCTTTACAAGAGTATTTGTTGATTGACTCCGAAAAAATCTCTGTTGAACTTTACTGTCGTGAAGAAGGCAGAATGTGGCTGTATTATCCCTATATTGATGGCGATATTATTACTTTATCTAGCATTGAATTTGAATTGGCGATTTCGCAATTGTATGAAGGTGTTGTCTTAGAAAAAGAACAATAATTTTAGTTCGTGGTTTGTCGTAGGGAGCGAACTTCTGTTCGCCCGTACAGCAGTTGTTTTTTATATAAAAATTAGTTACAAATTGATTATTTTAAGCGAGTATTTGTTATAATTTTCAATTAGTTTATGATGATTCATGATTGGTAATTAATCATCATTTTCTATTATTCATTTGGCTATTTATCAATATATGTTCAATTCAAATAATATCAAAATAACCTTAGCTTTAAGCAGCATCTTAACAGTAACTTCACCAGTAAAAGCACAACAATCTGAATTATTTATCGCTTATCCTCCCGCTAATCATGAAACTACAGCAGAAAAAATATTTATAATTGGTACAGCTTCCCCCACAGCAGAAGTATTAATAAATAATCAAAAAATAACCAGAAGTACAGATGGACATTTTGCGCCAAGTTTTCCTTTAAAAATCGGAGAAAATACTTTTAATATTACAGATAATAATCAACAAATAAATCTTAAAATAACTAGAAATGAATCCTTAAAAACTATTACTCAAGGAGTTAATTTTATAACCGATTCTTTAACCCCGACAACTAATATTAGTAGATTCCCCAATGAATTAATTTGTTTCCATGCGATCGCCCCTATAAATGCTCAAGTTAATGTTAACTTAGCTGGTCAAAATATTCCATTATTACCTAATCAATATCAAAGCAATTTACCAGATAATTCAGCAGTTTTGACAGGAACTAATTTGGCAACAATTAATTCAAACTCAGGCAATTATTCAGGATGTACTAAATTTAATAATATTGGTAAGTTAGGAACAGCAACTTATAATTTAACCTTAAATGGTCAAAGTATTAAAGAACAAAGCCAAGGTACAATTGAAATTATTAATCAGAATAAATTAGAAGTAATAGAAGTAATTAGCGATGCAGGAGTTGCACGTACAGGCCCAAGCACAGATTATTCTCGTTTAACTCCTCTGCCCAAAGGCACAATAGCCTCAGTAATAGGTAAAGAGGGAGAGTGGCTAAAATTAGATTATGGTGCTTGGATTAAATCAGGAGAAACTCAAATTATTCCCTTAAATAATCCTCCTAAATCTATTATTCGTAGTGTTACTTCTCGAAAAATAGATGGAGCAACAGAAATAATTTTTCCCCTACAAATTCCTGTTCCTGTAAGTATTAAAGAAGGAGAAAAAAGTTTAACTCTTACCTTATATAATACCATAGCTCAAACTGATACAATTCGCTTAAATGATGACCCGATAATTAAGCGTTTAGATTGGCAACCTCAAGACCAAGAAAAAATAGAATATGTATTTGAATTAAAATCTAATCAACAATGGGGATATGACTTAAGATATGAAGGCACAAATTTAATTTTGTCCTTAAGACATCCACCAAAAATAGGTAATAATTTAGAGGGTATTTCTATTGTAATTGACCCTGGCCATGGAGGAGAAGAATTAGGCTCTCGTGGCCCAACAGGATACCCAGAAAAAGATGTGAATTTAGCCGTTTCTAAGCTTTTAAAAGGTGAATTAGAAAAACGGGGAGCAACAGTTTATATGACCAGAGAAACAGATAAAGATGTTTCTTTAGGAGAAAGAGTAGAAATGATTAATAAAATTAAACCTACCCTTGCTCTTTCGGTGCATTATAATGCTTTGCCCGATAACGGCGATGCTATGAATACCTCAGGAGTTGGAATGTTTTGGTATCATCCCCAAGCCCATGATTTATCGGTATTTTTACACAATTATTTAGTACAAAGATTAAAAAGACCATCCTACGGAGTATTTTGGAATAATTTAGCCTTAACTCGTCCCCATACTGCACCTTCAGTATTAATGGAATTAGGATTTATGATTAATCCCCATGAATTTGAATGGGTAACAAATAAACAAGAACAAGAAAAACTAGCAAATGCCATGGCCGAAGGCATTACAAAATGGCTACAAACACTTAATTTGAACTCACAAAGGGTTTTTGATGAGAGTAATTATAGATAGCTTTAGATATATTTTGAATTAAAGTTCTAGCACTATAGTCATTATGGGGGCGTTGTACTAAAGTAGCAACAAGATAACGCTTACCATTGGGCATATCTACAATACCTGCATCTCCTAAAATAGTGCCAATATCACCAGTTTTATGGGCAATTATTGCTCCTGCTCCTAAACCTTGGGGTAAAAGAGTTCTAGTTTTGGTTTTTTGCATAATTCCGAGGATTCTATCTCTAGCTCTAACTGATACTAATTGCCCATCATTAACTAATCCTAAAACATAAGCTAAATCCTTAGAACTGGTGGTATTAGTACCTTCTAAATCCGGTAAATAATTTTTAATTAAGGTATTTTCTAAACCCCATTCTCGGAAACGTTGATTGACATTATTGATACCTCCAAGGCGATTAATAATCATATTAGTGGCACTATTATCACTATTAATAATCATTTCTGCGGCAGTTTCTAAGGCAGTAAATTTAGTACCTATACCCTTATATTGCATAGCACCTGAGCCACCTGCTTTTAATTCTTCAGTCATGGTTAGCATTTCATCAAGGCGAATTTTACCTGCATCCACATCTTGAAAAAAAGCTACCAAAATAGGTATTTTAATTGTACTAGCAGCAGCTATAGCCACAGAAGAATTAATATCTATATAATTCCCCGTATCTAGATCGAAAAAGAAAACCTGTGATTTTAATTGGGGAGTTTTAGCTGTTAATTGTTCGATTTCTTTTTTTAAAGTGGTTACTTCTTGAGTTAAAACTAAGGGATTTTTATAATGTTTTTCTAGAGGATTTTCTTTTATTTTTTCTGCGACTTCATTAGTAGCAGCATTACTTAAAAGTCTTTGCTGACTAACTAAATGTAAAGCTGTACCTGCAATTGCGCCAATACCCACACTTAAAATTATTAAGCGCAATAAATATAGGAAAAAAACAGATAAAAAAGAGGTTTTTTTAGTTGGAGAATTATTGGGGACAGCTTTTATTTTATTTTTTAAAGGAGGAGAATCAATCAAACTCACTGAAGTATGACTGTCACGATAAGCATTGAGATTGACGACAGACTGATTTCTATTTCTTCTTTTGCTGGAAGATACTGGTTTTTGCTTGGTTTTTTTTAACGGTTTAACCATAACTTATTTTTGCTTAATTATCCATTCAATTTGACTGAGAATACCCCGTAGCATAGCTACTTCTTCTGGACTCAGATTAGCACGATTGAATAAACGACGAAATTTTTCCATTCGTGCATTCACTGTATGGGGATAAAGATAACCTATTTTTAACAACAAATTTTGTAAATGATGATAGTATTTTTCCAGTTGATCTAAAGAAGCTAAATTAACTTCTTTCTTATTTTCCCCCAGAGTAGTTGTTTCTTGGCTATGAGCATATAATTCATAGGTGCACACTGCAACTGCCTGAGCCAAATTTAAAGAAGGATATTCAGGATTAGCGGGAATACCCACAAATCTTTGGGCATAGTTTAATTCTTGATTATTTAAACCTCGATCTTCGGGGCCAAAAATCAAAGCTGAAGTAACATTTGGCTCTAATAACCAAGGAAGTCCTACTGATGGAGTTTCTAAATTAACTGGTAAACTGCGATTATAAGATGTAGTGGCAATCGCTCTTTTAACTCCTTGTAAAGCTTCGGGAAGACTATCAACGACTTTAGCATTTTCTAATACATCTCTACCATGCACTGCCATTTGTCGTGCCTCATCCCCAAGGATGTCGCAGTGAGGCTTAACTAAAATCAATTCATCTAAGCACATATTCTTCATAATACGGGCTACTGAGCCTACATTTAAAGCTCCGGCTGGTTCAACTAAAATTATTTTTACTTTCTTTACAATCATTAAAAATCCTTTTTTTTAAAGGGGACTTTCATCTAATATTTTTCTCATAATTAAATTTAACTAAAAACTATAGATGATAACCTAATTTTTTTACTTTATTTTAATGAATGTTATCTATTTTTATAATTAGTGAATATTTCAAAGACAATATAATACTTTCTGAATAAGAATTTTAGACGAGTGGTGGGGATTGCCCACCTTCAGATTTTTGTCTAATTAATTTTGCTGAACTTACTCTTTGATTTTTCATGCTACGCTTGCTTCAAAATGATTGCAATCAGCTTTAAATAATCACCGCCTCCAGAGGTCTCCGTAGGGAATTTGGCATTTTTGGCCCCCGGCCAAACCGCACTACTAAATCAGGACGGCGATCGCCAATTTTTAGGTAATTTGCAAACTGAGGTCGCAAGGTTGCTACTTCAACAGGTTGATTTAAAAAAGCAGTACGAATTCCCAAAGCCGTAGCTTGCAGTGCAAATCGCTGATAGGCACGTCCAGCATTGACCCAATGGGATTTAGTGTTGGCATCAGCCACAAAGATTGCAATTCCCGCAGAACTGCGCATTTGCTTAGTGTACTTTTCATTTTCGACTTTTGGGGTAAAAAAGCGATCGAACAGGATACTCGCAAGCCAATGGGGTGCCGTCGGATTCCCCGAAGATTTAGCAAAAAGACCATCGCCTTGACGAAGGGCTTCTTTTTCATTAAACCGAATCCAAGTCTTTAGCTCTTTGACAAAGGCTGGATCGTTAATTTGCGCGGTATTGCCTGCAATCACATATTCCAGTACATTTTCCATCGCCTGTTTCTCCGTGAGTAAAATTAGATTCATCCCATCCCCTTTCCCTGCTTGTTCTAACAGCTTGAGGTCTTGATTACTTAAGGGTTTGCCATCATATTCTGCACGAGTCGATTGTCGATCGACAATGGCTTCAAAGAGTTGCGATCGCGCAG
>CAYPSO010000047.1:0-23412 GCA_964413275.1 uncultured bacterium | reverse complement strand
GATCGCGCAGGCTGAGTAGATTCCAACTGAATTTCGATCGCCTCCGTTGACTGCATATCCACGTTACCCTTTAAGCCAAAGGCTTGAGCCGCTTGCACTAGATTTTCAATTGCGCAACCCAGACTAGCGTATAAGTGATGATCGTCTGGATCGACTGCTGGGCAGCGTCGTTCGAGATCTGGCAGGATCGAAATCAGTTGTTTTTCGAGTTTAAATTTCCAGCACTGGGTATTATGACTAGAAGCTGCCAAAATTGCATAATGAATTAATTCCTGCTGCAATGCCAGAGAATTGGTTGGGGTGAAAGTCCTATGCTGCCAAATTCTCTGGACAGCTTGTTCGTAGGTTTCATTTTTAGAAGAACAGTATTGTGATACAACAGCACTCATGAGCGTTACTCCTGATAATTGAATAAATTGTCTTCGGTTGAGCATAGGGAAAGCCTCCACAAACGTATTTAATTCACTACGCGATCGCCACGAATCAAAAATCGCCCTTTAAACTTCATCGGCAAAGGATCGCCGGAAAAAGGTGTTACAGGCGATCCAGGACGCTGGGCATGAATGTGCAGGTGGGGTTCGTCGCTGGCACCGGAATTTCCTACCTCAGCAATGCGATCGCCCACCTTAACCACTGACCCTGTCTGAACCGAGAGACTCCGAGGGCGAAAATGGGCGAGTAAAACATCAATATCGCCACAACGTAGGATGACGTGATTCCCAGCACGATTCACTGCATCGATTTGTGGAATCGTCATATCTGGAAATCCATCGATCACTTGCACGATCTTTCCAGAGCAAGGGGCAAAGACTGACTCCCCATAAATCCGGTAGGCGGCTGGATCGGTGGGAACGATACCATTTGCTCGCAAGCCAAACCGATCAAGCTGGATAATATCAACTGCATAGCTACTGCCCCGATAGACACGAAAACGCGGCACTGACTCGTCCAGAAGCTTTAGGTGTGCATTAATCCGAATGTCGCTACCTCCATTAACTATGAGATAATTTCCCTCCCGTAGCGGAAAAGCCAGATCGACAGTGGGAATGGGGGGTGGAAACTGACCTGTCCAACTTTGCACTACCTCGTTTCTCGCAAAAATTCCCAAGGCCACGAAAGCAACAATGGCTATCCAACCGAGCCAGTTAGAAGGCAGCTTGCGCTGAGGCTCGTGTCGCCAAAATACAATTGCTAAGGCAAGAACAAAGAGTAACCCATAGAGATAAGGTGTCCACCAAGGCGGAAACAACCAGACTCCCATCCGGGCGATCGCAAATAAAGCAATTGCCGTTACAACGCCTTCTAGTGAAACCCCAAGTAAGTTATGGGGGGGGGCGATCGCAAGCCATGCTATCAGGATAAGTGGTAAAAGAATCTGAGTTAAAATTAGTGAGGTAATCATATTTTTTTTATGTCTCTTGAAGCTTCTTCTAACCCATACCCACTTTCCATTAATTCCTGCAAGTACCTGATAAAGCGTGCGACTGGTGCACCGTCTGTCACATCATGATCAAACATTATGGTTAGTCCCACATACTCGCGGATAACAATTTGCTCATCTATAACTCCGGGTCGTTTGGCAATTCCTCCCACCGCAATTATTAAGGGATGAATGCCAATGGGAATACCCCAACTCATTCCGCCGCTACTGAACATTCCAAGATTAGTCACGGAGACCGTACCCATCATGCGCTTGATTAAAAAGGGGTTGCGAAACAATCGTTCCCAAAATAACAAGTTTCGCAAAAACTGGGGCAGTATCATAAAAATTTGCTTTATCCAAGCTGCATGGGGCGATTCAATCTGCACTGTCCCCGATCCAACTGGCATTTTTTGCGCTGTACGAATTTCTGCATGAATGTCAGTAATAGTTTTCTCATTTGCTTTCCAGATGATGTAAGGCATTGGCAACTTCTCCCCAGCAACTGTGCGTTCGATGACAATCGTTACATCCACATCATCAAAAATCACGAGCTGCCATTTACCTTTACGGAGGGCCTGGACGTATTTGTGTTCGCTGACTGCTTGGGCAAGACATTTGATAATCCACCCTGTAAAACTAATTCCCTGTCCAGTTTTTGCTTTTTGGTCGTGGATTGCTGCTCGTGCAACTGTTACATCAATTTCGACCAAAATGGGTACATGATGTCGCTGACGACCCCAAATCATCGTGTCGATGGTAGGGTTACGAAACTGAGGGAAATTGCGTTTTTTAAAGCTGCCAATGAGATCTATCTGTTGCATATCTATCTCAACCATAAGTCTAAGAAGATTATTGCGATCACTCGCTATTTTTCGATCTTTTTCTTGAGACAACCATTTACAGAAGTTTTTGCCCCCCTATCCCCCTTTCCAAGTGAGGATTAAAGGATGAGGATGCTAAGTCGGACTGAGATCGCTCAAAATATCCCTAAGTTTAGTAGCGATGAGTGGAGCTATTACAAGGAGAAGCAAACCGATAGACATTAATCTACCTTGGGACAAATTGTAGTCAGCAGCGATTTGTGCTAATGAATACCTAAAAACAAAGCGTCCCAATCCAAACTCAAACACAACCGTTAGCAACATCCACAAGACTCCCACACCGATCAATTGAGAGAAATTTGAGATATTGAGCCAGCGCACAAAAATAGTTGCGATTATCAAAATTAGTAGCGATCCGGTAACAAATGAAATTTGATGTGCCTGCAGATCTCCCATAGATGGCACTAGCCAAAGAGTGCGAATCATTCCATTCAGGCTTTCAATAATGATAAAAATAATCCAGATCGCAATGCTTCTGAGAAATATCATATTTTAAATACCGTTAAGGAGGTTATTCATACTTAAGGATAAGGTTTAATCATGGTAAACTTGTGAAGAATTGTTTTGGATGGAACTCTGGTTTTTAGGAAACTTTATCGCCAGATGGCATCAGCAACTTTAGCGACATCAGACATAGCAGCCACATCATGAACACGGAGAATATCAGCACCAGAGGCAATAGCACCACAACAGGCGGCGGCTGTCCCCCAAATTCGCTCTTGAGGATTATTTTTATTAAGAATATGACCGATAAAACTTTTACGAGATACCCCCACTAAAATAGGTAAATGTAAGGCGTGAAAAGCTGATAATTGTTGCAATAATTGCAGATTTTGGTCGTAAGTTTTAGCAAAGCCAATACCTGGATCGATAATTAAATGCGATCGCTTAATTCCGGCTGTTAAAGCCTCATCTATCCTACTTTGGAGAAATTGACGAACATCAACAATTAAATCTTGATAATCCGTTAAACTTTGCATAGTCTGGGGTGTACCACGAAGGTGCATCAGGATAATTGGCACATTTAAACTAGCAACCACTGATAATATTTCTGAGTCAAAAGTTGCACCAGAAATATCATTAATAATATCAGCGCCTGCTGCGATCGCTTTTTGAGCAACTACAGATTTAGTAGTATCAATGGAAATAGGAATATCAATATTCTTTTTACGAATAGCTTCAATAATAGGAATTACCCGAGTTAATTCCTCTTCTAAACTAATATCTTCTGCTCCGGGGCGAGTAGATTGTCCACCAATATCAATAATATCAGCACCTGCGCTAACCATTGCTCTAACTTGATTTAAAGCTTTATCAAGGGTATTAAATTGACCACCATCACTAAAACTGTCTGGAGTAACATTAAGAATACCCATAATATAGGTTTTTTTTCCCCAATTAAAGGAATAATCTCTTATTTTCAGAGGAGTTGACATAATCTATCTAATTTCTTTAACTTAATCTAATGGTGGGTTACGGCGAATTGCTCAATTTGGGTTTATTTTAAGTGTTTATTACCGCCTAACCCACCCTACGGCTACGTTCAATCGCTCTAATTATAATTGACTAGACGAGCAAAACTTTTTGCTTCCAAACTTGCTCCGCCGACTAATGCTCCATCAATTTGAGATTGAGACATTATTTCGTCAATATTATCTGGTTTAACCGAGCCACCGTATTGAATAGTTACATTTTTATTAGTTAGTTTCTGACGAATTAAGCCGATAACTCGATTTGCTTCGGTTGCACCGCAGGTATCACCAGTGCCGATAGCCCAAATTGGCTCATAGGCAATTACTAAATTATCTTGATTAATACCAACAAGGTCTTTTTCTAGTTGGGCAAAAATGACATTTTCGATTTCTCCTGCATCTCTTTGTGCTTTAGTTTCACCGACACATAAAATAGGAGTTAAACCGTGACGTTGGGCTGCTTTGAGGCGTAAATTAACAGTTTCGTCAGTTTCGCCGAAATATTGACGACGTTCACTATGACCTATAATAACGTAGTTTATGCCTATTTCCGTAAGCATCGAGCCTGAAATTTCTCCGGTATAAGCACCTTCATTTTCCCAGTGAATATTTTGTGCGCCGATTTTAATAGGAGTATTGGCAACTTTTTCGCAGACTATGGCTAAATTAGTATAAGGGACACAGAGAACTATTTCTCGTCCTGAGTCCGTATTTTTTATTTCAGGAAGAAATGCTTGGATAAATTCCAGGGAGTTGGCCTGGGTTTTATACATTTTCCAGTTACCGGCAATAATAATTTTTCTCACAGTTTAACTATTTTCAAATTCAACAAATATCGCAAAATATCAGTTTATCTCAAATAGGGGGTGACTTTAACAAAAATTAACCTTTCAATTGATAAACTCTATGCCATTGTTCTGGTGTAACTTTAAAATTAGTGCTATTAGGAATACGAATTACTGACAAATCTTTGAGAATTTGGTCATATTTCAACTCAAATTTCCGCAGGGGTTGTCCTAATAATTTACGAATAAACCTAATTTTGGCTTGTGGTCTATGCTTAATCCTGCTAGAGTCAAGCCAATATTCTGCGTCTGGTATTTCGGCTAAAACTTCAGGAGTGGCAGTTATTTCAGCTATGGCGTAGATTCCCGCATCTTTTCCGGCTATCCACACTAACACTCCGTCACCTACCGTCATATTTTGCCCATAACGGGTAACTAACCAAGGCATTTGATCTAAATTGGCAATCGCATCTAGTATTTTATAATATTTTGGGTTTGATTGAAAAAGCCAATATGCCATAAATTGATGCTCAAATTAAAACTACCGTGTTTATTATCCAATCTAAAGGCTAATCTGCCAAATCAAAAATTAAGATCTATTTAAGGTAAAGATCGAGTAAACTTATCAGAGCTGGTCTTAATAATGAGCAGTTATTAAGCGTAAGGGGGAAAGTCCAGTGCAAGTCTGGCGCTGTCCCGCAACTGTAAGGAATTGATTTCTAAGTCAGGATGCCCACCAGTTTTTGGTCAAATTTACTATAAATCTGCGAGGTACAGATGTTGATGATTGCGAATGTTTTTATTAAAATTAATTTCCCCAATTATTGGTTTATTAATTCATTTTTCGATCGATTATCCACTTCACAAAATTGATTGTAATTTGTAAATCCAAGGAATTTAATTGGGGAAAAATAAGTATGAAAAATAAGCATCAAATTTTGGTTTGTTCCACTTGTGCCAGTATTTGGGAGAATGGCAAAAAAGTAGGTATTAGTGGAGGTCAAAAACTTTTTGAAGATTTAAAAGAAAAATCTCAAAATTGGCTGCATTCACAAGAATATGAAATTTCTTCAGTAGAGTGTATGAGTGCTTGTAGTAATTCCTGTGTTGTGGCTTTTATTTCACCCGAAAAGTTCACCTATGTATTTGGGGATTTACCTATTGAAGAAACAGCAGAAGCAGTTTTTGAATGTGCGAGTAAATATTATCTTCAACCTAAAGGAATTTTACCTTGGAAAGAACGACCTGAGCTTTTAAAAAAAGGAATTATTGCTCGCCTTCCTCCATTAACTAACAATGATTTTAATTAAGGAAAATAATTAGTATGTATAAAATACCTGTAACTGTTATTACGGGCTTTCTTGGTGCTGGAAAAACTACTTTATTACGAAATGTTTTGCAAAATAATCAAGGTCGAAAAATTGCCGTTTTAGTGAATGAATTTGGAGAAGTGGGAATAGATGGAGATTTATTAAAATCTTGTCAAGTTTGCGATGAAGAAGGTAACAAACAAACAAATATTGTTGAATTAACAAATGGTTGTTTATGTTGCACTGTTCAAGAGGAATTTTATCCGACTATGCAGGAACTTTTACAACGAAAAGACCAGATTGATTGTTTATTAATTGAAACTTCGGGTTTAGCTTTACCAAAACCATTAGTCCAAGCTTTTAAATGGCCAGAAATTAGAAATGGAGCGACGGTAGATGGGGTAATTACTGTGGTTGATTGTCAAGCTTTAGCCCAAGGAAATTTAGTTGGAGATTTAGATGCGCTCTTAGCACAAAGGGAATCTGACCCTAATTTAGAACATGAAACACCTATCGAGGAATTATTTGAAGATCAGTTAGCTTGCGCTGATTTAGTCTTATTAACTAAATCAGATTTAGTAAGTAATGAAGAACTAGAAAAAATCAAAACTTGGTTAGCTAAAGAATTGCGTGCAGGAGTTAAAATAATTGCTTGTAGTAAAGGGGAAATTAGTCCTGATTTATTATTAGGATTTAATGCAAAAGTTGAGGATGATTTAGATAATCGCCCTAGTCATCACGATCATGAGGAAGAACACGAACATGATGACGATATTAATTCTTTACAGTTAACTTTAGAAACCAGTTTTGACCCTAAATATCTTAAAGAAAAGTTAGAAAAGTTGGTTAGAGAACAGGAAATTTACCGAGTTAAAGGTTTCGTTAATGTTACTAATAAACCTATGCGTTTAGTAATGCAGGGAGTGGGCGATCGCTTTGACTATTTTTACGATCGAAAATGGTCAGTTGATGAGCTTCGTCAAACTCGTTTAGTATTCATTGGTAAACAATTGCAACAAAAAGATATTGAACAAGCAATTCTCAACTAAATTTAATTAAATTCAAAATAAATCAGGAGAAAAATGTCAAAAAAACAAGTAAAATTTTCAGCAATAGGAGTGATTGTAACAGCTACTTTTTTAGTGTTAGCTATTAGTAAAAATGCGATCGCACACCATCCCTTGGGAGGTAAAATTCCCAGTAACTTTTTTGAAGGGTTTATGTCAGGTTTAGCTCACCCAATTATTGGTTTAGATCATTTTGCTTTTGTGATTGCTAGTGGTTTAATTGCTGCGGGAGAATTTTTAGGTTTAATGATTCCTATTGGTTTTGTTTTAGCAACTATGATAGGTACTTTAATTCACTTACAAGAGTTGAATTTACCCATACCAGAAATCATTGTATCTGGTTCGGTTTTAACTTTTGGAATTTTATTATCAATTAAAAAAGCAAGTAATAATTCTTCAGTTATTTATTCCTTTGCCCTAGGTTTAATTGCGACTTTGGCCGGAATTTTTCATGGTTACGCCTATGGAGAAGCAATTGTTGGTGCAGAAATGACTCCTTTGCTCACCTATTTAACAGGATTTATTGTTATTCAATTAAGTGTTGCTTTAGGGGCTTTAGTAATAGGAAATATATTATTAAACAAATTTACTTATAAACCTTTTCCAGCTATGCGTTTATGTGGTTTGGTTATTAGTGGAATTGGTCTGGTATTTTTATCTTCAGCGACTATGGGCTAAATTATTGAAACCCAATCTATATCTTATAGGTATAGGTGTTGGGTTTCGTTTCCTCAATTCAATCTACTCAGTAACTACTAGTAGGATGGGCAAAAACAACATTTTAATTTATCAGTAAATAACCTTGATTTATTTTGCCCACCTTTCCCAAATAGAAATATATCTAAATCAGGTGGGCAATCAATTAAATTGTTGATGAGAATCTATAGTTAATGATAAATTGCCCACCCTACACAAAAGGAATCCTTTAATAGTAATTACCTACTTTGCGATGATGTACGGCAGTTAAACCATCAGGCTTAGAAACACGACCATCACTAATGCGACTATAAACAATCCAATGATCGGCACATTCCATCCGACTAATTACTTCACATTCTAAATATGCTAAAGCATCGGCCAAAATAGGAGAGCCATTATTGGCAGTTTGAGTTTCTATGCCACTAAAGCGATCGGCACCGGGAGGGAATCGTTTGAGGAAGTGCTTCATCAGATTTTGATAATTACCTTCTTCCAGAATATTTAAAACAAAGGTATCATGTACCTGCATTAAAGATTCGATCGCCCTATCTTTGGCTACAGCAACGGTAAATCCGGGGGGTTCAAAACTTGCTTGGGATACCCAAGAAGCTAACATGGCGCTTTTTACATTACCCTTTTGAGCGGTAATAATATATAATCCCCCACTAATACGCCCCATGGCTTTATCTAAATCACTATCAAGGGATTTACGTTTTTTAACTTTGTCAGATTGGGTAATTAATTGTCCTAAGTCTGTACCTGCTTCTTCACAGAGTTGATAGGTTTGTTCGCTAGGAGTATCCTTAATCCGAATAGAGGGAAAACCCTTAGTTAAACCTAATTCTAAAAATTTAGTGAGTAAAGGGTCAATGGGTTCGTCGTCTCCTCCGTAAGACTCAAACATAGCAATAAATTGCTTGTCATTAACGGAGGCTAAAATTGTGGTGAGATTAGTATTGATTTGCTTATGGGATAAAGGAGGCATTCCAATTACTATGCCTATGGCACTTTCCACTAATTCTCTGACTTCTTGGCTATCGGCGGCTTTTAAATCGAGCATTTCTACCGCTACACCAGTTTTTGTGATCCCTTTAGCTATAGTTTGGGAAAGGCGATCGCACCAACCATAATCGGAAACATAGGCCACTACTACGGTTTTGTCTCCTTTACTTTGGGCTTCACTCCATTGCCGATAATAACTAATTAATTCGTTAACATTATGTAACAAAAGAGGCCCATGACCGTTAGCTACCATTTTAATTTCTGGTAACTTATCCATACGCTTTAAAGCTGCTAACACAGAGCGTGAATTAGGCCCCATCAAACAATCGTAATAAAATCTATAATCTGGCTCTATGACGCTCAAATCCTCATCAAAGGTACTATTGGAGCAATAGTGCATCCCAAATACATCGCAAGTAAATAAAATTTGGCTGCCATGATCGTAGGTTAAGATTGTGTCAGGCCAATGTAAGTTAGGCGCATTAACAAATTCTAAAATGTGACCCTTACCTAAATCAATTTTCTCTCCACTTTTAATGATTTGACGCTCAAAAGGATGATGCACTAAATCTTCTAAAAACTGAATAGCAACTTTTGAACCGACTACAGTAACATTAGGAGCTAGTTTCAGTATATCTTTAACTAAACCGCTATGATCTGGTTCAGTATGACTTATAACAAGGTAATCTATATCTTCAGGATTAATTAAACCCTTAAGGGTATCTAAATATAGCTGACGAAACTTTTCGTGGGAAGTATCCACCAGAGCCAACTTTTCTCCTCTGATAATGTAAGAATTGTAAGTTGTACCGTTTTGTAAGCCAAATTCTATATCAAATCTATCTCTATCCCAGTCCAATGATCTTATAGTAGTGATGTCTGTGGCTATATCTGCCGTTGAGATTGTTAAACGTTTTTCTGTTTTAATTGGAGTAGCGACCATGTACGATCCTCCTGTTAAGTTATATTAACTTTATTGTGCCACGAAGACTTATAAAGTGGAGTTTTGATTCTTTTATGACATCAGTGAAACTAATTTATATATTCAGAAATAATAGGACTTGATTTGGTTGAGGAATTTCTGGATTTAGCACGGTTTAATTATCCAGAGCAGGAATTTCGACAGGTAAATTTTATTAGCCACTCCATAAAACTTACCCAAATCTACCTAAATAGTTTTAGCATTTACTTCTTGCTTCACTCTGGTAACGTCGGCGTTTTCCAGTCCACAAGCTGACACGATAGAGCTTACCGCACCGACCTGGAGCGGGTTTGAGCGCAAAATAACTCTAAAACTTCTCTTGGTCTAGGTTTTTAGTAGGTGTTACCCAGTCGATACACTTAGTGCAAAGACGTAATATATATATACATATACTACGTCTCTACAAATTACCTAAATTTGATACAATTAATAATTCCAGCGAATATTTCCAGAACGCAAATCAAGGTGAACGAATCCTTTCTTAGCTCCATATCCTAGAGCTTTATTTTTCCAAGCCACCTTATCTAACCATTCTTGGAATTGATAAAGATTTCCTTGAACGGGTTTAATATCAACCGCTTTACCACTGATATGTTGAGAAAGAGTTGCTCCTCCAACAGCCCTGTTAATCGCAGGAGGGCGATACCAAGAAGTCACCAGAATTGGAGATCCCCAAGCTTCACGTACTCGATCTAATTCTTGGGCGAGTCGGAAAATATTTTGCTTAATGGTATTATCTGTCGGAATCCGACGGCGATCGCCATTGGTAACTTCTCGCACGCTAAAATATTTAGATACTTTGGCATTAAAATCATTCCAATTAATACTTTGCCAGCTTGCAGGAGCAGCTACAACTCCTCCAGAGGAAAATACCTTTTTGGCTCTTTCCCAATATTGTACGCGATCGCTATAACCATTTAATCCACCATTGATTAAACGGGTAACTTTTTGAAAATCGCCGCTATCTGCTGCATCATTGATATTGCGACTTTGCCAGTACCAAGCAGCAACGGCAGCATTTGTATAGGGATCTTTAACCACTAATTCAGGATTTTGTTCTAGGGGTAAATCTAATGCTTGCCCGCATTGACGATAATTGGCTCTTCCCGTAAGTTGAATTAATCCTCTACCTTTGTATCTTTTTCCATCTCCGGGTTGAGTGTTACCTAAATCCCGACGAACTTCATAGGCCTGGCCACTGGCAATTTCTTCTTTATAGCGCAGCGAGCCGCTTTCATGGGCAATTTGAGCAATAAACGCACAAGCTCTTACTGTTGTTGCTAGATTAAAGTCGTGCAAGACTCTATTCAGAGGTTTGACATAGGTGGTAATATCTGATGAGGAAGCATTAGGCATAATTGCTTTAAGATTTTCCACTGTAAAGAAATCTGCCTTAGTGGTTTCTGGTTCTTCTTTACTATCTTCCCAAGGAAGTTCCCAATGTCCCGACCAAAGATACCAAGTTCCTGCATCATATTTTAATTCCACTCGGTAATGTCCTTGTTCTGCTTCAGCATAATTAACAATTTGATAGGTTTTACCTGCTACAACTTGAACTTTTTCTGCTTCAGAAAGTTGGGAAGCTTGAGCTACTTCTTTTTTAAGAAAGGTTTCGGTGGTTGCTTTGATTGTCTTCATGATTAATGTCTCCATAAATAAAATAGATAAGTGTGAATGAAAAATAAAACTTGATTGAGTCTGTAAATAGTACGTAAAATTCCCTAAGTTAGAATTACGAACTAAATTTATTGACCTGATTCAGATGCAGCTTCAGGTACATCAAAAGACACCTTTTCTCCGAATTGACTGCTTAAATTAGCGGAGTTAACAACTCTTTGAAGGGTTGATGTATCAATGGCTAAAGGAATTTGATTGAACTTAGTCAGTTGTCGATCAACGTAATAGATAAAGCGATTAGTATCTTGCCTTTGAATGTATTCAGTTTCTCCAGTATCAGGATTTTCTTGGAGAAATCCACCTGTTGCTAAAAAGCTACGAATCGCATTTTTTAGGGTCATGTGTTCGCCATAAATTGCAGCGACATTTTGATAGTTGACATCATATTGAAAAATGCCCGAAATGTCGGAAAATAAGATGACACAACCTGACGAAAAAACAAACAGATGAATCACTGCATTATTAATCTGTTCCCAACCTGAGCGACTAATTAATAAAACGCAAGAACCAGCAATTAAAGCAGAAATAGTTGTTAGGGAAATCGAGGCATAATTACGACTGTAGAAAAATAGCATCATGCGATGATAACGCTCAAGTCTGCGATCGATTTCATCTAACTGAGTTTTGAGTCTTTCTTGTTCGGATAAATGTCGTTCAAGGGTGTTTTTTGTTTCTGGTTCATTGGTCTGTTCAAGTTCCTGTTGTGCGTTGACCATCTGGTTTTCGATTCTTTTGATGGCGACATCGGTTGTAGCAGAACTTTGAGGATTTAACCATTGATTTAAGCGAGCAGCAGCTCGATTAATTTGAAGGGCATAACTACCAAAGAAAACAGAAGATAAAAGGCTAGCTAATAGCAGATGTCCTAAAATTGTTGGTTGATAATTATTATCCTCATTTTTTTTTACTAGGCTTGAAATCATCCAACTTAAAGATTTAGAATTAAGCTGTTTCTTTTCCCCAGTTATTTCATTGGTAGAAGCTTTTGCTATGGTCATAATTAATGCTCCATAATGTATGATTAATTGTCTGAGATGAAATCACAATCTTATTTTGTGATTTTTAGAAATATGAGCATTTGATGTAATAACTTTTTGAGTCTTTTTTACCTCCATTATTTGTGTTTTTATATAGGAAATAATTGAATATTGAAGTAATTAGTGTTATTCTTATTTTCATTACTTCTTGTTGTTTGTTATTACCGTTATAAACTCATTAAATATTAATGTCGATACATAAAAGTTAAGTAGTTAGTATCGATTAAAACTTAACTTTTCTTACCTTAAAAGACTAAAATTATTAATTTCATAGCAAAAACTTCCTTAACTTTTTCCCCTGTTACTTTTCTAAAAATCTTGATTAAATCGAAACAGATGAAGTCAATAAGTAAATAACCAAAATCCTTTTATGTATGTTATTGGCAAGCCTTTATTGATTTATATAAAGGCTAAAGCCTTTACTACAAACTAAAAAGTTTTGCACTTACAAGCAAATAAACAATTGTAGAGTGGGCAAATATTGTCAAACTTTATTCAAAAATAATTACGATTAATAATTTGCCCACCTTACCAGTATTTTTTATGGTTCATCCAACCAAAAATGCAGTATATATTTGCGCTCAGTAAAGTGTAGTTTCATCTAATTTTCTGAAACAAAATTACGAGGATACCTTATGTTTTTAGCTCAAGAAAAACTAGAAAACATTAACAGTATTACCCACGAAGGAAAAGTAGTCGTTTTTGCTACAGATAGTCAAGGAAAAATTCGCTACACCATTAAACAAGATGGTTATGAAGATAGTTATGGCAACACCGATGTCACAGGTTGGGAAAATTGGGATATTTTACCCTTTCCGAATGAAACACCTGATCCTTCAGTGATGGAAAAAGAAGCAGAAGAATTAACCTATGGGGAAGATAAGAAGTATTTATTGCGATCGCAATATCAAACCGAATCCTTAACAGCCGTTGCACCCGTGCAATGTGTGTCAGGCTTAGGTCATCTTTACGTTTTTCGTCAGTCAAAGGATAATACTTTATTAGTAGATCGTTTTGTTCTTGATGGCTTAACCAATAAGTTAGTACGTAAATTGGAAGTTCGCTTCAAGCGCAGTAAGCAGAAACATAAACCCTTAGAAAATAAGCAAAATTTTGCCAGAAATGCTTTAAGATTAGTTGATTCTCTTGATTTTAGAGATACAGAAGGTAATCCTTTTTATAAACCAACTACAGAACTTTCTTTAATTAAAAATTTAGAGAATGGTTGGTTTTCGGTAATGTTATTGCCCACAAATGAGCATGACAAATATCGTTGGCATATTTGGACTTATAACAGTCAAACCAAACAAATTGATGTCACCTCAATTCGTGCCTCCTCAGAAGGGTTATTTGATGTTAAGGATGAAACCGTTTTAGAATCGAAAACAGGGGAAGCTGATATTCTTATTCCTCGTTCGATTCCCGGAATTATTCAACGCTCTTTCAATCTGCAAAATTTGACCGTTACCCAAGGTTTAAGTGCCACCAAATACGATACCCAAATCGAACGAGCAATTCAAGGAGGCACTCAACTGCTCAAAGAATCTACTAAAGTCTTATTAGCAGTTGTTACGAATTTAGGAACAGCTACCCTAAGCTTTGGCGTAGCAGGAGATGGAACTTTAGCAGAATTAGACACCAATCCCGTTTTTAATATCTTACGCAACGATGCCCGGGAAATTTTACTCCCTTTAGATACTTTAGATGAAATTAAGGCCATCGGTGATAGTACCCCACCTCCCCAGGGAATTATCACCAGAATGGATCGAACTGAAGGCGATTTAGTGCAAATTACCTCAAAACAAGCCCAAAACTTAGAATATGGAGATGTGGTAAAAATTGAGGGAACAAATCATTACAATGGTCACTATATCACCCAGAAAATAGACGATCGCACCTTTGAAATTACTGCCAATTGGGTGGGTAATGAAATAGGACATTGGGAGGTGATACCGGAAGAAGAAACAGGATTAATCTTCGATGGCATCATTACTGCCTACGAATTGACCGAAAATGGCAAAATACGGATAATTAGCCCCAATCATAGCTTAGAAAGTGGGGATGAGGTACAAATTATTAATACCCAAGCCTATAATGACATTTATCCTGTAAATAATATAGACGGCGATCGCGTTACATTAGATATACCTTGGCAAGCAGGACAAGCCGTCAATCTCAAACTGGCTTCCCGTAAACGTCGTGGTGTATCTTTTGACGGCAAACAGGATTATATTGCTATTCCTTCGCTTCCCCTCAAAACTCCTTCTACTGATTATTCTTTTGCTCAAACTTACACCACTTGGGTCTATATTTCTGAGCATCAATTAGAAAAACAAGTTCTAATTGCCCAAAAAGATGGATTAGTGGAGTTAAGTTTACAAGCCGGTAAACTCGGTTTCAGTATCGCCCATCAAAAAGATATTGCAACTATTATCACTTCTCATCCTATAGCTTTAAACCAATGGGTTCATTGTGGGGTTATTTTCGCCTATGATTACCTAACCCAAACCACCACCTTAACACTCTGTCAAAATGGGGAAGAAGTGGCTAAAACAACCTTTAAAGGCGTTCCTTTGGTTGAAAAAGCTTGGAAACCTGAATTTTATCTATCAGGATTGAAAGATAAAGCCTTTTTTGCTGGAAAACTAGCAGATGTCCAGATTTGGGACACAGCTAAAACCCCTCAAGAAATCAAAGATACCATGTATCTACAATTAACAGGACGAGAAGTCAAATTAAGTGGTTATTGGCGATTAGGGGCGATTAGTGAAGGAAAAGAGCGCAAAGTTGTGGATTTTTCCGTTCATAGTAACGACGGAATTGTTTATGGGGATGCTTTCGTTAGTGCTGTCACCCTCAATCGTACCCTGGGAGATGGCAAAACTGAAGCGGTTAAGTATAGCAATGATGAACTGTTTGCCGTGACGCAACGAGCAATCTATGAAGAATCCTTTGAATTTAAACTAAACACTGAAGATGATCCCAACGATATTGAGGGAAAACCTGCCTTTCGTTGTAATTATTGGGGTAAAACCAGTCGTAATGCTCAAAATAAGGTTGAAATTGTCGGAGAAACGGCCGAATTTGAAGCCATTGGAGACGGATGGTACCAAGCAACCGGACGGTTTACGGTTCCTGATGAGATCAAATTCCTGCGTAGTTTTGAAATTGCTCAAATTCAAGGTAATTGGAAATTCTTAGAAGTTCGCAAACATCGCATTCGCTTAGTGTCTGATAGTATTACCCAAGCTATCTACAGAGATGAAATTGCCTTAGAACCCTTGGGGAATAACGATGATGAACTCAAAGCAACCTTAAAACAGCTTGACCCCTTAGAAAAGCAAGAAGCCTTCTTATTAAAGGAAAAGAGCCAAATTGAGGCAGAATTAGCCCTCATTAACGATCCTAATCTTCCTCGCAATACTCAAACTCAAGCAGGCTTAGTTCGTTCCTTAAAAGACCAAATTACCCGCTATCAAGGGGATGTCAATCGTTATTTACAGGATTATCAAACCCAAGTCAATGATCCCTGGAATTATTGGCATCGTTTAACCACTCGCAGTCGGGAAGGAAAGAATGAAGCAGCGCGTATCTACACTAAAGAAAAGAGCTTCCTTCAAGGGTTAGAATGGGGCAAACACGGCAACCAAAAATTCAAGTTTGAACGGGTTGATGGCACTTATTACACGATTATCTGCCAATATGAAAACCGTATCTTAGATATGCAGACATTTGGGAAGCATGACATCTACGGTAGCACCAATCATCATAAAGGGTCAAATCAACAATGGCGTTTAGAACGTCGGGGTAGTTACTACCTGATTCGATCGCGCTATGAAAATCGGGTTATGGACTTACGCAACCGTTCCCACAGTATCTATGGCCATGACGATCCTCATGGTAAGGACAATCAACAGTTTAAACTAACTAACTTATGGGAACACGCCAACAATAATATTCGCCATGCGCAACAACAATTAAACAGCGCACAGCAAAACCTACAATACACTCGCCGACGTTTAAAAGACGCTGAGGCAGAATTAGCCCGATTAAATGCTATTTATGCCGATAAAGCTAAACGAAAGGCTGAATTAGACGCTCAACTGAAAGCGGTAATTGCCCAACTGCAAACAGTACAAACAAAACTAAACCAACTCAATACCACCTTTATTCAAGGGGTGAAGGAAACTAACCAAACCCCCCAAACCATGCCCATCATTGGTTCAAATTCCCAAAAATTAGCTGTCACAGGCGCATTATTACCCTTTGTTCGTCCTGCCAGTCGTCTTGCTTGCTTAGAAACCAGCGAGGGCAATGTAGAGTTAATTTACTTTGACACTGAAGGGAAAATTTGTCAAACTCGTTTTGATGTCACTGCTGATAGTGCCAATATTGCCTTTGAGCAGTGGATTCCTGACGCTTTACGAACCTGTATTGTTCTAGATCAATCTGATAGCGTGATTCTGCTCAAAGATACTGAGGATTTGCGACGAAATGCGCCGATTCCCCTGACGCGAGATTGGACAGTCGAAACCTGGTTTTTCTCTCCCCTCCCTTATCCCTTTAATTATAATACCTTAGTTCGTGCCGAAAACGCCCCTGAACACCCCGTTTTGGTCAAAAATGAAGGAACCCAACGACTATTAGGCACCTACGTCAACGGTCAATTTTATCCCAGTGGGTTCGATCTGGAACAATTACCGTCAGGTTGGCACCATTTAGCGGTTGTGGGACAGGGAGAAGGCGATAAAGCTAGTACCACCTTTTATATTGATGGCAAAGAAGTCGGTAAAGTCGAAAAAGCCAAAACGAGCAGCGATATCTATGCGATTGGTAACTATCAAGGCGGGAAACAACCCTTTGGGAAACTCGCAGAAGTCCGTATTTGGCAACTTGCCCTCAAACCCGAAGAAGTCGAAATCCATAGTAAAATTCTGCTCAGTGGCAATGAACCCGGCCTACTTGCTTATTTTCCTGGCAATGACGGCATTGATACCGAAATACGGGATTATTCCGGTCATAGCCGTTGTGGTAAAGTGCAAAAAGGCAATGTTTGGGGTTGTAGCGCACCCATCGGCAACCCTAGTCATCGGGTGATGCAGTTTAATGGGGTAAATACCTACATCGAGATTAGCCATCATGAGCGATTTAACCTGACCAATAACTTTACCTTAGAGGCTTGGATTAAACCCCGAAAAATAACAGGAATTCAACGGATATTCTCCAAAGCAGGGGCATACGGTTTAGGATTACGGGACAATCAACTGCGCTTTACTACCTATGGACGCAAAGATTACGATGCCAAGAACATTAACTTAACGGTGGATAGTTGGCATCATTTAGCCGTTGTTCTCGATCAGAATAATACTGCTCATTTCTACGTTAACGGAGAACTCAAAGACTCCATTGCTGGAACCGTTGCTGCTAATACAAGTCAGAATAACTGTGAAATTGGGCGGGATAACCGCTTTACCAACGAATTTTGCGACGGTTATATTGCGGAAGTCCGATTATGGAATACTGCTCGTTCTCAGGCAGATATTCAAACCACTATGTCCTATCGTTTAAGTGGGAAAGAAAGCGATTTAGTCGCATATTGGCCTTTAAATCAAGTGAATATGATGCAATCTCCCCAAACTGTGGCTGATTTAACGGGCAATTCTGTTGGGGTGGTACGAGATGCCGTCATTGTGGATGATAATGCTCTTCCTTTAATCAATTCCGCCCTAATTAGCGCAGAATATAGCACCATTGGTATCGAACCCGATACTGGACTTAAAGCCGCTTTAATGCGCCGTTTCTTTGCCCTTCCCGTCCTCAATGGGGTACAGTTGTTTAGCGATAAACGAGTAGAAGCCTTAGAATTACGCTGGATTGGTAATGCTCAATTTGCCCCCACCTTACTCGGTTATATTGAAGGTGCGCCTCCTATTCCCAGTGAAAATTTAACCCTTGAGGATGACTATAATGGGGCAACCTCTGTAGAATTAAGCCAATCCCAAGACGTAGAATATAGTTGGAATCGCGCGCAAGAATCGGGGTTAGGGGCAAACCTGGAAATCTTTGCCGGAGTTGATGAAGACGTACGGGGCGGTCCCTTAGTGATTACCAAGCGAATTGCGGCAACACGGGCAGGATTTAAAGGGAATCTGGACTTTACCTATAATTTCCTCAACGAGAGTAATATTACGGCTACTTCTACTAATCAATTTAGCGATCGCCTAGAATTACGGGGAACTCAAGAACAAAAAGCCAAGTTTCCCCACTTAGGTAAGCGATTTATCCCCAAAAATGTCGGTTATGCCTTGGTTGTTTCTGGTTTAGCAGATGTTTTTATCACTCGATTACGTCGCTCAGGGCGTATGGTAGGTTATCAAGTGCTTCCGGTGGATGGCATTCCCCCTGATGTTAATACCATCACCTTTTTAATTAATCCTGCCTACACCATGAATGGTAGCTTAGACGGACAAACCGGAACCGAAGCCACTAGCCAACGTTTCTTTAAGCACGTTCCTGAAATGCGATCGCAATATGGTTCTCTCTATCCTGCTAGTTATTATCGCTTACAAGAAGCTTATGACCTTAAGCAGCAGATAGAAAATGAAGATGCCCGTCGCGCGGCTTATTTTGCCCAATTTAACTCCCGTTTAGTGGATGAAACTTCCTTAGATCGAGAAGTTAATCGAGGAGATGCGCCAGCACCCATTACGGTGAATCGTCGAGAAGATGAAGGGTTAACGGAGGAAGAGCAAAACGCACAACGGGAGAATACAGAACGACAAGCAGAGGAAAATGTCGCTAACCGTTCTGAAGCAGCAGAGGCAAAACAGCGCGAAATTGAGAGCAAAATTGCCGATCAAGAACAACGTACCCAAGCTGTAGAAAGCTTTGCCAGTTGGCAGCAGAAAATGGAAGATATCCAAATTCGTGCCGGAAAGCGAAATATCGTGAATACTTATGTTTGGGACGGCGATGGAGGATTACGAAGCGAAGCCCAAAGCTTTGCTAGTACCATTGAACATAGTATTGGGGGGTCTTTTAGTCTCAATGCTGGTTTAGGTGCGGAAGGCAACTTTAATGCTCTGGGGGCTGCGGTGGAGTTAACTGCACAAGCAACGGTTAATTTAACCCAAACCCTCAATAAAACCCAAAGTCGTAGTCAAGGATTTGCCTTAAATGTGGACTTGAGTGGGGTAGAAAGTCGCAATATCACCAATCATGACGATCATCCCCTCTTTCCTGGTCAAAAAGTTGATCGCTATCGTTTTATGAGTTTCTATCTCGAAGGCAATACCAACCATTTCCACGATTTCTTTAACTATGTGGTCGATCCCGAATGGTTAGCCAGTAATGATGAAGAAGCCCGTGCTTTGGGTCAAATTGATGTGAGTAAAGCTAATAAAACTTGGCGAGTATTACATCGAGTAACCTATGTTGAACGTCCAGCCTTAATGGGATTTGGTCAAGATTTCTAATTTAGAGAGCTAAACCTATAAACTTTGATTTTTTCTATAAAAATAGAACGGTCAAGCAAGGTCAGTGGCGTCAACTGTGCGTTGTGACACCACTGACCTTCTCTACTTCGTCCTCTGCACCACAGGGTTAGCCTGTGATCGTTCACGACTAAGTCTATTTAGGGTTTGCTAAATAAACATAAAACCCAGATATGTTCTAGCTTTTAGAGGTATTTTTTTGATAAAAGTGCAAGGAATTAGCCTAAATATGTGCCAAAAGTATGCATTTGAACAAATCACCAAGTTAATTGTCTCAGACTCAACTCCCTTTCGGTGGACATTCCCTCTCTTGCTGAACCTGCTTGCTCCGTAGGAAACCTCGCCGAGTTCCGACTTCCTACGGCGGCCCGGGCTTCCACCGCTACTGACTACTCACCCCAACCAGTCAACGCTTGGTGCGGGTTAGTATTCTGAGGAGACCTCAGAATACGCGCATCCGCTTTTTCAGCAAACCCTATTTAATGCTTCTTGGTTTATTCTTTTTCGATAATGGGCAGGTTGAAAACCCAAGGAAATAATAGATAGAGCATGAGCCTAGGATACTCGTCAACAACAACATCAAGGCTAAAATACTCAGAATAATGCCGAACCAACCTGAAATAAGCCCTCCAAAGTACAAGTAGGCAACCAATACAGACGGAAAGATACGAATAATGCGATCGATTCACGAGTAATGAGTAGTGAGTAATGAGTAATGAGTAATACCTCTGCCTGAAGTCAGAGGATTCAATTATTGAATTATATTTTTAGCTTTTTCCTCATGAATGAGGAGGCTTTAGACCAAACTTCGGGCTTTCACTCATTACTTATTACTTATTACTCATTACTTCAGCCCGAAGGGCTTGGTAATCTTATTAAGTGGACATTACAAAATTTATAATTACTTACTAGATTTAGGGTTTTTATCGAGAGCTTTTATTAAAAACCGCAGAGAGCGCAGAGAGAATAAAAGAAAAAATTAACTTTGATTAACTTTAAAACTTAAATCCTTTGTCATCAAAAAAAATAATGATTGATGACAGCAAAAAGTTATCCACAAATAAACTAAGTATATTTGTGGGCTTTTTTTCTTTGTAAAAATGCTTGATTTCTTCTTTGTTTTCCTGCTGCAATTTTATCATTAATTGATTCATTTGTATCACCTTCTTTTTTATTTTTTTGAGTTCTTTCGATTAGTTTTGCTAATAGATTAATAGTGGAATGTTTAAACATTTCCATCAAAGGAAATTCGATGGTAAATTCTTCACAAATTTGGCGATGAAGTTGCACCATTAAAATAGAATGTCCCCCTAATTCAAAGAAGTTATCGTTAATGCCAATTTCTTCTAGATTTAAAGCTTTTTGCCACAGAGAAGCGAGGGTTTTTTCTACCTGCGATCGCTGGGTAATTTCCACACCTTTAGGTTTACCCGTTGAACCAGAAGTATAGATAACGTAAGCAAGATTTTTTAGTTCGTGGTTCGTAGTTCGTGGACTGCTTCGCATTTGCGGATCGCAAACGTAGTTAATATTTTCTTCTTTAATGGTGTCAATATAAATAATTTGAGATTTTTGAGTTTGGAGTTTTAGTTTTAAGGTTGATTCGGTGAGAATTATTAATGGTTGAGCATCTTCAACAATAAAATTGAGTCTTTCTGGCGGATAATTGGGGTCAAGGGGTAAATATGCCCCTCCTGCTTTCATAACGGCTAAAAGTGTAATAATTAGATTAAGGGAACGTTCTAAACATATACCCACCAATACTTCTGGCTTTACCCCTTCCTGTTGCAAGTAGGCTGCTAATCGATCTGCTTTTTCGTTCAATTCCTTATAAGTTAACTGATAACTTATAACTGCGTCGGGCGTTTTAGCAACTTGTTCCTCAAATAACTGATGTAAACATTGTTCGGGAAAATCAGCTTGTGTCTGATTCCACTGATGAAATTGTTGTTTTTCTGTTTCGGTTAACAGGGGTAAAGTATTAATGGATGCTTCGGGATGAGTTACAATTCCTTCTAATAAAATTTGGAAATGTTGTAACATCCTGTCAATAGTTTCTGGCTTAAAGAGATCGCTACTATATTCCCAAACTCCCATAATTCCTTTAGGGGTGTTTTCCAGAAATACGCTGATGTCAAATTTAGAACTTCCACTATCAAATATTTCCGGTGTTAAAGTTAAATCCGAAGTCGTAATTTCTGCCAAGGGGCTGTCTTGAAAGACAAACATCACTTGAAATAGGGGAGAATGGTTTAAACTGCGATTTGGTTGTAATTCTTGTACGAGTTCACTAAAAGGTATATCTGCATAATTATAGGCTTCAAGGGTAGTCTGCCGTACTTGAGTTAAAAGTTCTCGAAAACTATGATTTTCAGTAAATTTAGTTCGTAAAACTAAAGTATTTAGGAAACAACCAATTAAACCTTCAATTTCTGGCTGTTGACGTTGAGAAATGGGAGTTCCCACTAAAATATCTCTATCTCCTGTATAGCGATGTAACAAAATGTTAAAAGCTGTCAGTAAAACCATAAACAGGGTGACACCTTCAGTTTGACTGAGAGATTTTAAAGCTTGGGAAATAGGGCGAGATAATTTGAGAAAGCTTTTTTGACCTCGAAAACTAGATTTAGTTGGTCGAGAATAATCTGTAGGGAGATTTAATAAACTAGGAGGATTAGCAAGCTGTTTTTTCCAATAATTTAATTGATTAAGTCTTTTTTCCTCTGTAAATGAGTTCCTTTGCCATAGCGCAAAATCTGCATATTGAATCGGTAAAGGAGATAAATTAGAACATTGATTATAAAAACTGGTTAATTCTTGAAGCAAAATTTTTGATGACCAACCATCATAAATAATGTGGTGCATCACTAATAAAAATAAATATTCTTGAGGATTAATTTTAACAATAATTCCCCTAATTAATGCACCTTCACTAAGATTAAAAGGTTGATTGGCAGTTTCTTTAAGAATAGGCAACGGAGAATTAACATTAATCAAAGGAATATCTATTTTTAGTTCTGGATTAATAATTGTAATAATTTGATTATCAATCAATTGAAAATTAGTCCGTAAAATTTCATGACGTTGAATAATCTTATTAACGCTTGCTATTAATAATTCATGATTCAATTCACCTTTGATTCGCCATAAAATTGATTCATTATAAACCGATAAATCTGGTTGTAACTGATGAAGAAACCAAAGTCTTTCTTGTATAAAAGATAAAGGAATTTGTTCCTCCGCTTGTCTTATAGGAATAGTTTGTGAATTATTAATATTAATCCCTTTACCTTGTAAACGTTTTTGTAAAAGAGCTTTTTGTTCGGGAGATAATGCGTTTAAGCGTTGATATAAATTAGTCATAATGTTGGTTCGTAGTTCGTGGTTTTTTATTAGTTATTTTTTTATCCTCTCTCTTCTCCTCTCTGCGCTCTCTACGATTAATAAAAAAAGTCTTATTTATAACCCGAATCATAGTGCCACATCAATCAGAAAGTTCAGCAATAATCTCTTGACTAGACAAAGATTCCAACGGGTGCATCTCAAATTTGCAGAAAGAGTGAGAAAATAATAAAAAGAAAAAA
>CAYPSO010000046.1:0-33625 GCA_964413275.1 uncultured bacterium | reverse complement strand
TCAAGGATGGTACTCAGCTTACCTACAGCCCTTTGCTAGAGTTTACCGTTAGGGGTGAGATGGATTCTGTCTCGATTTATAATTCCCGTTTAGATACGAATACCACCCATGATGTTTTACTCAATGGCGTAAGGAATTACCAAGCAAAACAAGTTGACGAAAGACTCTGGGTTGCCACTGGACAATTACCTTTAGCTGGTTCTCGTGCCGTGAAAATTAAGGAGTTTGGGGTAGGATTGGATAAAATCGGTTTTGGTGACATTCCTGAAATTAAAGGATTGCGTAGCTTGACTCGTTGGGTAGAGGGAAATAGTGGATTTATTGGTTATGGCGAGCGTACTTTAGCTGAATTAGTCGGCGTTGATACTACTTTGCTCAAAGCTGCTGATTTTATTTTCAGTACCGCCAATACTTCAATTTAGCTTAGATTTTAAGGCATGATGAAGCATGAGAAGCAAGATAAGAGAGACAAGTAAGATTTGTAGTCCAAATAAATTGGTTCATCTTAATCACGTTAACTAATAGGTAATTAATTTTATTTAGCTACTTATCTCTCTTATTAATTTAGCTAAATGGTATAAGTTGGGAATTAAAGTAATAAAGCGATTTGCCTATTCCCTGACCAATGCAATTCGTCTAATATAGAAAAATAAAAAAACAAGCTATCAGGTTAGAATCACCAGATAGCTTAATTATCGTTATTCATGCCTTGTTTATTAAGGGGCAATATTTTCGATCGCCTCTTCAACGGATTTTCTCAAAGAGAGAAATTTATCCAAGCGCATCAATTTGACTGTTTGAGTAACACGGGGATTCGTCACAATTTGCAAACTACCATCAGCATTTTTAGTTTCTTTAAAAATATGAACTAAAGCACCAATTCCCGAACTATCAACAAATTCAATTTGATTTAGAGCCAGAATAACGTGCTTAGGACCTTCTAATACATATTGCCCAACTACCTTACGAAAAACCGGCTCGGAAAAGGCATCAAGTAAACCAGTCAAACGAAAAATTTGATAATTGTCTCTGACTTCTCTAGTTCCCCTTAAACTAACTGTCAGATTTATTGGCTCGACAATAATAACCTCCTTAGATTAACTCTTAATTTTGTCAATGCTACAGTATAAACCTATTTGAGTAATTATCAGAGAATATTTACTTATTATTTTTTTCCTTATTATTACGCATTAACCCTACAAATTTAGCAAACAAATAATCAGCATCATGAGGCCCTGGACTTGCTTCAGGATGGTATTGTACGGAGAAAAAGGGTAATGTTTTATGGCGCAATCCAGCCACGGTGCGATCGTTTAAATTAAGGTGGGTAATCTCTACCTCTGCCTTTAAAGACTCTTCTGTAATGGCAAAACCATGATTTTGGCTAGTAATTTCTACTTGTTGACTTAAACCTGCAGGCTGGTTTAAGCCTCTGTGTCCAAATTTTAATTTGAAAGTTTCTGCACCCAAAGACAAGCCTAAAATTTGATGTCCCATACAAATACCAAAAGTTGGCAATTCTGCCTTTAAAATAGCCTTAGTGGTTTCGATGCCTTCGGCAACAGCAGCAGGATCTCCTGGTCCATTAGAGAGGAAAATACCATCGGGATTATATTTAAGAATTTCTTCAGGAGCAGTATCAGCAGGCACAACAATTACCTTACAACCATAACTAGCTAAACGTTTGAGGATATTTCGTTTTACGCCAAAATCAATGGCTACGACGGTTAATTGTTCTTGTGGTTTATCTGCTGTTTTTACGCCAAATTCCCAATGGGAATCTGTAGTTTCTGACCATTCATAAATTTCTTTGGTTGTTACCTCTTTAACTAAGTTTAAACCTGCCATTTTAGGTGCATTTTGAACTTGCATAAGTAACATTTCTGGATCGAGAATTTTAGTAGAAATTGCTCCATTCATCGCTCCAGATACCCTTATTTTTCTAGTCAAATCCCTAGTATCAATGCCATAAATCCCCGGAATTTTATGTTGCTTCATATAATCGGGTAAAGACTGAGTAGAACGCCAATTACTAGGTCTATTGGTAATATTTTTAGCAATTACACCTTTAACATGGGGATGAGTAGATTCTTCATCATCAGGATTAACTCCTACATTTCCTAATTCTGGATAGGTAAAAATAACAATTTGACCAGAATAACTTGGATCGGTTAAAACTTCCTGATAACCACTCATTCCGGTGTTAAATACTACCTCACCCATAGTTGTACCAGTATCACCAAAAGACCAACCTTGATAAAATGTACCATCTTCTAATACTAATATGGCGGGTAAAAGTTCCGAAATAATCATAAGCGTTTTGTTTAGTCTTTAATTTCTTAGCCTCTCAGTTTAGCAGTTATCGTTTAGTTGAAGGCAGTTATTTAGTCAAATTTCCATAATAATGTAAAGCTGAAAATTTTTTAGTTTGCCTGAAGGTCTATTTTGATATAGAATCTGCCCTATGGCTTTTATGTGTTCTTCCAGTTTCTTTTGATAGTAAGTTAAATTTCATAGTTACATCCAACTTTTTTTAGCAAAATATGATTGATAATTGCGATTAAAATTATGAAAACTATTTTTAAATGGTCGCTATTAGATTGGCATCGTCTAGTCGATTCAGGTATTTTAGCAGATAAAGCGGTTGAATTACTTGCAGGAGAAATTATTGAAATGAGTCCAGAGGGAATCGACCATAGCTATACCAATCATACTGTAGTTGAATATCTTAGGGAGCTGCTCAATACAACCGCAGTAGTAAGACAAGCTTTACCTGTTACTCTGAATAATTCTGAACCACAACCTGATATAGCCGTTGTGCGTTTACCTGCTACCATGTATGCGACTCATCATCCTTTTGCTGAAGATATTTATTGGTTAATCGAAATATCTAAAACTACTCTGGGTAAAGATTTAAACGAAAAACAGAGTATTTATGCCAGCAACGGGATTCCTGAATATTGGGTTATAGATTTAGTTGAGAAAAAAGTATGGGTATTTACTCAACCTGAAGGCGATCGCTATTGCAACTTAGTTGCCTTAACTACAGGGATAATTAACCCTACAGCTTTTCCCAATATTGTAGTAAATTGCGATCGCTTACTCGTAACTTAGAAATAAATCAGGGTTTGCCTCAAGAAGTTTGCTGGTTAAGCTAAGGAGACAGGATTTAGTATTCAGTATTCAGGAGCAGCAAAATTACTTCAATTGTTACCATCTGTTTATCCACTTTAGGAAAGAAAGTATCAATTAATTCACAAAGGGTAAATTTTTGGTAAGTTAAGAGGGTGAAATTTGACCACAATTACAGATGGATATTGCTCAATTAATTGTTAACGGTATTGCAGTAGGCAGCATCCTCGCTCTAGCAGCAGTGGGATTAACCCTTACTTATGGAATTTTAAGATTATCTAATTTTGCTCACGGAGACTTTTTGACTTTAGGGGCATATTTTACTTGGTTATGTAATATAAATGGAGTGAATATCTGGATAGCAATGATTTTAGGTGCTATCGGAACAATTGCAGCTATGTTAATTGCCGAACAATTGCTCTGGAAACCTATGCGTAGTGCTAGGGCTGATACTACTACTTTGATTATTATTTCTATTGGTTTAGCTTTGTTTATTCGCAGTGGAATTTTATTAATTTGGGGCGGTAGTAATAAATCCTACGATTTACCTGTGGCAGAAGCCATTGATATTCTGGGAATTAAAATTGCTTATTATCGAATAATTGTAATCATAATGGCAATTTTAGCTATTATTGCCCTTCATTTCTTGCTGCAAAATAGCAAAATTGGTAAAGCGATGCGGGCAGTATCCGATAATATTGATTTGGCTAGGGTATCGGGGATTAATGTGGAGCAAGTCGTGTTATGGACTTGGATTATCACTGGCACTTTAACCGCTTTAGCCGGGGGAATGTACGGTTTAATGACTCAAGTTCGTCCGAATATGGGCTGGTTTTTAATTTTGCCCATGTTTGCTTCGGTTATCCTCGGAGGTATTGGTAATCCCTATGGTGCGATCGCTGGTGCATTAGTCATCGGTGTTACCAGTGAGTTAAGTGTCCTTGTTTTAGGCTCTCAATACAAATTAGGAGTAGCTTTATTAATTATGGTTATAATTTTATTGATACGCCCCCAAGGACTATTTAAAGGGACAATTTAATCCGTAGGGGCAATAAAACCTAGCCCATTCAAAGTTTTCTCGCCCCCCTTATTCCGATACAATTTAAAGTTGTCTCTAAACTGTTTTTCCTATTATCCAATTATCCAATGAAATATCTTTTACGACTAGCTATTTTTGTTTTCGCCTTTGTTTTATTAATCTCTCCTTTACCGGCACAAGCAGCAAGCTCTTCTACTGTTACTTCTTTTAGTTCTACTTTTGATAATGCCGATTTTAGCGGACGAAATTTTGCAGGAGAAAATTTACAAACTCAGGAATTTACTAAAGTTAATTTAACAAATACTAATTTTACTAATGCTGATTTACGTGGCGTTGTTTTGAATAGTTCTGATTTAACAAATGCTAATTTACATGGTGCTGATTTTAGTGATGGTTTAGCCTATTTAACTCATTTTGATAAAGCAGATTTAACTGATGTTATTTTCACAGAAGCGATTATGTTACGCTCTACTTTTGATGATGCTAAAATAACTGGTGCTGATTTTAGTTTTGCAATTCTTGATGGAGAACAGAAAAAACAACTTTGTACCTATGCTGATGGAGTTAATTCTAAAACAGGTATTGAGACTAAAGATTCTTTAGGTTGTTAGTATTTTTAAATAACAATAGGCGGGCATTTTGCCTGTCTTTTTATCTTTAGAAATTAATTAGGAAATATATTTTAGAGATTTTTTTATGGTTTTTAATCAAGTTGGAATTATTGGTGGTGGTCAATTAGCTTGGATGATGGCTGATGCTGCTCGTAAGTTAGACATTAAATTAATAGTACAAACTCCTAATAATAATGACCCTGCTGTGAGTATTGCAGATCGAGTTATTTTTGCGAATATTGCTGATGCTCAAGCAACTAAAGATTTGGCTGATTTTGCAGAAGTGATTACTTTTGAAAATGAATTTATTGATTTAGAAAAACTAGAAAAATTAGCTCAAGATGGTGTTATTTTTTATCCTAGTTTAGCAAGTTTATCACCCTTGTTAGATAAATACGAACAGCGTTGTTTTTTTAGAGATATTAATTTACCTGTTCCTGAGTTTTCCTTATTAGAATTACAGGAAGATTTAAGCCAAGATTTAAAATTTCCCCTTGTATTAAAAGCTCGTCGTCATGGTTATGATGGTTATGGTACTTTTATTATTAAAAATAAAGAAGAATTAAGGAAAGTTTGGACTCGTTATAATTGTCCATCTATGTTATTAGAAGAATTTGTACCTTTTACCTGTGAATTAGCCACCATTGCCGCTCGTAATATTCAAGGTGAAATAATCTGTTATCCTGTGGTAGAAACCATACAAAAAAATCAGGTTTGTCATCGAGTATATGCCCCTGCTGAAGTATCTGAAAATATTATTGAACAAGTTAAAAATATTGCCCATACTTTATTAACTCAATTAAACTATGTGGGAGTATTTGGCATTGAATTATTTTTAACCGCAGATAATCAGGTATTAGTTAATGAAATCGCCCCAAGAACCCATAATTCTGGTCATTATACCTTAGATGCTTGCGAAATATCTCAATTTGAAATGCAGTTAAGAGCAGTTACTGGATTAAATTTACCAAGTCCTAATTTAAAAACTAAAGCTGCCGTAATGATTAATTTATTAGGTTATGAAAATTCTTATAATGATTATCAAGAAAAAAGAAATAAAATAAAGGCAATTTCTAATACTTATTTACATTGGTATAATAAAACAGAATCAAAAGTTAGTCGTAAATTAGGCCACGTTACCCTATTAGGAGAAACAAAAAAAGAATTAATTAAAAAAGCAGAAGAAATCGAATCAATTTGGCTTAATAGTTAATAGTTAATAGTTAATAGTTAATAAGCGTCTAAATCCCCCCCTTATCAAGTTTTATTTTCAAAATACTGATAAAAACTACCTTTAGCTATTTTTGCCTGTTTGACAATTTTGGTAATTATTGAACTTAATTGATTAAATCTGCGCAACATTTGGGTACCTCAATCAGGTTTGCTTGGTATCATCTCAGATTAATCTGAAGTTCCATATACTTACTGCCAATTTCCTAATAAAATATAAGGTGCCCAGTAATAGGGATGAGGTGGTAACTCTTGAGTATCCTTGAAAGCTAGATTGACTTTCACAGAATCAAATAGGGAAATTTGGGCTTGTTGCACAGCATCTAATTTTGTCATCTTCGGGTCTTTTAATCCTTGATAGAATTTAGTCATAAACTCAGCAGTGGTAGCATCTCCCACCGGCCAAAGAGTAGCAAGAGTGCTGCGTACTTGCGATCGCACGGCCACACCTGCTAAACCTAAAACCGCTCGTTCGTCGCCTGTTGCTGTTTCGCAGGCACTCAGAACTAAAAGTTCGGGAACTCTAGTTTCTCCAGCTTTTAAAAAAGCACTTAATTGCTCAATATCGATGGTTTTGCCATCACCAGTAATAATAAAGGTTTTTTCAGGATCGGAACTAAATAAACCGTGAGTGGCTAAATGAATAACAGGAAAAACAGACTTTTTGATCTGCTCTTGAAAAGTGGTTGCAGTAAACTCCTGATTTAGTAGTTTTTGAGAATTGGGAAAAGTCGCTTCAATCTGATCTATTTCTTTTATTACATTAATCAAAGCGGGAAAGGTTTTCCCACCAACTTGAATTTGCTCGCTAACTCCAGCCGCTAAAATTTTAATTTGTTCCCGTTTTAGTGGTTTAGGATCGATCAATTGCAGACTGGGAACTAAAGCGATACCATATTTTTCGATCGCATACTGTTGACCATCATAAAGGGCTGCCATAGGCACTTTCTGAAATCCTTCATTCAGCACAAATACTAAAGTTTCAATTTGATTTGAATCTAACTCTGCCTCAAAAGGTCGAATAATCCAGTCATAAATTTTGGTAAAAATAGGTAAAAGGGTTTGGAGATTGCCCTTAATTTCCCCTGGGTTGAGGGGAATGGTTCTAAAAATATTAATTGCAGAACCATCAATAGTTTCGTTATACAAATAGTCATAAAGCTGATTTAGGGTTTGATTAACTTGTTCTTCGCTTACCGCAATTGTCGTCGAGCGTAAAGCTTGTCCGGGTAAGGAAATAATTATTTCTAATCTTTCTGGCAAAACAATGGGATAAATAACGGCGGCGTGGGGATCGATATCGTCAATTTGAACCGCAATATCGGCTGTCTCGGAACATGGATCTTGAAAAAAGTTATCAAGTTCAGCCAGTTGCATAGATTCTATGACTTGTCGAGCTAACTCTAATTTTTGGGGAGTTTTTGAGGCTAATGATTTTTTAGTATTATTAGGATTAAGGATTAATAGTGAGTTTAATTCCTCATCCTTAATATCTGAGTTTAACAGCAAATCAGTTAAGGCGAGATAGACGGGTTTGACTTCTTGACGAAAATCAAATTGAACATCCCGATTATTGGTGTTTAAATCAGTACGCAGAGATTGAAGAGTATTGAAAGCAGAAGCGTAAGCAGCCAGAGCATTGCGCCCATTTCCCTGTTTTTTGAGTAATCTTCCTAATTGGGATTGCCAGAGATAAGTAATTTCCCGCGCATCTCCATTAATGTTTTGTTCTTGAGCCAACATTAAAGCTTGTCGAGTTAGTTTAGTTGCTTGCTCTAACTGTCCTTGACGCTCATAAAATTTTCCTAGATAACCCAAAGCGTAGCTTTCTCCTCGTTTGTCCTTTAAAGTACGAGCTTGTTGCAAAGTATTATTCAAAAGTGATTCTAGGTTATCTGTCGAGGAAATTCGGATTAAGTTTTCAGCCAAATTGAGCCGAGCATAAACTGCCGAACGACTCGGTGTTAAACCCTCAAGATTCTCTTGAATTTTACTATTTAACATTTGTCGATCCTCAGCCAGCTTAGTCTCCAATTGAGCTATAAAATTCTCTGCTTGCTGAACTAAACTCAACTTATCCAATCTCGACCAAGAATTAATTCGTCTGTTGGTTTGTTCTACCCACCAATCACGTATATCCAGTAAAAGACTAAAATAATTTAACTGTGACTGAAGGACAATAATCGAGTCTTTCGCCGCCTCCCCTTGACCATAGGCCTTAAAAGCCGGCTGATAGGGTTTCAAAGCTGCTTCTAGAGATTGTTGAGCAATAATAGCAGAAATATCCTGATAATCCCAACGATTGCGGATGCGATTACCCAGGGCACGTTCAGTATTACCTAAACTAAGCAAAAGAGCATCTGATGGCTCGGATTCTGGTGTTACAGACAAAGCCAACTGCAAAAATGCTTGAGACTGTTCCAATTGTCCCTGTCGTCGTAGCAAGTCCCCAAGACTGCGCAATCCGATCAGCTCGCTTTCAGAAAAAGAATTAGAACGTTGGGAGAGAGTTGTTAAAAGTTGTTCGAGTTGTATTTTGTTACAGTTGGGAGATTCAACAGCAAAAGATTCAAGGAGAGTATGGCAAGCTTTAGGATAAAGTCCTAAATTTTGAAGAGCTTGGGCTTTATTAATTAAACTCTTACTTGTCCCTTCCTCATCTTCTGTTTGCTGATAAATATCTGCGGCTTGTTGCCAGCTTAAAACAGCTTCGTCGAATTGACCAATATTATGGTATTGTTGAGCTTCTTGGGCAAATTCTAGGGCAGTTTTTTCCTTCGAGTAAGCGGGAAAGCTGAGGGTAAAAGTCAATCCTAATAGAGCAAAAAAAGCAATCGCAATTAGGCGACGATACCTTCTTACCCAGATGTTTTTCAATACTCCCTCCGAGCCTATTGGTAAGGCAGTCTTGCTTGCTTTGATTTTATCATCATACATAGTCCCTGTTGCCTGTTGCCTGTTGCCTATTGCCTTTAAAAGGGATTGTACTCTATTTGAAAATAAATACCATTTTCTTGCCATGTTCTATCTCCCGAATCAATATCTACTAAAGGAATGCCCCAGTCAAAGCGTGCTGTAAATTGATCGCCCATTTGCCAAAGAAGACCCAAACCCATGCCCACTAAAGTGTTAGGATTTTGGGTATCTCTCCCTGTATTCCAGCCAGTACCAAAATCAATAAATGGTGCTAACTGTAAACTTCCTTCAATGTCAGGAACTTTAAAAATGGGTAATCGCATTTCTGCCGATACAAAAATACCATTATCAGTTAACCTAGAATCCTGACGATAACCTCTTACGGTGGATTGTCCCCCCAAACTAAACTGTTCAGAAGAAAGTAAAGAATTTGCTGCTAATTGTAAGTTAGAACGCAGAAATAGAGTCGGATTGAAAGCCGAACTATCCGTAACATCTCCGAGAAGACGTAAATAAAGCAGTTGTCCTTGCCAAGCGAAAAATCGACTATCTGGCTCTCGATCGTTAATAGTAGAACCAAATGCACCAATACCAAGATTAAACTGAGAGCGAGTAGATAAAACTTCTTGACGATTGCGTTGAGTCCATTCCTGAGCAAAACGTAAAGCAGATATGCGTGTTTCTCCCTCCTCATTTGCACCGGGGAAAAGGGCAGACTTGACACCTAAGATAGAAGAATCACTCTCTCGCCTAGAGGCACTAAGACTCAGTGTAAGTTCTTGAATAACTTCTGGGGTTATTCTTTGAATAATTGGCTGACGAAAAGTTAGGTCAAATTCCCGTGTATGTACCTCAAGATCTGGTTCAGAACCATCATTATCAATATCATTAAAAGGTGGTTCGATAATATCACTATTAGCAATTCTAAATTGAAAACTAACTGAACCATTCTGAGCATTGAGGGGTATTGAGTAACCTCCGGCAAAATCATCACTACCATCAGTATTGTTATAGGCAAATTTAATACTATCTCCTAAGCCCAAGAGATTGGCTTCAGAAATTTCTCCTCCCCGTTCAAAACTCCCCACACTAGGGTTACGGTTGTTATTAAGTTGAACTTGAAGATTAAAGGTTTTTGCTCCGATTACGGCAACATCTAGGGCATTTGTACCCGCTTTAGTTCCGGCGGAAAGTTCAACATTTAAACTTTCAATCAGGGGATCGAGTTGTAATAGTTGTAAAGCCGATTGCAAACGGTTAACATTTAAAGGTGCTGAAGTGGCTAAGGAAAGGCGACTACGTACATAGTTCTCACTCAGTCTTCCTTTAAGAATATTAACGTTAATTGCTTCTAAACTGCCTTCAACTATCTGAATTTTGACCGTATTTGAACGCAGTTCTTGACTGGGAATATACGCACCAGAGGTAATATATCCTTGAATAATGTATAATTCCGTAATTGCATTGGCTGCTTGAATAAGTTGGGCAAAGGTAATTGGTTTCCCTGTAAAATCAGCAATTACTTGGCGTAATTCTTCTTGACTAAAAGCAGTGTTACCAATAAATTCAAATTCCTCAACCACAATTGTACCCGGAATTTCTAAAACTTCTTCGGGAGTTGGGGGTTTCAGAGGAGAAATTTGAAGATTATTTTCAGGAGGGGGAAGGGGCTTGGGTTCAATTTGTTCTGGTTTTCTCGGGGTTAAAGGTTCGATTTGTTGCGCCCAAGAGTTATCCACTTTAAGAGCTAAAATAGAACTAAATCCCCAAAATAGCAGTAAAAAGCGATAAAAATGTGGTTTAATTACCATAGCACTCCTGTTTAGTTAATCCATAATCATAAGGAACTATTTCCGGTGATTTTTCGGCGAGAACAACTAATCCTTGGGTATTTACATACCAGCCCCTAGCCGGGGGAGGCAGTGTTGAAGTATCTGTTTTTGGTAGAGGTTTAATAGAAGAATTAGACTGACTAGAAGGAGGTTCAATACTAACTAAAGCATCACTGTTCAAGGGTTCAGTAGGACGAGGGGGTAATCCTCCTCTGCCAGTGACGATAAACTGACTTTGCCCTTCTTTTCCCTCGGAAGAACAGACGGTGGCCACTTTTTCTTCCGGTTGAACTACCTCTTGGGGTAAATTGATAAATTCAAGATTGTTTTCTGTCTCAGGGGTAGTAATTTCTACAATTCCTTCTACCCCTAGATCGGAACTAGCAGTAATCTGGCAATCCGAGCAGATAAAAACACCCTTGGCTTCAATTTGAATATTTCCACCTCTACCTTGAAAAGCATTGGCAGAGATTTTGCTACCTTCTTCTAGCACAACAAAATTATCAGCATTCAAATTTGTAATAGCAATATTACCACCATTTCCCGTTCCCTCGGCAGTAGCAGATAGTTCACTATTACCATCGAGCAGTAAAGAGTTTGTCCGCAGGCTAATATTGCCACCTTCTCCAGATGTCGTAGCTGCTGATAAACTTCCCTGATTATCTAATAATATCCGATCTGCCCAGACTTCAAGAATGCCAGCGTTTCCAGAGCCTTCATTTCTTACTGAGATAACAGAGCGATCGCTAATATTTAATCTGGGTGTATTAATTGTCACATTGCCAGAGTCGCCACTAGGTACAAGAGGTAAACCAAACAACTGATGGGTAAATTCATCTTCTATGATGCCACTAGAACTAATCTGACTGACAGGATGGGTTTCTGGAACTGCACCACTGACTTCGACTGACTCAGAAGCATTGATGTTAATATTTCCGCCATGCCCTGTTGCGGCAGTAGAAGAATCAATTCTGCCCCCATCTTTAACGATTAATTTGGGCGTATTGACAATCACATTACCAGCATTGCCGGCGTTTAGTGTTGAGCCACCTAAAACACTTGATAATAACTGAGTTGGTTCTATGCCAATCACCTCTACAGACTCAGTGGCATTGATGGTTATATCTCCTCCATTGCCTGCACCAAAAGTTCCAGCACCGACGATGCCCCCATTGAGGATACTTAACTTGCCTGTGGATATATTTACATCTCCAGAGTCTCCTGTCTCAAAAGTTGAAGAACTAATAAAGCTCAGTTCGGTGGGATTAGTTGGTGAAGCACCGATTACCTGTAATGAATCAGAAACATCGATCGCAATATTAGCTCCCCTTTTATTAGTAAAGGTTGCAGTAGATATATTAGCTCCACCTTGGACAACTAGCTCCTTAGATGTGATGGCAATTTCTGATTCTGTAGCGTTATTTTCAATAGCAGTTTGTACAATAGATCCATTTTGAATAAAAAAGCTACCAAGTTCCGCCGAAATACTAGCTTCATTATCTAAAAAAATTGAATCAGCGTTAATCTTGATATTTCCTGCATTACCGATTCCAGTAGAATTAGCAGAGATAGCACCTTGATTATTCAGAAAGATTGAATCAGCTACAACTTCTAAATTACCTGCATCTCCTGAGCCCAAACTTTGTACATCGATCCTCGCTCCATCTCGGACAATCAAATTTTTGGTAGTTACTTTAATATCTCCAGAAGCACCAGTTGCCTCCAATTCTGGTAAATTAGCCCTTCCAGATGCAGCCGACAAGCCACCTATAGTTAGGTCTCCCACAGTAGTGCCAATTAATTCTATTGATTCAGAAGCATTAATATTTACAGTGCCTCCTTGTCCAGCACCCAAAGCCGCACTTGAGACATCCGCCCCTTCACTGACAATTAATTTCTTGGTAAAAAGTGTCACATCTCCTGAGGGAGACTGGCTAAAACCCGTAGTACCTAAACCACTGGGAAATCTTGTATCGGCTTGGATACCTGCTATTTCCACAGATTCGGTGGCATTAACAATGACATTGCCTCCTACACCGCCAAAAGGAATAACACCTGTGGGCAGGGAAGCTCCAGTATTACTGCCAACAACTCCATCTCGAATAGAAAGTTTGCCTGTATCAATCCTAATATCGCCGCCTCTTCCAGAACCAAGAACAGTATTGGTATAGATGCCAGTTAAGAGTAGGGCTCCCACAGGAGTATTTTGCAATTCAACGGATTCCAAGGCAGTGATTTCCACATTCCCCCCAGCACCATCACCCAAGGTAGGATTAATAATTGTTGCTCCATCCCGCAAGATTAATTTTCCAGTATCAATCTCGATTTGACCTGCCGCTCCAGTGCTACCGGGGGTTGCTCCTGTTTGTAGAGCAGAACCAATTAGCTCCACTGATTCGGAAGCGCGGATGGAAATATTCCCCCCTATGCCCTCAGTAAATGTTGGATTGAAGATTACCGCTCCATCATCGAGCAGCAGGGAAGTTGTTTCAATGGTGAGTTGCCCTGAAGCTCCACTACCAGAAGTACCAAGAAAAATGCCAGTACCTCGATCAGTGGGTAGGAGTGTGCCGGATAAAGCACTAGCTTGAAAAGTCTCTTGAAACTCCTCAAATCCACTTCCAGTAATTTGAACTGATTCAGTAGCACGAATATTAACATTAGCTCCTTTACCTTCACCAAATGTGGTAGCAGAGATAAACCCACCATCGCCAATGGTTAATTTACCGGTTTCAATTGTCAAATTTCCGCTATCTCCAGTACCCAAATTATCACTAGATATTTGGCTATCTCCATCCATCTGTAAATCGTTCAGGACTTGCAAATTAATATTGCCACCAATTCCTGCTTTAGTAGCGGCGGTGATACTGCCTCGATTATTTAAAAAGATGGAATTGGCATTTACTTCAAGTATTCCTGCATTCCCTAACCCATCATTTCTCACCGTAACCTCTGCACCATTATCAATGGTTAATTGGGGAGTATTAATAGTTACGTTTCCAGAATTTCCAGTAGGAACATCAGGAAGTCCTAGTATCTGACGTAAAGTTTCGTCCAGAATATTAGCAGAGGATATAATCAGACTGGGATTAACAGAACCTTCGACTGTACCATTTACGAGTACCGATTCAGTAGCGTTAATTGTTACGCTACCAGCATCTCCAGTGGCTGTCGCAGAAGCGTCAACTCTACCTCCATCTTTTACTACTAATTTTTGAGTATTAACTGTTACACTGCCAGCATTGCCAGAACTACCACTTCCAGAAGTAATTTGACTAGGTGTAAAAATAACTGGAGTTACGCCCATTAATTCCACCGATTCAGTGGCATTTACTGTTACGTTTCCTCCTGTACCAGTGGCAAAAGGGCTGCCTGTCACTGAGGCAATGTTTCCTCCATTTAAAGCTGTTAAGTTATGGGTTGATAGGGTAACGTTACCAGCATTTCCTGCTCCAAAGGTAGCGGCGGTAATATTACTAAAGCGAATAGGATTAATTGGCGAAAATCCGTTAATTTCCACAGAATCATCGGCATTAATCAGAATTTGTCCGCCATTAGCTTGATTAAATGTAGCTGTCGAGATAAGTGCCCCCTCTTTAACAATTAATTGTGGAGTTGAGATGATAATATCTGCTCCTGTGCCAGAGTTAAGGGCTTCGCTAAATAAGTTGCTGGCAATACTTCCATCGGCATTAGTTCCAGTTACTTCTAGCACTTCGGAGGCATCAATTTTTAAAGATTTTGCAGGTTGATTACCTTGGTTTTGAATTAAAACAGACGAGCCATTTTGTACTGAGATTTGTCTTCCTTGCAGATGAATCGCACCACTATTAATGCCGCTAGTATCTAGTAAGGCTTGCGATCGCAAATTAATATCTCCAAAATCAGCTATATCTTGATAGCTAAACGTCCAGCCATTTTCTTGGGGCGTAAAATTGACTAAACCGAAGGTTGTACTACCTAACTCAATTAATCCTCCTTCAGCCGTCAAAGTGCCTCCCTCTAGGTTAACATTGCCTCCAATCAAGGCTAATGTTTCACCAGAAAGCACTTTTAAACCCGTAACATCCCCCCTGGTAAAGGGCGAAAAAAACCGTCTTTCCACAGAGAGATTATGTCCTGTTCCTTCCACGTTAATTGGTGCTGGATTCTCTCCCATTTGTAAGCCCAGGGGAACTGTTATGGTAATTTGGGATTGGGGATTAATAGCACTAAATTCTGTGCCATCTTCAAATAAAACGCTACTGGCTGTACTTCCTAAAAATGAGCCGCCGATATTAAGCTGGGCATTAGGGCCGAAATTAATACCGCTAGGATTAAATAAAATTAAATTAGCCCCATAGTTTTCGCGAATTAATCCGTCAATATTAGAAGTTAAGCCCCCTGTCACTCGACCGATTATGCTATTAACGCCATTAATGTTATCAACGTTGTTGAAAAATGCTTCGCTGCCGGTGGGGACTGAAAATTCTTGAAAACTATGAAATAGATTACTACCCGCTTGTTGTCCTCCGGTAATTTCAAAGATATTTCCTGATTGATTAACTTGAGTTCCTAAAGTATTATCCGAGGAAAGTTGCGCCCAAATTGGTTTCTGAATGCCAAAATAAAACAAGGGAATACTGGCGGTAACAAAAATCTGATAAATAAACCGTTTTGTACTTAAATTATATATTTGTTTATTAGAAAACATATGCTTAAATCCTTTTGTGTTGTATATTTTCCTGTTATCACCAGCAAATTAGAATGCGATAGGAGCTTACTTTTTTTAAGAGATTACTATTTATAAAATTTAATATTAATCAAGGAAGAATTTTGAACATTTAATTTGTATTTTTGATAAACTAAAATATAGTCTATATTTGATTGTATGATTGTCACCAATTATCAAATATTAAAATAAATAAAACTTAACTATGGAGACGAGTTTATAATGAAATATCAATTTTTAGCAACCATTTTGACTACTTCTGCGATCGCAACAGCAGCAACAACTTCTTTAGCTCAATCAGAAAGGGCTAATACTGCCAATATCACTTGTAATCTTCAAACAAGCACGCCCGCTATTATGGCTACTGTTTCAGAACAAAATGACTCGAAAGAAGTTACCATGTTGAGCTTTTTGCCTCAATATTTTTCTCCCGAAGCTGCTACGGAAACTTGCCAGACTACTGCTAAAACTTTGCAATCTCTCTATAACGATGGCAGAATGAAGTATTTATCTAGTAGTACTTTAAACGGACAATCGACTGTCTGTGCTGTAGAAACTAGAGGTTTTGTTTGCGATAGCAATAACCCCCAGACACAAATATTGTTTTCCTTCCAACCGGATGTCAATCCAAGTGAAGCATTATACGAGATGTTAGGTAGTCAATTTAAAGAAGAATCATCCTCACAACCTCATTCAACCAGGACAGTTAGCCGAATTTATAGCGATTTTCAACCACGTAGTTGGTGGCCCTTTTAAGCTAACATTTTCCATAAGGCTTGTCCCTTTTGTGCAAAATTATTCTTTAATTAGGGTTTGCTGAATAAATATAAAAACCTTAAACCCTAATTACAGACTAATATGGCTGATTTGGCAGCTTCGTAATCAGATTTAAGCTTGAGGGCTTCCTCAAAAGCATTTACTCCTGCTTGAGTCTTGCGCTGTTGACAAAGATTCAATCCTTTATAAAACCAAATTTCTGCTTTTTGGGTATCTGATAGGGTGGGATTCTCAAGCATTATGTCAAAGTTTATGCCTGCTTCATAATATCGTCCTAATTCTTTAAGAGTTATTCCTCTACCTCGCTGGGCGGGAAAATAGTCTGGATCGTAATCCAAGGCTCGATCATAAGAAGCAAGGGCTTCTTGATAAAATTTCTTTTCCCCTAAAATTCTTCCTTTAGAACTCAGGGCAACTGAAAGTTCTCTTTTGACTTGATTTATGTTATTAATCTGATTGATATCATAAAGCTTGTCAATTGCTTGGTCGATCATTTCAACGGCTTCGTCAAAGCGTTTTAGGGATAAGAGTGACTCGCTCTTGTTAATCCAGAAAATTGGATCGTTAGGATTAATGGCAATGGCTTTGTCAAATGCTGTTAGAGCCAATTCTGGTTGATTAAGATTATGTAAGGCCTCGCCTTGGCAATTAAAAGCATAGATGGCGTTTGGCTCAATCTCAATTGCCGCAGAACAAGATTCGAGCATCTGGCTGTATTCACGCAATCCAGCTAGGGCGTAGCCTCGGTTAGTCAAAGCTTCATAGGACTTATTATCTCTATTTAACACTTTATCGTATTTGGCGATCGCTTCTTGATATTTATCTTGGTTTAATAGTTCGTTTCCTTGCTGAAAATTGTTGGCTAATCTAGCTTTAGATAAAAAATTCCAACCAATCCCAAGTAATCCGGGAATAATTAACAATAACAATAGAAGTGGAACATTGATTTTCTTTGTTTTCTGTTTTTTAGAAATATCTTCATTAGCAATAATAGATACTTGAGAATTATTAGAATTTTTCTTAATTTTTGTCGTTAAAGATAGTAATATTTCTGTTAATTCAGTTTTGATCCAATCAAGATTAAAAATTTTCTTATAAATAGGATTTGCAACCTTAAGATAGTCTTGTTCCCTAATAACTAATCCTAATTTAAGTAGTTGTGTTTCTTCTAAGGTATTCTTAACCAGGACTTTTCCCTTCTCTAAAACCTGTTGATATAATTTTAATAATTGAACATTTTTCTCTTCCTGATTGCTTGAAAAACCATTCCGCATTTTTCTGATTAATTCTGTTTTTATCTGAGTTGGGGAATTGTCTAATAAGTAGTTTTCTACGATCTGAGCAACTAACTGATTTTCTTGACTGGCCGGAATAAAAATCTTAGACTCACTGATAAGTTGAGATAGTTTTTGAGTTAGAAATATATCAGCGTTAGTCCAAGATAAAATCTCTTCAAGAACATTACAAGGGGAACTAGCATTTTTTTGCAGTTTGACTAATTCATTGCCAAATTGATTAAAGGGATATAGAGCAATTAATTTTTCCTCAATCCAATTAAGATTAAAAATTTTCTCGTAAATACGATTTGCAACCTTGAGATGATTTTGGTCTTGAATAATTAAGCCTAATTGAATTAATTCTGCTTGTTCTAATGTGTCATTAACTGGTATTTCTCCATATTTTAAAATCTGTCGATATAGCTTCAGTAATTCAATGGTTTCACATTGCTGACTCGTGAGAAGACCATTGTCTATTTTTTTAATTATTTCTATTCCTGCTTGATTTTCCCAATTGTCAATTAAATGGTTTTCTACTAGCTGCTCAACCAAATAATTTTCTTGACCAGCAGGAATAAAAACCTCAGACTCATTGATAAGTTCACATAGCTTTTGAGTTAGAAAAAATTCTCCACCTGTCCACGAAAGAATAGCTTCGATTAAAGTATAGGGAGAACTAGCTTTTTTATCTAGTTGAAATAATTTGATTCTAATCCGCTCAAAACGCTGTAAGCGAATTAATTCCTCCTCAACCCAATCAAGATTAAAAACTTTCTTATAAATAGAATTTGCAATTTTGAGATGATTTTGCTCTTGAATAACTAAGCCTAATCTGAGGAGTTGTAGTTGTTCTGATGTGTTATCAACAGGTATTTCTTCCTGCTGTAAAATCTTTCTATAGAGTTTGAGTAATTCAATTGGTTCACACTGTTTATTATTAATAATTGCTTGATGTATTCTTTTTAAATCTTCTTTTTCATGGGAAATATCTGAATTTTCAATATGGGGAATTTGGCTAAATTTTGATTCACGACTTAAATTCAAAGACTCTACAAAAAAATTAATCGTAGTTTGCTTGATTAATCCTTTCAGAGCAACTAATGTTCCAAATCTTAAACCTGTCCGTTTTTGCTCGGAGAGAATATCCTCAATTTGTGTTTCGTTCAAGAGAAAAGCTCGTTTTAGATATTGACCTAATGGTTGTTGAGATGTTTCGCTTACTAAAGTCGGCCATTGTTCAGCAAAAAAATTAGCTGTTTCCTGTTTTATTAATCCCTGTGATGCCAGAATCTCACCCAGTCGCTTATTTTTATATTTAGTTTGCTTTCGTAAAGCCATTTCAATCTGTTCGGTTGAAATTAGATCGGCTTTTTGTAAGACAGTACCAAGGGGTTTAACATACATAGGATTTTAATATGGAGATTGCTTAATATCTATGATAGTATGCCAATATTTAAACGTAACGTGAATAAAGTCCTATACCACTTTTAAACTTACAATAAAGCTCCCATAGTTTAAGAATATTAATTCTGAAGATTATACACTAAAAATGCCCATTTATCAGCAATTTCTTCGATAATTTTAGTAGTAGGTTTCCCCGCTCCATGGCCAGCCTTTGTTTCAATTCTAATTAATACTGGATTATCCCCAGAATGAGCTTTTTGTAAAGCAGCAGCAAACTTAAAACTATGGGCTGGTACAACCCTATCATCACGATCTGCGGTAGTAATTAAAGTTGCGGGATAGGCAGTATTTGTTGTTAAATTATGTAGGGGAGAATAGCCAAATAAAATGTTAAAATCTTCTTTATTTTCTTCCGCATTTCCATATTCTGAACACCATGCCCAACCTATGGTAAATTTATGGAAACGTAACATATCCATTACCCCTACAGAGGGCAAAGCTGCGGCGAATAAATCAGGGCGTTGAGTCAGACAAGCTCCCACCAGTAATCCACCATTACTACCGCCACCAATTGCTAATTTTGATGATGAAGTATATTTATTTTCAATTAACCATTCTGCGGCAGAAATAAAGTCATCAAATACATTTTGTTTTTTTAATTTCATTCCGGCTTGATGCCATTCTTCACCGTATTCTCCACCACCACGCAGGTTAGCTACGGCATAAACTCCACCCATTTCCATCCACACTATATTGGCAATGGAAAAGCTAGGGGTAAGAGAGACATTAAAACCACCATAGCCATATAAATAAGTGGGGTTATTACCATCTAAATTTAATTCTTTTTTACGGGTAATAAACATGGGTATTTTTGTGCCATCTTTACTGGAATAAAATACTTGTTTAGTTTCGTATTCATCGGCATTAAAATCTATTTCAGGTTTTCTAAAAATTGTGCTTTTTCCTGTGACTAAATCATAATGATAAATAATAGAAGGAACAGTAAAACTGGTAAAATTATAAAAGGTTTCTGTATCATAACTTTTACCATTAAAACCACCCACAGAACCAATACCGGGTAAGGATATTTCGTGGCTAAAAGTTCCATCTAAACTAAATATTTTTACTGAGGAGTAGGCATCTTGCAGATATTCAGCAATAAATTGATGGTTAATAACACCAACTGCTTCTAAGGTTTCTGTGGTTTCTGGTATAACTTCCTGCCAATTGTCTCTATTTACTTGATTAATATTTATGGCAATTACCCTTCCTTTAGGTGCGTTTAAATCTGTTCTAAACCAGAATAAAGATTCTTGATTATGAATAAAACTATAACTAGCTTCAAATTCATTAATTAATTCTTTAACTTCTGAATTAGGATTAGTTAAATCTTGATAAAAAACTAAATTTTTAGGATCTGTACCTCGCCAAACTGATATTATTAAATAATTACCATCTTCCGTAACCGATCCACTAAAACCCCATTCTTTTTGGTCTGGGCGATGATAAATTAAAATATCTTCTGATTGGGAAGTCCCAATTTTATGATAATAAAGTTTTTGATAATAATTAATATCTTCAAATTCGCTTCCTTGTTTTGGTTCATCATAACGACTATAAAAAAATCCTTGATTATCTTTTGTCCAAGATGCACCAGAAAATTTAACCCATTTCAAACGATCTTCTAAATCTTTTCCTGTTTCTATATCCCTAACTTTCCATTCTACCCAATCCGAACCACTGTTAGATAATCCATAGGCCATTAATTGAGCATTTTCACTAATAGATAAACCACTTAAGGCAACTGTACCATCTTCTGAAAGGGTATTAGGATCTAGTAACACTTGGGGAGTATCATCAAGGGATTTTAAAGTATAAAGTACACTTTGGTTTTGCAAACCATCATTTTTAAAATAAAAATAACGATTTCCTTTTTTAAAAGGAATGCCATATTTTTCGTAATTCCAAAGTTTAGTTATTCTTTGTTTAATAGTTTCCCTAGCTGCTATTTTTTCTAAATAATTAAAAGTAATATTATTTTGAGCAGCAATCCAATTTTGTGTTTCTTCCGAATCAGGATTTTCTAACCAACGATAGGTATCTTTAATTTCTACACCGTAATAAATTTCTACTTGATTATCTTCACGGGAATTAGGATAAGTAATATTATTTAGGGACATAGTTATAATTTAACTGACGTTACGCAAAAGGTAAGAGGTAGGAGGTAATAGGTAATAGGTAATAGGTAATAGGTAATAGGTAAGGATGAATACTAACGACTAACTACTATCTCCTGAATACTGTCTCCTGAATACTGACTACTCCCAAAACCCGTAACTTGAATACGTGACAGCTTACCATAAAGCTAATTGTACCGCTCGCCAATCTCCAGAAGGAATAAAAGCAGCCCAAAAATAAGGATGTTCGTACTTGGTATTGCTCAACATTTTTAATTGTTGCTCCCGTAAAGCTTCGCCTCTAGGTTGACCTTGATAAATACCTTGATAATAACCCACCATTAAATCCTTAGTTCCTAAATCATCAACCTGCCACAGACTAATAATTTGAGTTTCAGAGCCAGCCATCACAAAAGCCCGTCGCAATCCATATACTCCTTCACCGTTAGCAACTTCCCCTAAGCCAGTTTCACAAGCAGAAAGTACCACTAGCTTAGTTCCCTGTAAATTCAAACCCGCCGCTTCTAAAGCGGTTAAAACTCCATCTTCTGTACCACTTTCACGGGGATTAAAACCAGCTAAAGCTAAACCAGATAAAAGTAAGGGGTTTTCATTTTTAATAAAAGAGAAAAAGAAGCCATGAGTTGCAATATGTAATAACATCGGAGAATTTACTTGTTTAAGAGCATTCTCAGTAGCGTCAGAGCGAGTTAAAACAGTAACTCCTTCGAGTAAAGGTGTGATTGCCCTTGCTTCGGCGGCTGTACCGGGTAAAGGGGGTACTTGTACTGTAGATAACTGGGAAGACCTGGGTATAATCGATCGACTATTGGCATATAATTGTCGAGAATTAGAGTTACCGGGTTGATCGTAATCAGGATCGGCAATTACTACCGGAGTTTGTTTAGGATTTGTCGAATTTTGTAAACGGATTAAATCCCGCCCTGTACTTAGATAAATTATCGAAAAATTTTCTAACAAATATTGTCCATTCTCATCTGTCAAAGCAGCAAAGGGCATCAAATTTAACTGACTATCAGGAGAAAGCAAAATTTTAGGAGTATTACCAACAATTTTGCGAATAGGAGCAAAAACTAAATCATAGAATATTTTACCTGTCTGCTTGACACTGTTACTGCGACCAATAATAGTTTTCCTAAATTCCACCATTGCCTGATTGATGGTATCAGCATCTCCTAAATCAACCCATTGAGCATCTCCCTGTTTAGGTAAAATATAAGCAATATAACGAGGGCTACCCCAATCTTTTTTACTATTATCGTAGGGTTCATATAAAACCATCTCCACTAAAACACCATCGTCAGGGATTAATTTTTGTACGGATTCAATGGTGACAGCCTGAGATTGGGTACGAAACTGGGCGCTACGACGGGCTAGGGTAACTTCTATTTGTTCTGATTCACTATGAAGTTTTGCGATTTCCTGTTGATACTGTTCGGGATTATCACTTCCTACCCCTTTAAAAATCAAAGCTGATAATTCTGTCCGAATATTCGCTAACTTATCTAATAAAATTTGGTCTTCAGGGGTTAAATTAGCTTTTAATGCTTGTAAATTCTCCGTTAAAGCGTCAAGAATCCTTCCTTTACGCCGTAAAACTGTGGTTAAGGCTAAACGTAGAGCTTGGGGGCTATTAGGGGAAATTTGAGCGTGTAAGGAAATAGCTGCTTTAGTTGAATCGGATAAAGTAGCCATATATGCTTGTTTTTGATTTTCCGAACCACTACTAAGAACTAGGGAAATATTTGTTTCTTCTATGTCTGTAGCTTGAGTTAATAAATCAATAGCTTTGGTGGTGTCTCCAGTTTGGCGATAGAGCCAGGAGAGGTTATTTAAAGTGGTACTGACGAGGGGATGTTCTGAGCCTTTTACTTGTTTTAAAATTGATAAAGCTCTAATTAACAAGGGTTCAGCTTCTTGATATTTACCTTGTTCGGAGTATAAAGTAGCTAAATTATTCAGACTACTACCCACATCAGGATGATTAGAACCGTAGTTTTTCTCTAAAATGGATAAGGCACGTTCTAAAAGTGGCTCGGCTTCTTGATAACGTTTTTGTTCGCTGTATAATGCAGCTAAATTATTTAAACTTGCAGCAACTAAAGAACTTTCTTTATTATCTTTTTCTGAAATGGCTAAGGCTTGTTGTAATATAGGTTCGGCTTTGTCGTATTGTTCTTGTTGGGAATATAGAGAACCTAAATCGTTAAGACTAACAGCTACGACAGGATGTTCTGCACCTAAATTATTTTTTATAATAGTTAAATTACGTTGATAATATGACTCGGCTTGAGGATAATTACCTTGAGCGCGGTATAAATCAGCTAAATAATTTAAGGTACTAGCAATTAAAAGGCTATTTTCACCTTTGGTTGTTTCTAAAATATTTAAGGCACGTAATAGAGGTGATTCTGTTTGGCTATATTTACCTTGGCTGTAATAAAGTAAGCCTAAGTTATTTAGTATAGTAGCTCCTAGCTGGTTATCAAGATTATTATTTTTTTCTAAAATACTTTGTGCTTTTTGTAATGATACCTCTGCTTGTTGATAATTAGCTTGATCGAAATATACTTCTCCCAATTGATTTTCTAAAAAGGCTATATTAGGGTGATTTTTTCCAACTGTTTGTTCTTGTTCGGTGATAGATTTTTTAAGTAAGGATACAGCTTCAGTTTGTTTTCCCTGTTTTCTTAATTCATTAATTTCTGTAATTAATTGTTCTATAGTTGTATTGTTATTTTGTTTATTAGATTGAATTATATTAGGAGTTTGTGTTAAAGCCCGAAGGGGTAAAGTGGTTTGAATGCCGATAAATGCGATCGCTCCGAGTAAACTCCAATTGACTAATTTCTGTGTATTTTTCATAATTAATTTGAATTGTTGTGATTTATAAAAGAGTAGGTGTTAGATATTAGGTCATTTCATTTATAGATGTTCAATGTTCAATGTTTATTGTTCAATGATTGGTCATATACTTAATTCTAATGCTCTTAATATTTTAGTTAACTATAGCTATATTAATCTTCAATCTAAATGTTTCTTTTTCCAGAATTTTAATTTTATTTTAATGAGCAAACGGGTAAGTTACCTTAGAAAATAAAGTCCCCAAAAACAAGTGTTCACTTCAATTCGACATCGACTATTATTATCTTACTTAGGAGTTTTAAGTGCAGTTTTAACTGTATTTGCGATCGCAGTGCGCTTTACTTTTGCCCATAATCTAAATCAACAATTAATAGCCAGACTAGAAACCCTAGCAACAGCAGCAGCCCTTGAACTTGAATTAGATGGAGGAGAATTAAATGTCGATCTAGAAAACATTACTAATGCTAATCAAGCTGTTCAGTTTAAATCAGGGATTACAGAAATTTTAATTATGGTTATTTAACCGGATTTGATATTAACTGCTTAATTGATAATGCTCTACGTTTTAGTAATGAAGGAGATATTGTTGAGATAATAGCTAAAAATGAGGCAAATTATCTTATTATTACCGTTGAAGATACTGGAATTGGTATTGCACCAGAACACCTCGATCGCATTTTTGAACGTTTTTGGAAAGTTGAACAAGCTCGCTCTCATCAAACAGAAGGTTTGGATTAAGATTAGCTATCGCTCAAAATATTGCCCTTAATCAAGGTGGCATAATTACTGTCACCAGTAAAATAGGACAGGGAAGTTGTTTTAAAATAAAACTGCCCTTAACTATATTTTAAGATAGCTTGTTTATAGTTATCCAAAAAAAAGTAGAGAAATCATTTTTCTCTACCAAAATTTGAATAGGTTAGATACCTACATAATCATTAATCAGTAACTTTTGCTAGAATTGGTTGCTTTTTCTCTACAGATGAAACCTTTACCTTACCTTCTTCATCAATGTCAACCAAAGCGGTATCGCCTTCGCTAACTCGTTTAGAAAGAATCTCTTCAGCCAGAACATCCTCTAACAAGCGCATAATTGCACGACGAAGAGGACGAGCACCGTAGGCAGGATTATACCCTTCCTCTACCAATCTTTCTTTAAACTTATCGGTAACTGTAAGGGTAATATTTTGTTCTGTGAGACGCTTAAATACCTCTTTAAGCAGAAGTTCAGCAATTTCCTTGACTTCATCCTTATTAAGTTGACGGAAGACAATAATCTCATCAAGACGGTTGAGAAATTCAGGACGGAAATATTGCTTTAATTCCTCATTAACTAAAGAACGAATGCGGTTATATTGAGATTCTGCCACGTCTTCAGCAAACTCAAAACCTAAACCACCCCCACCTTTTTCAATCACCTTAGAACCAATATTGGAGGTCATGATTAAAAGGGTATTCTTAAAGTCAACGGTACGTCCTTTAGCATCGGTTAAACGACCATCTTCTAAAATTTGCAACAGCATATTGAAGATGTCCGGGTGTGCTTTTTCGATTTCATCAAAAAGTACCACAGTATAAGGGCGACGGCGTACAGCTTCGGTGAGTTGTCCACCTTCGTTATAACCGACATATCCAGGAGGAGAACCGATGAGTTTAGAAACGGTGTGACGTTCCATGTACTCTGACATATCCAAACGGATCATCGCATCTTCCGCACCGAAGAAATAGGTTGCAAGAGCCTTAGTTAACTCAGTCTTACCAACTCCAGTTGGCCCTGAAAAAATAAAACTAGCAATGGGACGATTGGGATTTTTAAGACCAACCCTAGCCCGACGAATCGCGCGAGAAACTGCTGTAACTGCATCTTCTTGACCGATAATGCGCTGATGGAGAGTATCCTCCATATGCATGAGTTTATCAGATTCAGTTTCGGTCAGCTTATTAACGGGAACTCCTGTCCAAGAAGCAACGATATGAGCGATTTCCTCAGCATCAACTACCGCATCAATTTCAGCACCATCTTTAGTTTTTGCAGAAGCAAGATTACGGATTTGGGCTTTAATCTCCATTTCGCGATCGCGTAATTCCCCTGCTTTGTCAAAATCTTGGGATCTCACAGCATCGTCCTTTTGCTTAAGAACTTGACGTAATTCTTTGTCTAATTCTTTGGCCGCCGGAGGCAGTTGAGAATTGATTAGACGTACACGAGAACCAGCTTCATCAATTAAATCAATGGCTTTATCAGGTAAAAAGCGATCGCTAATATAACGATCTGAAAGTTTAGCTGCGGCTTCTAGAGCCTCATCTAAAATTTCTAATTTATGGTGTTGTTCATAACGTTCCCGCAAACCGTAAAGAATTTCGATAGTTTCTTCAACGGATGGTTCACCCACCATAACTGGTTGAAAGCGTCTTTCTAGGGCTGCATCTCGTTCGATGTGCTTACGATACTCATCTAAAGTCGTTGCACCAATACACTGAAGTTCACCCCTTGCTAAAGCAGGTTTGAGGATATTGGCTGCGTCGATAGCTCCTTCGGCTGCTCCAGCACCAATGAGAGTATGTACTTCATCAATAACGAGGATGACATTACCCGCTTGACGAATTTCATCCATAATTTTCTTGAGGCGTTCTTCAAATTCGCCTCGGTATTTTGTACCTGCAACTAATAAGCCAATATCAAGGGTAACAACCCTTTTTTCTTCGAGAATATCTGGTATGTCATTATTAGCAATGCGTTGGGCTAAACCTTCTGCAATCGCTGTTTTACCTACCCCCGGTTCACCAATTAAAACTGGATTATTTTTAGTACGACGGCCGAGAATTTGTATAACTCTCTCAATCTCTTTACTTCTACCCACTACTGGGTCTAATTTACCCTCAGCAGCAAGATTAGTTAAATTAGAGCCAAATTCGTCTAAAGTAGGGGTTTTATTGCGTCCAGAGGGGACACTACCTGCGGCAACTTCGGCCGTCTCACCGAGCATTCTGATTACTTGGGTACGAACCTTAGAAAGATCGACTCCCAAATTCTCTAAAACACGAGCGGCTACTCCTTCTCCTTCACGAATTAAACCCAGAAGTAAATGTTCTGTGCCAATATAGTTATGTCCTAGTTGTCTAGCTTCCTCAAGAGAAAGTTCTAAAACACGCTTGGCTCTGGGAGTAAAGGGTATTTCTACCGCAACAAAACCAGAACCACGACCGATAATTTTTTCGACTTCAATACGAGCGTCTTTAAGGTTTACACCCATTGATTTAAGAACTTTTGCTGCTACACCAGTTCCCTCACCAATTAGACCCAAAAGGATTTGTTCTGTGCCTACAAAATTATGTCCGAGGCGGCGTGCTTCCTCTTGAGCGAGCATAATCACTTTTATAGCCTTTTCTGTAAAGCGTTCAAACATGAGCTTTTCTTATCACCTACTGCTTATCCCTAGTATGCTGATTCTAGCATAGTAATAATAGTGGACTGTGTTTTTTTGTACAGGATAATTACTAAATTTTTTTGGCAAATACCGAATAACTATTTATAACTAATCTGTACTTATATCACTTTGCAATATATTTGTGAATCTTGGTTATTTTTCCTTAGTCATTGGTAAGGGAGCTTCTATTTATCTTAGAATAAAGTGTATTTTGAACAGATTAATGATAAATCACTATGAATAATAATAATTCTGTTAATTTTGATTTTAGTCATTATTACACTTATCAAGAAATCACTAATTTTTTAACTCAAAAATTCAGCCAATATCCTGATTTGATGACCTTAGAAGTAATAGGACAAAGTTATGGTGGAAAAGATATTTACTTAGCTACTTTAACCAATAAAAATACAGGAGCAGTTTTAGATAAACCGGCATACTGGATTGATGCTAATACCCATGCAGGAGAAGTAACAGGTAGTGCAGTTGCTTTATATATAATTAATTATTTTCTAGGACAATATCAACAGGATGCAAAAGTTACTCAGATATTAGATAATTACACAGTTTATGTATTACCTCGTTTAGCTGTTGACGGTGCAGAAAAATATTTGACTACTCCCTATACTTTGCGATCGAGTATTCGTTATTATCCTAATTCTGAGCCTGAAGATGGTTTATATTTAGAAGATATTAATGGAGACGGATTAATTTTAAAAATGCGCCTACAAGATGATTGTGGTGCCTGGAAAATTTCTGAAGAGGATTCAAGAATAATGATACTTCGTCAACCAGATGAATTTGGAGGTATTTATTATAATTTACTACCTGAAGGTTTAATTCGTAATTATGATGGTTATAATATAAAAATTGCACCCACATTAGAAGGCTTAGATTTTAATAGAAATTATCCCCAAGAATGGCAACCAAAATCTCAGGAAAAAGGAGCAGGAGATTATCCTTTTTCTGAACCAGAAACTAGAGCAGAAGCTGAGTTTTGGCGTAATCATTGCAATATTAACGGTTTTGTAAGTTATCATACTTTTTCAGCAGTTTTTTTACGTCCTTATAGTAGTCATCCTGATGATTATTTTCCCGTTGAAGACTTAGAAATCTATAAATTAATTGGTAAAAAAGCAACAGAAATAACAGGTTATGAATCTATCAATGCCTATGATAATTTTCGTTATCATCCTAAAGATGTAACTTCTGGAGTTATGGATAATTATGGTTACGATCAAATGGGTTGGTATGGTTTTACTGTGGAATTATGGGATGCTCCAACGGCGGCAGGAGTTGAAAAACAAGATTATTTACAATGGTTTAAAGAACATCCAGAAAGCGACGATTTAAAATTATTAAAATGGAACGACCAAAAATTAAATGGTCAAGGATTTATTAATTGGCAAAAATTTGAACACCCCCAATTAGGAATTGTAGAAATAGGTGGTTGGGATTACAAAAATGTCTGGCAAAATGCACCAGCCGAATATTTACCGGAGATTTGTGAACAGCAATGTGATTTTGTTATTGCCCATGTTTTAATGTCTCCTCGTTTAGCTATTTTTCATACTGAAATTATTACCTATGGAAATAATATTTATAAAGTAATAGTAAAATTAGAAAATCAGGGATTTTTACCAACCTATACCAATAAAAAAGCCCTCGAAAGAAAAATGGTAAAGCCTATTGAAGTAAGTTTATCTTTACCAGAAAATACTAAACTTATTAGTGGCAAAATAAAACAAGAAATTGAACATTTAGAGGGACGCTCTAATAAATTTTTTACTTCAGTATCCCAACAAGGAGAAGATTATCGAAAAACTCTGGAATGGATTATTCAGGGAGAATTAGGTACTGAAATTATTATTCAAGCAGTAGCTCAACGGGCTGGAACAGTAGAAACTAAAGTTATTTTAAATGAGAAAAAACAAAAAAACTAATAACTAATAACTAATAACTATATAGTATTGCAGAATACAAAAAAATCAATTATAATAAGTATATCAAGGGGCCGTAACGGTTTCGACAGGCTGGCGAACACTGTCCCGTGATACAGGTCGAGAGTGAGTCGTCTCTCGCAAATCAAAGACTCAAACAAAATGTAACTGCGAACAACATCGTTCCTTTTGCTCGTCAAAGAGTAGCTGTTGCTTAATCAATAGCCCATTCTTTTCTTTAGCCCGTAACAAGGCGCGAGCGCTTCTAGTTTGACTCCGTTAAGGATTAGAGGCAAACCCCAACGGATGCTCCTTTAAGCTACTTCTGGTTGGCTTACTGGTTAAGACTTTACTAGAACATCCTGTCATCAGGGATAATTGATGATTCCCGTCTGAGGGTCAAAAAGACTAAACCTGTGAATGAGCGGAAAGTTAATACCCAGTTTGGACAGCAGTTCGACTCTGCTCGGCTCCATTTTTCAGCGACAGGTGATGTAAAATAATCAATATGAAAACATCACCCCAAGAAAACCACCTTAATCAAGCTAGAGCTAGTTTACAACAAGCTTTATCTTGGTATTCTAGTTTTACTAGACATGGCAAATACTCCCCTAATTTTGAGCTACAAGGGGCAGTACGTAGTGATTTACAGGTTTTAAAGGCATCTTTAGAGAAGTTAGAACAAAAAGTCATAAGAATTGCCTTATTTGGTTTGGTGAGCAGGGGAAAATCTGCGGTAGTTAATGCTTTATTAGGGGAAAAAGTTTTAGTTACAGGGCCAATTAATGGGGTGACAAAATGGCCTCGTTCGGTGGCTTGGACTCCTGCTAGTGGTAAGGTTAAAGTAGAATTAATTGATACTCCCGGATTGGATGAAATTGAAGGGAAAGAAAGGGAAAATATGGCTAGGGAGGTTGCTTCCCAAGCTGATTTAATTTTATTTGTGGTATCTGGAGATATTACTAATACTGAATATCAGGCTTTATGTGATTTGAAAAAAATTTATAAGCCGATAATTTTAGTATTTAATAAGATAGATTTATATCCTGAAGTAGATAGAAAAGCAATTTATCAACAGTTACAAAAGTTGGGTAATAAGCAGTTAGTGTCTGATGAAGAAATAGTTTTAGTTGCTGCCGAGCCTCAAGCTGTACCTGTTAGAATAGAATATCCCGATGGTAGAGTTAGTGAAGAATTAGAAGATATACCGCCACAAATTGATGAGTTGAAACAGACTATTTTAAATATTTTAAACCGAGAAGGGCGATCGCTTTTAGCCCTTAATTCTTTGTTACAAGCTAAAGACGCAGAGGCAAATATAGCCAGAAAAACCATCGAGTTACGAGCAAAAGACGCAGAAGAAATTATTTGGCAATATGCTAAATATAAGGCTTTAGGGGTAGCAATTAATCCTATAGCTATTTTTGATATTTTGGCCGGAATTATTACAGATTTATCTTTAATTCGTGCCTTAGCCAAACTATACGGATTGCCGATGACTAGCTATGAAGCAGGTAAGGTATGGCGTAAAATCATGATTAGCTCAGGAAGTTTATTATTAGGAGAAATAGTAAGTATTATTTTTTTAGGCTTTGGCAAAAGTGCTACTGCAATCACCAGTATTACCCAAAATCCTAATCTAATTACCAGTTATGCTAGTATGGCAGCGCTACAGGGAGGATTAGCAGGTTATGGTGCTTATATTGTGGGAAAAGTGGCTCAGGAATACTTAGAAAATGGTTGTAGTTGGGGAAGTTTAGGAGTAAGTACGGTTATTGAAACTATTATTACTCAAACAGATTCTAATACTATTCTTTATCGTCTTTTTGGAGAAACCAATAAAAGCTGGTAACATCTTTATAAATAAAGTATTCTAATAAGGATTTTCCATAACTTCGGCAATCCATTCGATGATGCTGAAAATGTGTATAATCCAAGTGGATATTGAGAGAGGGTGCATAAAAATTAATTTAAAATATTTATTTTTATTATTAATATGAATAAGATATTGTCTAAATTTAATAACTTACTAACACAATTTAAACAAAAAACAAACGCAAAAACTTGGCCAGATAAATCTATTGTTTATTATACTAGTCAAACTCCCTATGAATGGACTGCTGATAGTTTAAAAACTGGTTTAGGAGGAGCGGATGCTAGAATTATTTATCTGACCAGAGAATGGGTTAAATTAGGCTATACTGCCGTAGTTTATAATAATTGTGGCAATAAAGAGGGTATTTATGATGGGGTACAATATCTAAATTATCAAAAGTTTAATCCTTATGATAGTTTTGATACCTTAATTATGTGGCAATTTGCCTGGAGACTTCAGTTTCCCATTAAAGCTAAAAGAGTTTGGTTAGATTTAGGTTCAGTTTTGCTTCCTAAAGAAGTTACCTATGAAAAACTCAAAAATTATGATAAAATCTTTTGTAAAAATAATTATCATCGTTCACTTTTACCTGAAATTCCTGATTCTAAAATAGCAATTATTCCTAATGGATTCGATCCAGAATTTATTACTTTTAAAAAAAATAATAAACAACCAAATAAACTTATTTATGCCTCAAATTATATTCGGGGTTTAGAAAAAATGTTGGAATTTGGTTGGCCGATTATCAAAAAGGAAATTCCCGAAGCAGAATTACATATTTACTATGGTTGGGATAAAAAAACGAAATTAGAAGTAAAAAATAGAATTATCAAATTAATGAATCAACCCGGAGTCTTTGAACATGGAAAAATAGGACGAAAACAATTAATGGAAGAAAAATCTACTTCCATTATTAATTATTATGGTTGTACTTTTCAAGAGTTAGATTGTAATACTGTTAGAGAATCTGCTTTATTGAAATGTGTTCCTGTTACTACAGATTATGCAGGATTACAAGACAAAAACTATTGTGTTAAAGTGTCAGGAAATCCTCATTTTCAAGCAACTCAAGAAGCTTTAGCATATAAAATAGTAGAGTTGTTAAAAAATCCAGAAAAACTACAAGAAATTAGTCAACAATTTAGTGAATTAGTTAAAGATGAAACTTGGGAAAATATTGCTAAACTATGGTTAAAACAAATATTAAGTTAAGGAGAACATAATTAAATCATGGTGATGCCAAATTTTATTTTAATTGGTGCAGCTAAGTCAGGAACTTCTTCCCTTTACTATTATTTAAAACAGCATCCTCAAATTTATATGCCCGCTTCTAGAGATCAAAAAGAACCTGATTTTTTTACTTTAGAAGGAGAAAGTATCGAGAGATTAGGTCCTCATGGAAAGTTTATCATGAAAAATGCTATTACAGATTTGGATAGTTATCAGGCTTTGTTTGCAGATGTGAAAGATGAAATTGCCATCGGAGAAGCCTCAACTTCTTATCTTTATAGTGAAAAAGCACCCCAAAGAATTCAACATTATATTCCTGATGCTAAAATAATTGCTATACTTCGAGATCCAGCAGAGAGAGCTTTTTCTCACTTTTTATTTTCTTTAAGTAATGGACGTGAAACTACTCCAGATTTTGCGAAAACCTTAGCCCAAGAAGAGGAAAGAATTGCTAATAATTGGAGTTTTCAATGGCATCATAAACGTAGAGGCTTTTACTATACTCAATTAAAACGTTATTATGATATATTTGATAGTAGTAAAATTAAAGTTTATCTTTATGAAGATTTAAAAGATAATCCGGTTGAATTAAATCAAGATATTTTTAACTTTTTGGGAGTTGATATTAATTTTGAGCCTAATGTAAAAAAACAACATAATCCTACCAACGTTCCTAAAAATCAAAGTTTAAATACACTGCTTAATCGTCCTAATCCTCTTAAAGATACAATTAAACATTTCTTACCTAATAGTTTTCGTAAGGGAATTGCTGATAGTCTGAAAAAGAAAAACTTAGGCAAACCGAAATTATCTCCTAAAGTACGCAAACAATTAATTGAAGAATATCAAGAAGATATTTTAAAACTTCAAGATTTAATTAATCGAGACTTATCAAAATGGTTAGAAATTTAAATCATGGATAATTTACCACCCATTTATTTTTATCTTCCTGATGCAGATTGGCGGGATGATTTTCCTACTATTCCTGATGTTTATTGGGAAGAATTTGGTAGAGGTATATACTGTTGGACATTACAAACCTATCTTTATTTAAAAGCAGATGGTTTTCCTTGTGAACTAGTTAAAAGGATACCTGATGAAGGAATTGTTATCGCCCATCGAGACTCTTTTTCTTATGAATTAAGACCTACAAAAAAAG
>CAYPSO010000045.1:9254-35839 GCA_964413275.1 uncultured bacterium | reverse complement strand
AAATGTAAAGCCGTCTTAGAAAGACGGGGTTTCAAACCCAAAAATTTCTGATGAGGGATGAATTATGAAGCTAACAGCTAAAAGCTAACCGATTGACTTTATGAAAAATGTTTAATTAATCTGAGATTAAAAACTAAAACCTGCTAAACTAGAATACTCTAAAAAGATTATTTTTTTTTGACTATGACCGAAAATCAGGTTCAAGCCAAAGAAAATTAATCAATTAAAGACAAACAGGCTAAAGATGAAATATCTCAGGTTGGTTTGTCTGAAAATAAACTAACCATGAAGGGTTAGACACAGAATAAATTTATAGTCAAGTAATTGTTATCTCAAGAGAAGCATCAATGAAAATAACCCAGGAAAAACTACCATCTAGTCAACTTGCTTTAGAAATAGAAATTCCCGCCGAAACATCCAAAAATACTTATGATAAAGTAGTAAAAGACCTTGCACGCTCTAGCGACATTCCTGGGTTTCGCAAGGGTAAAGTACCCCGTCAAGTTTTATTACAAAGATTAGGCATTGCCAGAATTAAAGCTGCCGTTTTAGATGAAATATTTCAAAGTAGTGTAGATGAGGCAATTAAACAAGAGTCTATCGAAGCCATAGGAAATTATCAACTGCGTTCTAAATTTGAAGAACTAATAGACAACTACGAACCCGGAAAACCTTTTACTTTTTCAGTTTCCTTTGATGTCCCTCCCCAAGTAACCATTGAAGGATATACTGGTCTTCAAGTTAAGGCAGAAGAAGTAGTTTACGATCCTAAACAAGTAGATGAAATCTTAGAAGAGTATAGAAATAAACAAGCTACCTTAGTGCCAGTAGAAGACAGAGCAGCACAAATGGGAGACATGGTAATCCTTGATTATGAAGGGCGTTTTGCTGAGGGTGAAGGGCAGCAAGGAGAATTAATTGAAGGTGCTTCTGCCAAAGATTTTCAAATTGAAATAGCCCCCGGCAAACTAATAGAAGGATTATTAGAAGGGGTTGTGGGGATGAGTATTGATGAAACTAAAGATATTTCTACAACCTTCCCTGAAGATTATGCCCGTGAGGATTTAGCCGGAAAACCAGCTATTTTTACCATTACCTTAAAAGATATTAAAGAAAAAGAATTACCCGAATTAGATGATGAATTTGCCGCCGAAGTCAGTAAATATAACACCATAGCAGAATTACGGGAGTCTTTAGAAAAACAATATCAAGAACAAGCGACAAATTCTACCCGTAATAATATCCATCAAGGTATTATCAAAGAATTGCTCAAATTAGCCAACTTTGACCTACCTGAAAGCATGATCGAAAAAGAGGTTAATGCCTTAATAACTCAAAGTGCGATGCAAATGCAGAGAATGGGCATAGATGTTAAGCGTTTGTTTAATGCTGATACCATGTCTGCCATGAAAGAAAAAACCAAGCCTGAGGCCTTAGATAATCTGAAAACTAGCTTAATTCTTGAAGAAATTAATAAAAAAGAATCAATTGAGATAGAACCAGAAAAATTACAAGCAAAAATTCAGGAAGTTAAAGAACAATTAGCCGGACAAGAAATTGATTTACAACACCTTGAAGAAGTAGTTAAAGAAGATTTAATTAAAGAGACTACCCTAGATTGGCTCAAGGATAAGAGTAATGTAGAAATGCTTCCCGAAGGTTCATTAAAAGAAACCGAAGAACAAACAGAACAATCTTCTTAAAACTTAAATAAAAAAAGCTCTCAGAAAAAAAATCCGAGAGCTTTTATGCCAATCATGGGGAAATTAAGGCATAATGTTAAAGGAAGTCAGATACTTTAATTTAAAAATAAAAAAGCCTTAAAAAAACTAATTAATTACTATGGTGAAATCACAAGCTCAAAATTATCCGATTAATAGTTATTTGGCTCCAGAAATTTACTCCCTTGGTAAGAATAACTTTAATAATAATGTTGTCCCAATGGTAGTAGAACAATCGGGCATGGGAGAGAGAGCCTTTGATATTTATTCCCGATTATTACGAGAAAGAATTGTTTTTCTAGGAACTGCCATTGATGATACTGTAGCTGATTCTGTAGTGGCTCAACTATTATTTCTTGAAGCAGAAGATCCAGAAAAAGATATTCAAATTTATGTTAATTCTCCCGGTGGCTCAGTTTATGCTGGTATGGCCATTTACGATACCATGCAACAAATTCGTCCTGATGTCGTAACTATCTGTTATGGTATAGCTGCGAGTATGGGAGCTTTTTTATTGTCTGGTGGCACAAAAGGCAAACGCATGGCTTTACCCAGTTCAAGAATTATGATTCATCAACCTCTGGGTGGAGCTCAAGGACAAGCAGTGGATATTGAGATCCAAGCCAAAGAAATTTTGTATATTAAACAAAAATTAAATGAATTTTTGGCTGCTCATACTGGTCAACCTTTTGACAAAATTGCCGAAGATACCGAACGTGATTTTTATATGTCTGCTGAGGATGCCAAAGAATACGGCTTAATCGACCAAGTGATTTCTCGCTCTGGCTCTTCTCAACCTAAAATTACAGTAACATCATTATAAACAGATATCCAGAGGCTATCTATGTCTAAATACGACTCCCATCTAAAATGCTCTTTTTGCGGTAAATCCCAAGAACAGGTCAGAAAATTAATTGCTGGGCCTGGGGTTTATATCTGTGATGAATGTGTAGAGCTATGTAACGAGATTTTGGATGAGGAATTAATGGACACAGCAGGGCCTATGTCTCCCCCTGCCTCTCGCGAACAATCAGCACCTAAACGCAACAGTAATCGAGAGCGTCTTACCCTCAGCCAAATCCCTAAACCAAGGGAAATTAAAAATTATCTTGACGATCATGTTATTGGCCAAGAAGAAGCGAAAAAAGTTCTTTCTGTGGCAGTCTATAATCACTATAAACGACTTAGTTTTGTCGAAAATAAAAATAATGCCAATCGAGATGTTTTAGACGATCAAATAGAATTACAAAAATCAAATATTCTTTTAATGGGGCCAACTGGTTGCGGTAAAACTCTCCTTGCCCAAACTTTAGCCCGAATTCTTGATGTACCATTTGCTGTAGCTGATGCAACTACTCTTACAGAGGCAGGATATGTAGGAGAAGATGTGGAAAATATTTTACTACGTCTATTGCAGGTAGCAGATATGGACGTGGAAGAAGCTCAACGGGGCATTATTTATATTGATGAAATTGATAAAATAGCCCGTAAAAGTGAAAACCCGTCTATTACGAGGGATGTTTCTGGAGAAGGAGTACAGCAAGCTCTATTGAAAATGCTTGAGGGAACAATAGCTAATGTCCCCCCCCAAGGAGGCAGAAAACACCCTTATCAAGACTGTATTCAAATTGATACCAGTAATATTCTCTTTATCTGTGGAGGAGCTTTTGTTGGTTTAGATCGAATTATTGAGCAGCGTCTCGGTAAAAAATCTATGGGTTTTGTACGCCCCGGAGAAACAAGTTCTAAGGAAAAACGGGTAGCTGATTTGTTGCAAAAAATGGAACCAGATGATTTAGTTAAGTTTGGCATGATTCCTGAATTTGTCGGACGTATTCCGGTAATGGCTTCCTTAGAACCTTTAGATGAAGATGCTTTAGTGGCAATTTTAACTGAACCTCGTAATGCTTTAGTAAAACAGTATCAAAAGCTATTACACATGGATAATGTACAGTTAGAGTTTAAAACTGATGCGATAACAGCCATTGCCCAAGAAGCGTATCGACGTAAAACCGGTGCTAGAGCCTTAAGAGGAATTGTGGAAGAGTTAATGTTAGATGTGATGTATGAATTACCTTCCCGTAAGGATTTACGTCGTTGTCTAATTACTAAAGAAATGGTGGAAAAGCGTTCAACGGCAGAGTTATTGATGCACCCGTCCTCACTCAGAAAACCAGAGTCAGCCTAAAAGAAAAGATGACCAACTATATCAATGTTCGAGGCGTAGAACATTATTATGAGTGGATAGTTCAGCCAACAAGTGAGCTACTTTCTGGTGAGGGGAATAGAAAAAAACCAGTAATTGTCTTTATTCATGGTTGGGGTGGCTCTGGACGTTATTGGCATAGCACTGCGGAGGCTTTATCAGAACATTTTGATTGTTTATTGTATGATTTAAGGGGTTTTGGTCGTTCCTTATTATCTGCCTCTTCATCTTCTCATTTATCCTACGAACTAGAAGAATATGCTGAAGATTTGGCTATATTTTTAGAGAATTTGGGTCTAGAAAAAGTATATATTAATTCCCATTCCATGGGAGCTTCTGTAGCTACTTTGTTTCTTAATCGTTATCCAGATAAGGTATATAAGGCAATTTTGACTTGTAGCGGTATTTTTGAATATGATGAAAAAGCTTTTGCGGCTTTTCATAAATTTGGGGGCTATGTAGTTAAGTTTCGTTACAAGTGGTTTTTACAATTTCCCTTCGCAGATAAGTTATTTATGGCGAGATTTTTACATCGTCCTATTGCTAGGGATTTGAGTTGGTTTTTTTTGGAGGATTTTTTATTAGCTGACTATGAGGCAGCAAAAGGAACTATTTTAACTTCGGTAAGTAAAAAAGCGGTGGAAGTAATGCCCCAAGAATTTGCTCAGGTTAGTGTACCAACTTTATTAGTTTCAGGGGAAAAAGATATTATTATTCCGGCAAATATGGGTCGTCAAGCAGCAGAATTAAATGATAAAATTGAATATGTAGAAATGGCAAATACTGCTCATTTTCCTATGCTAGAAGATCCAAATCGATATTTGAATTTAATTAGAGATTTTTTACTGACAGAATAAAATATAGCAATGCTAAACTAACATGCATTTAAATTACATATACTTCTATCAAGAAATAAGGTTTAAATCCATTATTGTGAATACTGAATACTGAATACTGAATACTGACTACTGACTACTCTCTCAATACTTTTAGAATCCAGTAGCTTTTTTACATCGAACCGATCTTAATGAAGATATTATTGTGAATTATGCTAGAGTATCTGTTAAAATAGTCTGGTATTAAATTTAATTTAAAAACAAATTTTGTTAGCTGATAAACTTATAAAATTTATATTTATTTACTTATTTATCCATTTAATTAAGGAGGATGTCTATTTTGTCAAAATCTGTTAATGTCGCTATTTTGGGAGCTACCGGAGCAGTTGGTCAAGAATTAATTGAATTGCTAAAAAGTCGTAATTTCCCCCTTGGCGAACTTAAACTATTAGCTTCTCCTCGCTCTGCCGGGGCTAAAATATCTTTTCAAGGGAAAAGTTTAGTTGTTGAAGCTGTCAACGAAGATTCTTTTAATGGCGTAGATATTGTCTTGGCTTCGGCAGGTGGTTCTACTTCTAAGTATTGGGCGCATAAAGCTGTAGCTGCTGGAGCAGTAGTTATAGATAATTCTAGTGCTTTTAGGATGAATCCCCAAGTGCCTTTAATTGTTCCCGAAATTAATCCCGAAGCTGCTCAATCCCATCAAGGGATTATTGCTAATCCCAACTGTACCACTATTTTAATGGGAGTAGCTATCTGGCCATTGCATCAAGTTCAACCGATTAGACGGGTAGTTGTCTCAACTTATCAGTCTGCTAGTGGTGCTGGTGCTAGGGCAATGGAAGAAGTCAAGGTACAATCAAGAGCTATTTTGAATGGTCAAGAGCCTCAAGCTGAAATATTCCCCTATCCGTTAGCTTTTAATCTTTTTCCCCATAATTCCGCTTTAAACGAGCAGGGATATTGCGAAGAAGAAATGAAAATGGTTAATGAAACTCGTAAGATTTTTGGAGTGCCTGATTTATTAATAAGTCCTACCTGTGTCAGAGTGCCAGTTTTACGTGCTCATTCTGAGGCGGTTAATTTAGAGTTTGCCGAGCCTTTTGAAGTGCAGAAAGCTAGAGAAATTATTGCTAATGCTCCGGGAGTTAAATTAGTAGAAGATTGGCAGAAAAATTATTTTCCTATGCCCATTGATGCAACTGGAAAAGATGAAGTATTAGTAGGTAGAATTAGACAGGATATTTCTAATAATTGTGGTTTGGAATTGTGGCTTTGTGGGGATCAAATTAGAAAAGGTGCAGCTTTAAATGCAGTACAAATTGCTGAATTATTAGTAACAGAAAATTTACTGAAATCATCAAAAACTGTTGTTTCTGTTAATGCTTAATAAATAATGAATAGCTAAAAGCTAATAACTAATAACCGATAACTGATAATTGAAATGACAGAATGTTTGTTTGGCAGTGTAGTTACTGCAATGGTGACACCATTTACTGGAGATGGACAAGTTAATTATGCTGTAGCAGAAGCATTAGCTACTTATTTAGTAGAAAATGGTAGTGATGCTATTTTAGTATGCGGTACTACTGGCGAGTCTCCGACTTTAACATGGGAAGAAGAATATCAACTATTTCAAGTAGTAAAAAAAGCTGTTACTGGTAAGGGAAAAGTGATAGCTGGTACAGGCTCAAATTCAACCAAAGAAGCCATTGAAGCCAATAAAAAAGCTGCTAAATTAGGATTAGATGGTTCATTGCAAGTAGTGCCTTATTACAATAAGCCACCTCAGTCAGGATTATACAAACATTTTGAGGCGATCGCCAAGTCTTCCCCCGATCTGCCAATAATGTTGTACAATATACCAGGGCGTACTGGTTGTAATCTGTTACCAGAAACTGTGGCTAAACTAGCAGAAATTGATAATATTATTGCGATCAAGGAAGCTAGTGGCAATATAGAGCAAGCCTGTCAAATTCGTTGTTTGACTCCTGATTCTTTTGTAATATATTCTGGCGATGATTTTCTGACTTTACCTTTATTAACTGTGGGAGCTACTGGTGTAGTAAGCGTGGCTAGTCATTTAGTTGGTAAAGAAATTCAAGAAATGATTCAAGCTTTCAAATCAGGAAATAATAAGTTGGCAGTGACAATGCAAATCAAACTTTTTCCCTTATTTAAAGCCTTATTTTGCACTACTAATCCTGTTCCTGTAAAAGCAGCTTTAAAGATGAAAGGTTGGGATATGGGATCGTTGCGTTTACCTCTTGATGAGTTACCATCAGATTTAGAGGGGCATTTAAAAGAAGTTCTCAAAAGCCTACAACTTATTTAATTTAAAAATATCAAAAAAAATAGCTAGATGGAATTAAAAATTATCTAGCTTATATCTAAGATATTTAAGAAAAAAAGACGGTTTTCTGTAAAATAACCTAGAGTTGAAACCGTAAACATATCAACATTGCCTTGCAAAATAACCGCTATAATAGTAATTATTAGATATTTTTTTGAGTTAAAAAAAATAAAGGTAAAATATTAACTTTCGACTCGTCAAAAAATCATAAAAATTAATAGCTTTTCTAATTTTCAATAAAACAAAAAACGTAAACAGTGAGGAATAAAATGGAAAAAATAGTACATTCAATCAACAAAAAAATTGTGATTAAAGACAATAAGGTCAATAAAACAACTAATAGTAATGAACCTGCTATTAAAATAATTCCTCTAGGGGGATTACATGAAATTGGCAAAAATACCTGTGTTTTTGAATATGAAGACGAAATTATGTTGCTAGATGCGGGATTAGGTTTTCCGACAGATGATATGCACGGAATTAACATAGTTCTGCCCAATATTGCTTATTTAAAAGAAAATAGACATAAAATTAAGGGTATGATTGTTACTCATGGTCATGAAGACCATATTGGCGGTATTGCTTATCATTTAAAACAATTAGATATTCCTGTTATTTATGGCCCGCGTTTAGCCATGGCTTTATTGCAAGATAAACTAGAAGAAGCAAATTTATTACAAAATACTACTTTAAAAAGTGTTTTACCAAGGGATATTGTTAGTATTGGTAAACATTTTGAAATTCAATTTATTCGTAATACCCATTCAATTGCTGATAGTTTTACCGTTGCTATTAAAACTCCTTTAGGAGTAATTATTCATAGTGGAGATTTTAAAGTAGATCATACTCCTGTTGATGGTGAATATTATGATTTACAGAAATTGGCAGAATATGGAGAAGAAGGGGTTTTATGTTTGCTGAGTGATTCTACTAATGCTGAAGTTCCGGGTCATACTCCCTCAGAACAATCGGTTTATCCTAATCTAGATCGGGTTTTTGCTCAAGCTCCGGGTAGAATTATGGTGACTACCTTTGCTTCTTCAGTGCATCGTGTCAATATTGTTTTACAGTTGGCATTGAAACATGGTCGTAAAGTTATAGTTGTAGGACGTTCAATGCTTAATGTTATTGCTCATTGCCGTAACTTGGGTTATATGAAATGTCCTGATGATTTATTTGAACCCATGAGAAATTTGCGTCGGATTCCCGATGATAAGTTAATAATTTTGACCACTGGTTCTCAGGGTGAGCCTTTAGCTGCCATGACTCGCATTTCTAAAAAGGAACACCGAGATATAAGAGTTAAACAGGGAGATACGATTGTCTTCTCTGCTAATCCGATTCCGGGTAATACCATTGCCGTTGTTAATACCATCGATCGCCTGATGATGCAAGGAGCAAATGTAATTTATGGTCGTCATCAAGGTATCCACGTTTCTGGACACGGCGCACAGGAAGACCACAAATTAATGTTAGCTTTGACTAAACCTAAATTCTTTGTTCCCGTACATGGCGAACATAGAATGTTGGTACAACACTCAAAAACTGCCCAAAGTATGGGTATTCCTGCGGAAAATATGGTCATTATTGATAATGGTGATGTCATTGAGTTAACTGAAAATAGTATTCAAGTTATTGATAAAGTTCCTTCAGGTATTGAATTAGTCGATCGTGCTGGAGTTGTTCACGAACAAGTAATGAAGGAAAGACAACAGTTAGCTGAAGATGGAGTAATTACCATTGCCGCCGCTATTAATTCTGAAGGTAATTTAATTACTGAACCAGAAATTAATCTCAGAGGTGTAGTGACTAAAGTAGAACGCTCTGTGTTTGAGAAAATAATGATCAAAGAAGTGGAAAGAATAGTAGATCAGCGTTGGCAAGATTTTACTGAGACGAATCAAGAAGGCGAAACAGAAGTTAACTGGACTAATTTAAGGATTGAAATTGAAGGAAGTTTACAAAGATTAGCACGTAGGGAATTACAAAGTTATCCTTTAGTTGTTTTCTTATTACAAAATGTAGAGGAGTCATCCTTATCAGTAAAGTCTATTAGCCGTCGTCGTCGTCGCTCTACTTCATCGGTTGCTTCTTAGAGATTATCCTGTGAACAGGTGAACAGGCAAGATGCCTGTTCTACCAATAGAATAGTTAATTAACAACTACTGCTTAATTCTGCTGTAGTCCATTCCAAAGTGTCACCTATTTCTGTACCATTATGATAGGCTGCTAGTAATACTTCACTGGTTTTGCCCCAAGAAATTTTACCAGTGTCATCAAGGGCGATCGCACCTAAGTCCCGCTTATTTTGGTAAGATTCTTCCATAGACTTATTCATAGCCTCGGCTAAAGATAAACCATCGCTTACCCGAATTACAATTTTAGCTGCTAAACATTCATCAATGATGTCTTCGCCAATACCAGTGCAACTTACCGCAGCTTTTTTCGTGGCATAATTTCCCGCAGGCATAGCTGAGTCAGAAACCCTACCAATTTTCTCTAAACCTTTACCGCCAGTGGAAGTACCCGCAGCTAAGTTGCCTTGACTATCTAATACAACTACGCCGATTGTACCTCGTCGGGCTTCTGTGGTAACTAATTCTTCTTCAGCGATTACTCCCGCCATTTCTCGACTAAAATTATCCTTGCGCTCTTGTATCCACTCATGTAAACGTAAATCTGTGAGAGGATCGTAAATAGGTAATTTTAATTCTCGCAATAATTCGGCTGCACCATAGTCTGATAAAATGCGATCGCTTTGTTGTTGTAAAAATTCAGCTAAATCAATGGGATTTTTAACGCGAGAAACATTAATCACTCCACTAAAACGCTGTTTTGTCCCATCCATTAAACTAGCACTCATGCGGATTTGACCATCAGATTGTAACACCGAACCAGTACCAGCATTAAAACGAGGTTCATCTTCTAATAACTGACAACCTTTGATTACTGCTTCTGTGGCAGTTGCACCATTTACGAGTAAATCATAGACTTCTTGAACGATACGATGGAGAGATTGACGCACCGCAGTTAAGCCTCCTTTTCCTTTCAGAGAGCTACCTGCACCACCATGAATAATTAATTTAGGTTGTATTGCACTCATTTTTTTTCTATTCTTGTTCTAACTGGTTTTTGCGTCGGCGACAACGATCCGAGCAGTATTTAATATCTTCCCAGCATTTTGCCCATTTTTTGCGCCAAGTAAAGGATTCATACTTTGATTCAGCAACGCCTACTAGGTTTTAGCTTGAAAAAGTTAACAGCTTAATAATCATCATCATCTTCAAAATCATCATCTTCAAAATCATCATCTTCATCAGGCCAAGCAAAGGAATCACTAGCCTCATCTGTATTGTCAGGTATATATTCCGACTTAGTGAAAGCACGGGCTGTTTGATCGTCTAAAACTACATTTTCATAGTTAGGATCGTCTTCACCATTGATAGGGTGTAATATATCCTTGTCGAGACTTGTAGAACCATTGGTTTGACTATAGCTAGATTTTCCTGATTCACCCCCATCATTACCGTTTAAAACAGCTTCTTGATGAGCATTAAATCCAGTTCCCGCAGGAATTAAACGACCAATAATTACGTTTTCCTTTAAGCCTCTTAACCAATCAGACTTACCTTCGATGGCAGCTTCAGTTAAAACTCTGGTAGTCTCTTGAAAACTAGCAGCAGAAATAAAGCTATCTGTATTCAAAGAAGCTTTAGTAATACCTAAAAGTAAAGGTGTATAACGAGCAGGCGCACCACCGGTAAAACTCATCGCCTCATTAATCTGATCGACTTGACGTAATTCCACTAATTCTCCGGGTAACATAGTAGTATCACCACCATCATCAATCCTTACCTTAGCAGTCATCTGACGAACAATAACCTCAATATGTTTATCAGAAATATCAATTCCTTGACTTTGATAAACCTGTTGAACTTGATCGACGAGGAATTTTTGAGCTTCTTTCATACCAATAAGAGCCGCTTCAAACATTCCTTTTTCTTCTACATAATAATTGAAGAAGGTATCTAAAATTTCGTGGGGATTAGGAGGCCCATCAGTTAAAGGTTCACCAACTCCAACCTTTGCGTTATCCGCAACTAAAAGATTTTGTCCCATACCGATAGGATAATCAGTAATTTCTCCATCATCGCCAATTATTTTTAGAGTAACTGTTTCATCATCACTGTATTCTACTTGACAAACCCCCGGCGCTCTACTCAAGATACAGGCATCTTTAGGTTTACGAGCTTCTAAAAGTTCTTCAATTCTTGGTAAACCTTGAATAATATCACCAGTTTTTGCTCTTTCATAAATCAGTAATACAAGATTATCTCCTCTTTGTACTAAATCTCCATCATCAATATGTAATACTGCACCAGTAGATACTCGATAAGGACGAGCTAATCGCAATACAATTTTATGAGCCTCAACACTTACAACATAGCCTGATTCTTCTGCACGGACACCAGGGCTTATTTCTTGGCCAGCTACTACCAAATCCCCTTCTTTAACCATTGGTTCATGCTTAGAATCTAATTCAACTTGGACTACATCTGATTCCCTCATAATTAAAATACGGCGGATTGCTTCACCTGCTTCTTTAATACCCCGTACTTGCCCATTTTCTCGACATTGAATCTCGGTTCTGGCAATGACAGCCCCCGGAGGTATTTCTTGACCATCTTCTACGAGTAAGCGAGTGTGAATATTACCACCTAGAGGGTCAATATCTGAGTCACGACGTAAAACTAAAGATTCGAGAATTACTAATTGTAGTTGACCTAATTGTTCTTCTGATTCCTCATCTGACTCATCATCCAATTTGAGTTCAATATCAGCACTGATATTAGCCAAAGAATCCTTACTAGCAGATTCTCCGGGTTCAATCTCTAAAACTAATTGAGTGGTTAAAAGAGAAACTCCATCAACAGAACTAACTCTTTCCCCATCTTTAAAGAACAATCTTTGTACGGCACGCAATTGAATACTCGCACCACCAGATTCATTAATCGATCCTTGAGAAGGTACAGGTGCTTCATCGGCCACAGCAAACTCTTCTACTGGCCGTAACAACATACCTAAACCGCTTGTGCTCTCAATGATTTCTGCATATTTAAGTTCTTCTGTTACGCCCCAAGGGCCGGGGGTATTAGGTTGTAATAATTGCCCTTCTCCTTCTTCTAAGGACAATTCTGCCAGAATATTAGGATCGTCAATTAGATGTAATTCCCCTGACTTAATAATTATTTCCCGCAAAATATCATTTTTCTGAATAACTTCGACATAGCCACTGGTTTGACAGTAAATATCTTTCACAACCTCTGTACCAGCTTCGACATAGTCACCATTTTCGACCAGTAACAGGGATATATCTTTATTAACCTCGTGGCTTTCTTCCGGTATCCAAAGGAGCGTACCGCCTTTAACAACCTCATAATAAGTTTCTTTTTGAACTTTACGGCGACCTTTAACTACTTCTAAGCCCGCATATTTAATAATACCGCCACTATTCGTTCTATAACGCTCGTCAATTAATTCTGCTACTACATCGGTATTTTGAACTTTTGTACCGGGGGTGGCTTTCAGTAAAAATGAGTTACCTGAAGCCGCCTCAATAATGTATTGTTCTCGACCTCCAGTAATGGAACGACGTACATGAGCTTGATCTAAAGTAACAGAAGCCGTAATAATTTCAACTTCTCGACTACCTTCAATTAAACGAACTACGCCACCTTGACCAGAAATTAATTTAGTTTCAGCTAAAACATCACCTACTTTAACTTGACCACCATTTTTCACTACTGGTTCAGCACCGGGTAGCAGATTATAAACTTCCCCTGATAATACCCATAATAAACCACTTCTTTGGGCACTACGGGTCATATTCCCTTGACGGTCAATTTTTTCTTCCGCTACTAAATCAGCAAATAAGACTTCTCCAGCTAAATCGGTAGAAACGTCTTTTGTCGCTTTTTCGGTGGAGCGTTGAACTTTGGCTAAGGCTCTTTCGCAAAGCATTTGTCCTTCTTCTACTTTGTCGCCATCCTTAACCCAAAGAAGCGATCCAGCCGTTAACTGGTATCTTTTTTCTTTGCCTTTACCCTTAAGAACTAAATCTCCAGAGACTTCTACCTGTTGCCTATCATCACCATGACGAGTACGTACTAATCTGGTGCTTAAGCCTTTAGCAAATTTAATTGTTCCAGCTACGTCTGCTTTAATTTGCTCGGCCACTTCCCCTGTAAATACACCCCCTGTGTGGAAGGTACGCATGGTTAACTGAGTACCAGGTTCACCAATGGATTGGGCTGCAATAATCCCGATCGCCTCTCCTAAGTTGACCATTTCACCATGAGCTAAACTCCAACCATAACAGTGTTGACAAACGGAGCGAGCAGATTCGCAGGTTAAGGGAGAGCGTAGATAAACTTCTTTTCGGATTTGACTAATTTGTGCGGCTAAATCTAAATCAATATCTTGATTGCGTTTACCAATTACTTCTCCTGTGTCAGGATGAACCACATCTTCAGCTAAGACTCGACCAAAAAGTTTATCTTCTAGGGGAATTAATGTTTTATCCCCATCCATCATGGCAGTTAAACTAATACCTCGTTGTGTGCCACAGTCTATTTCTCGAACGATCACATCTTGGGATACATCCACTAAACGACGGGTTAAATAACCTGAGTCTGCGGTTCTTAAGGCTGTATCAACTAGACCTTTTCTTGCTCCATAGGAAGAAATAATATATTCGGTTACGGTCAAACCTTCTCGGAAATTAGTTTTAATCGGTAAGTCAATAATTTGTCCTTGAGGATCGGCCATTAACCCTCTCATTCCCACTAACTGACGAACTTGGGAAAGATTACCCCTTGCTCCAGAGAAAGCCATCATATAAACTGAGTTAAGGCGATCTGTTGCTTCAAAATTACGTACTACTTCATCTTTAAGTTCTTCAGATGTGCTATTCCAAGTGTCAATTACTTTTTGGAAACGCTCAACTTCAGTAATTTCTCCTTTAGCATAACGTTCCTGAGTAATTTTAATTTGTACCTCAGCTTGTTCTAACATTTCTTTTTTCGCTGGAGGTACTACCAAGTCATCTACACTAATAGAAACTCCCGCTTTTGTAGCATAACGAAATCCCAAATCTTTTAGGTCATCAGCCATTTGAGCGCAACGGGCAGAACCATAATTCACATAAGCCCAAGCAATTAATTTTTTGAGATTACCTTTATCAACAATACGATTATAAAATTTCATGTTTTTAATGTTTGCTAATTGTTTCTTGGTTATTAGTTATTAATCAATAGTTAATAGTTATTTGAAAGCCAATAACTATTAACTATTCACTATTGAGCATCAAGTATTAAGTGCATCTTGGATAGCTTTGTTGTAAATGATTCTTCCCAAAGTTGTTTTTACATATTGACTAATGATTTCTCCAGAGTCTGTTTCTCTGACTTTTCTTTCTCTGTATTGTTTTAACACCGTACCATCCGCCAGTGTTTCTTCTTTTTGTACTTCTTTATCCGGTTTAGCCGTTTCGACTTCGCCAAGATAACGTAACCAAACGGGAGCATGAAGTTCCACTAAGCCTTGCTCAAATGCTTTGATGGCATCATCCATAGAACCAAAATAACGATCTTTTCCTTTAGTTGCTGCTGGATTATTGGCAGTCAGGTAATAAGCACCAAGTACCATATCTTGGGAAGGTGCAACAATCGGTTTACCCGTAGCAGGAGAAAGAATATTATGACAAGCCAACATTAATAATCGTGCTTCTGCTTGTGCTTCTAATGATAAAGGTACGTGAACCGCCATTTGGTCACCGTCAAAGTCAGCGTTAAAAGCAGGACAGACCAAAGGATGTAATTGAATCGCTCTACCATCGACTAAAATGGGTTCAAAAGCCTGAATACCCAGACGGTGGAGGGTTGGCGCTCTATTAAGCATAACTGGATGACCAGTAATCACCTCCTTAAGAACTTCCCAAACAGGAGCATCACCCCTTTGAATCATTTTTTTCGCAGCTTTAATGTTATTAACATGATTATTTTTAATCAAACGATGAATCACAAAAGGCTGAAATAATTCGATCGCCATTTCTCTAGGTAAACCACACTGATAGATTTTCAGATTTGGCCCAACTACGATTACACTTCTTCCTGAATAATCAACCCGCTTACCTAGTAAGTTTTGACGAAAACGTCCTTGTTTACCTTCAATAATATCTGACAAGGATTTCAGAGGACGGTTGTTAGCTCCTACCACTGTGCGCCCACGACGGCCATTGTCAATTAAGGCATCTACTGATTCCTGTAACATCCGTTTTTCGTTACGGACAATAATTTCTGGTGCCAGAATCTCTTGTAGTCGTGCTAAACGATTATTACGGTTAATTACTCGACGATATAAATCATTAAGGTCAGATGTGGCGAATCTACCCCCATCTAATTGCACCATCGGACGCAAATCAGGCGGAATGACTGGAATAGTATTAATAACCATCCATTCTGGACGAGAACCTGTAGCAATGAAATTATCAATTACCCGTAATCTTTTAATGAATTTAGCCCGTTTTTGTCCTTTAGCATCTTGAATATCTTCTCGCAGTTTTTCTGCTTCTTCTTCTAAATTGAGATTTTCTAAGAGCCTTTGAACTGCTTCTGCACCAATTTCAACTTCGATTCCTTCTAACTCAGAATCTTCATCATAAATCTCATCTTCAATTTCTAGCCATTGATCCTCAGTCAACAGTTGTTTATAGCTTAAAGCTTTATGATTACCCGGATCTAAAACCACATAAGCATTAAAATAAACAATTTGTTCCACATCCCGTAGGGGCATATCTAACAGGATACTCATATAACTAGGAATACCTTTTAAATACCAAACATGGGTAACAGGGGCTGCCAATTTTATAAAACCCATGCGGTGACGACGCACCCTAGATTCTGTTACTTCTACCCCGCAACGCTCACAAACAATTCCTCTGTGGCGTACTCTTTTATATTTACCGCAATGACATTCCCAATCTTTAGCCGGGCCAAAAATCCTTTCACAAAAAAGCCCATCCATTTCTGGCTTTAGGGTACGGTAATTGATGGTTTCAGGTTTGGTAACTTCTCCTACTAATTGCCCGTTGGGTAAAGTTCTTTCTCCCCATTGACGTATTCTTTCTGGAGAGGCGATGGAGATTTTGACATAATCGAACTGATTTTCAACCTTGTTTCTCATTGCTGATTATTGATTATTGGCTATGATTATTGATTTGATGAAACCAATAGTTAATGGCTAAGAACTAATCACCATTAACTATTAATTATTATTCTGCTTCTTCTACCTCAAATTCTTCTTCCTCGGTGACAAGGGATTCATAGGTAGGTTTAGAGGGAATCCGATTTTTGGTATCAGCCATTAAATCTATTTCCACTTCCCTGGTAGAACCATCTTCGGTATTTTCAACTTTATGGACTGCAATATCCAATCCTAAAGATTGTAATTCTCGCATCAAAACTTTGAAAGATTCAGGAGTACCGGGGCGAGGAATAGGCTTACCTTTAACGATCGCATTTAAGGCTTCATTTCTACCCTGCATATCATCAGATTTAACTGTTAATAATTCTTGCAAAATATAAGCAGCACCATAGGCTTCTAAAGCCCAAACCTCCATTTCTCCAAAACGCTGACCGCCTTGTTGTGCTTTTCCACCTAAAGGTTGTTGAGTTACTAATGAATAAGGGCCTGTTGAACGGGCGTGAATCTTATCATCAACTAAGTGTACCAATTTCAACATATAGGCTTGACCTACTGTAATCGGGCGATCGAATGCTTCTCCGGTACGGCCATCAAACACCTGAATTTTACCCGGATGTTTTTGATCAAAAACCCAATCTTTGCCTGGTTTTGCAGCAGCTTCTTCGATTTTACCATGTACTGATAAACGGGAAGCCTCTTGGCCATACATTTCATCAAAAGGTGTTACTTTAAAACGCACTCCTAAATTTTCTCCCGCCCATCCTAACAAACACTCAAAAATCTGACCTACGTTCATACGGGAAGGTACACCCAAGGGATTAAGTACAATATCAAGGGGAGTACCATCGGGTAAATGGGGCATATCTTCTATGGGTAAAATACGGGAGATAATCCCTTTGTTGCCGTGACGGCCAGCCATTTTATCCCCAACTTGGATTTTACGTTTTTGAGCTACATAAACTCTAACTACCATATTGGCACCGGGAGGAAGTTCATCACCCTTTTCACGGGTAAATACCCTTACATCTACAACTCGCCCTTTCTCCCCATTGGGTACTTTTAAGGAATTATCCCGGACATCTCTGGCTTTTTCGCCAAAAATGGCTCGCAGTAATTTCTCTTCGGGAGGTTGATCTGATTCTCCTTTGGGAGTTACTTTACCAACTAAAATATCTCCTGATTCAACCCAAGCGCCAATGCGAATAATTCCTTGTTCGTCTAAGTTTCTGAGGGCATCCTCACCCACGTTAGGAATTTCTCTGGTAATTTCTTCTGGCCCTAATTTAGTTTGACGAGCTTCAATTTCAAATTTTTCTACGTGAATACTGGTATAAACGTCGTCATAAACTAAACGCTCAGAAATTAAAATCGCATCTTCGTAGTTATAACCTTCCCAAGGCATATAAGCCACTAAAACATTTTGTCCTAGAGCTAATTCTCCTCCTTCGGTACTACTACCATCGGCTAAGACTTGCCCCGGTAAGATTTCTTCTCCCACGTCAACTAAAGGACGCTGATTTAAACAGGTATCTTGGTTGGAGCGTTGATATTTTTGCAGGTGATAGGTAATTTCTGGTTCCGATTTATCGTCAGGTCTTACCTTAATGGTTTTTGCATCCACATAAGTAACAATACCGTGAGTACCAGATACCACCACCATACCTGAATCCCTTGCAGCTTGAGCTTCTAACCCAGTTCCCACTAAAGGACGTTCTGGACGCAACAAAGGTACGGCTTGACGCTGCATATTAGAACCCATCAAAGCACGGTTAGCATCATCATGTTCTAAAAAAGGAATCAATGAGGTTGCTACCGACACAATTTGCATGGGAGATACGGCCACATAGTCAACTTGTTCGGGAGTTGTGGTAGAAAATTCTTGACGATAGCGCACGGGCACAGTTTCACCCTGAATATAACCTTCTTCATTCAGGGTTAAATCCCCCGGAGCAACCCGTAAATCATCTTCTTGATCTGCGGTGAGATATTCAGGGGGTAAGTCTTTAAGGACTTTACCGTTTTCTACTTTGTAATAAGGTGTTTCGATAAAGCCAAATTTATTGACCCTTGCATAGGTTGCCAGTGAGCCAATTAGTCCAGCATTGGGGCCTTCTGGTGTTTCCACAGGACAAATTCGACCGTAGTGACTAGGATGAATGTCTCGTACGGCAAAACCTGCTCTCTCTCTGGTTAAACCACCGGGGCCTAAGGCTGAAATTCGGCGTTTATGGGTTAATTCTGCTAAAGGATTAGTTTGATCCATAAACTGGGATAACTGAGATGAGCCAAAAAATTCTTTAATGGCAGCCACTAAAGGTTTAGGATTCACTAAAGCCATGGGAGTTAGAGAGTCTGACTCGCTAACTGTCATTCTTTCTCGAATAATTCTCTCTAAACGAGAAATACCTACTCTGACTTGGTTTTGTAATAATTCCCCGACAGACCTAACTCGACGGTTTCCTAAGTGGTCAATATCATCGGTGCTACCTACATCAAATTCTAGGTTAATCAGGTAGTCTATGGCAGTAAGAATGTCGGTAGGAGTTAGAACTCTAGTTGTTTCTGGGACATTCAAACGCAATTTTTTGTTGAGTTTATAACGTCCAACTTTACCTAAGTCATAGCGTTTATTATCAAAGAAACGAGCATTTAATAACTGGTGTCCGCCAGTTACGGTGGGAGGTTCGCCGGGGCGTAGTTTACGATATAGTTCTAAGAGTGCTTCTTCTTCGGAAGGGTTGCCTTCTTTATCTAAGGTTTTTTGATAATAATCTGGGTGACGCAAACCATCCATAATTTCAGCATCGGTTAAGCCAATGGCTTTTAATAGAACTTGGGCGGATAATTTTCTAGTTTTATCTATTCTTACCCAAACTAAATCGTTTTTATCAGTTTCAAATTTTAACCAAGCACCTCGGTTAGGGATTAGGGATGCTGAGTAGGTACGACGAGCATTTTTATCGGTTTCTGCTTTGTAATAGACTCCGGGGGAACGAACGATTTGATTAACGATTACCCTTTCTGCACCATTAATAATAAATGTCCCCCTTTCTGTCATCAAAGGAAGATCGCCAATAAATACTTTTTGTTCGTTAATTTGTCCTGATTCTTTATTAATTAATCTAGTAGGTACATACATTTGCACCGAATAACTAGCATCTCTTTGTTTTGCCTCTTCAACATCATATTTCGGTTCTTTGAGTTGATAATCTTGGGCGAGAAAATGTAGTTCCAGTTTGCCTGTATAATCAGTAATAGGAGAAAAGCTATTAAGTTCTTCTATTAATCCTTGTTCTAGAAACCAACGAAAACTAGCACGTTGAATTTCAATTAAATCTGGTAATAAATTTTGATTTAAGTTATTCATTTGAGTTATCAATTATTAGTTATCGATCGAAAAGAAATAGGCTTTATGGTTATTCTTTAAAAATTTTCACCCTATTACTTGATTACCTCTGTAGGTCAATGTGAAAAAGTTGACAGGCATTTTTAGTAGTTTCCTCAGCTAAAGTTTCTAGGGACGTTTGTCGTAAAGAAGCTAGATATTCAGCAACATAACTAACATAAGCTGGTTCATTTCTTTTACCTCGTTTGGGAACAGGAGCTAGAAAGGGACAATCGGTTTCAATTAAAAGGCGATCTTTGGGCACCATCTGTGCTGATTGTTTGACAACAGCAGCATTTTTAAAGGTGACTATTCCACTGAAACTAATATAAAACCCTAGATCCAAAAACCATTGTGTTTCTTCTGGATTTCCTCCCCAACAGTGCATAACTCCCCGAACTTTACCATATTTTTGCCAGAAATTTGCTAGGAAATCCCGTAATTCTGCGGAGGCATCCCGACAGTGAATAATCACTGGTTTATCTAATTTTTGAGCAATTAACAATTGAGCTTCTAGGGCTTGTTTTTGCTGTTCTTTATTTTCAGCTTTATAGAAATCTAACCCCATTTCTCCAATAGCAACTACCCTTGGATCTGAACTAGCTAAGGTTAAAATTTCCGAAGCAGTGGTACTTGTCCACTTATGAACATCTAGGGGATGAAGTCCAACTGCAAAGGAAATTTCTGGAAATTGGTTTGCTATTGCTTGAATAGCAGTAAATTCTTTTGGTTCTACACAAGAGTGTATTAAATGAGTTATTCCTGCTTCTCGCCAACGAGATGAGAGGGAATTTAATTCTCCTTGAAAAATTTCAAAGTTAATGTGAACATGGGTATCAATTAATTGCATTCAATAACCCTTTCTTAACTCCAATTGTTGTAAGTCATAGCACTTAGCTATCAGCGCAGGCTGTATTTATCTTGAGAGTTGGATTTCAAGATTTTATCTGTGGTTGATTCAAATAAAAATCACTGTAATTTAAGATATTTTTAGACAGATAAGTACATCTAAATGAATCTAATTTTAACACACTACCTAAAGAAAACTGCACAACAATCCCACGACTTAAGTCAATGGGTTTTGTGCGAAGCTTTTCTTTAATATTAATGTTGATTATGCGGTTTGAGCTTCAGTAACTTTTTTAAGAGCTTTAGCTAAACGTGCTTTTTTGCGAGAACCATTGTTGTTATGTAAAACTTTACGCTTGACTGCTTTATCAATTTTACTGTAAGCTGCTGACATAGCTTGCTTAACTTGTTCCATTTGTTCAGGGGTAGGATTAGCAGAGTAATCATCAACTACTTGAAAGTATTTTTTCATCAGAGTTCTTACTGCTGACTTATAAGCCTTATTACGTAGTCTATTACGTTCAGCTATTTTGATACGCTTGAGTGCAGATTTGTTATTAGCCACTTTATTTACAGAAAATTTTACTTAACATTAATATTAACCAGATTTTTGATTATAACAAATTTAGTTCCTGATTAAAAGAATTTAAAAATTTTTTTTGCTTTCTAGATAATGATAATTTAATAAATATCCCAATAACGGTGCGTTACGCTGTCGCTAACGACACCCTACCATTAATGTAATCTGGTAAAATATTTTCTGAATTTCACCTTAATTGGCTGGTGGTTCTATATTTGGAGCTGGAGGAGTAACTAATTTATTATTATTCAAAGCACCAAAAATACCAAAACCAATTAGTGCGATCGCAGCTAAAAGTCCCACGGTGGCAATTTTTCCTTTAAAAATAGATTGAGGAGCTTCTTCTTGTTTAACTTCATCATCTTCGTCATGGGCATAACGATGAAAGAGAAAATCTAGGGCATAGTTTCTCAGTTCATAATAGCGAGGATCTTCGGTAATTTGGGAACGAACCCGAGGACGCTTAAAAGGAATTTCTAAAATTTCGCCGATTTTTGCTGAGGGGCCATTGGTCATCATCACAAGGCGATCTGCTAAAAATAAGGCTTCATCAATGTCATGGGTAATCATCATGACGGTTAATTTATGTTCCCGCCAAATTTTGAGTAATTCTTCCTGTAATTCTTCTTTGGTAATGGCATCTAATGCGCCAAAGGGTTCATCTAAAATTAGAACTTGAGGACGTATGGCTAAAGCACGGGCTATAGCTACTCTTTGTTTCATTCCTCCTGAAAGTTGACCGGGTTTTTTGGCTGTTGCTTCGGTTAAACCTACCATGGCCAAATTTTCTTCAACGATTTTAATTTTTTCAGCTTTGGATTTTTCAGGATAAACGGAGTTAACGGCTAAATAGACATTATCAAAGGCACTTTTCCAAGGGAGAAGACAGTAGTTTTGAAAGACCATCATACGATCGGGCCCCGGTTCGTTAATTATTTTATCCTGTAATTTGACAGTTCCGGTGGTGGGTTGATTAAATCCAGAAACCATATTCAGTAAGGTTGATTTCCCACAACCGGAGTGACCGATAATACAGATAAATTCGCTTTCAGTTACGGTTAAGTCAACGCCATCCAAAACGGTATAGTCGCCATTGGGTGTGGGATAGACTTTAGTAACTTGGTCAATGGTTAAAAAAGCTGATTTTTCTTGTGAGTCCATTTTAATGTCAGGTAAAGCTTGCATAATATTTAATGGTTAAAGTTAAATTAGTTTCAAAAATGGGACCCATGGGTCCCAAATATTTATTTGGACAGAGAAATTTGTTCGGGTGAATCTAGGACAATTTCTGAGACTCGAAAATCACGACGAATGGTTAATCTTTCTAAATAACCCAGGGGATCGTCTGGATTAAATACCATCTTGTCAAATAGTTGAAAACTATGGCGATCCGGTTCAATGTCGGGTAAACCTAATTCTCGACAAGCTTCGCCGAATAAATCGGGACGACGTACTCTTTCTAAAATTTCTACCCAGTTACGAGGGAAAGGTGTATAACCCCAACGAGCTAATTGGGTTAAAATCCATAAACCTTCTACTCTACCCGGACAATTGGCTTGGTCGCTATAAAATTGATTAAAACGCAATAATAATTCCGGTTCTGCTTCTGTACCGCGATTGTAAGGATCTATAAAACCGGGTCGAGTATATTCTGGTGCGGAACTCACATATTCAGGCCGACAAAGAAGTTCGATTATTTCTTCACGGTTACGGCGATCGTCACAATATTGACAAGCTTGTAATAAGGCTTTAACTAAAGCAATATGGGTTTGGGGATATTTAGCTACCCAATCTTCTCTAAGGCCTAAAACCTTTTCGGGGTGTCCATTCCAAATTTCTAAATCGGTAGCAATCACATAACCTAAACCTTCGTAAACCGATCGCGAATTCCAAGGTTCACCCACACAATAACCATCAATGTTACCTGCTTTTAAGTTGGCTACCATTTGTGGTGGGGGAATTACGATTAAATTCACATCTCGATCTGGATCGATTCCTCCAGAAGCTAACCAATATCTTAATAAAAGGTTGTGCATTGAGGAAGGATGTACCATTCCCAAGTTATGTACCAGATCGGGTGTTTGAGAAATTGCTGTTTTTAAGTCTTTAACTGTTTTAACACCTTGTTCCTGAAATTTTTTGGCGAGGGTAATGGCGTTACCGTTACGACTCAACACTAAGGCGGTAATAATGGGTATAGGTGTTTTATTACCTGCACCGATGGTCATACTTAGAGGCATTCCAGCGACCATTTGGGCTGCATCTAAACGCCCAGAAGCAACTCCCCTAGCGATTTCCTGCCAAGATGGTTCGCGAATGAGGTTAACCGCTTCTAAACCATGTTCTTTAAAGAAACCTTTTTCTTTGGCAACGATTAAGGGCGCACAGTCTGTTAAGGGAATAAAACCAATATCAAGATTAATTTTCTCTAATCCATGACGAGCAATAGCAACTTTAGTTGGGGTAACTTGACCGACTTTTTTAACTCGTTTTTGTTGATTGAGAAAATAGACTATTTCGTTACGATAATTATAGTAACTTGGATGTTTAACTACTTCTAAGCGGTGACGAGGCCGAGGAATTGGTACTTCTAAGATTTGGCCGATATGTGCTTCTGGCCCTGTGGTCAACATTACTACCCGATCTGATAATAATAAAGCTTCATCCACGTCGTGAGTTACCATGATACAGGTGACGTGGTTTTCTTGGACAATTTGCATTAATCGTTCTTGCAAATTACCTCTGGTTAAAGCGTCTAAAGCTCCAAATGGTTCGTCTAAAAGTAATACTTTTGGTTTAATTGCTAAAGCACGGGCGATGGCTACTCTTTGTTTCATTCCTCCTGAAAGTTGACCGGGGAGTTTATTAGCTGCGTGTTTTAAACCAACAATATTAATATTTTCTTCGATAATATTTTTTCTTTCTGCTTGAGGTAAATGACGCATTACCCTATTTACAGCTAAACCAATATTTTGACGTACAGTTAACCAAGGAAGGAGGGAATAATTTTGAAATACCACCATGCGATCGGGGCCAGGAGATTGAATTTCTCTGCCTTCGAGAATGACACCACCGTGAGTTGCATTTGATAAACCTGCAACTATATTTAATAAGGTTGATTTACCACAACCAGAGTGACCGATTAAGGAGACAAATTCACCTTTTTTAATTTTTAATTCTATATTTCTCAGAGCAATATATTCGTTGCCATTGGGTAAGGGAAATACTTTATCAACGTGGTCAATTTCTAAAAAAGTAGTCATAGTTCGTGGTTCGTAATAACTGGTGATTTATTATTAATTATTTTTCTTCTGTGGGGACAACAATACTCCCGATAAATCCCACCAATCTATCTAACAGTAAACCCACAACTCCCACATAAATTAAAGCGAGGATAATTTGGCTCATTTTAGAACTGTTATAAGCATCCCAAATAAAGAAACCTATACCAACACCACCAACTAACATTTCTGCGGCGATAATTGCTAACCAAGATAAGCCAATACCGATTCTTAAACCTGTAAAGATATAAGGAACTGTGGAAGGAAATAAAACATTAAAGAAATACTCGACTTTAGATAGTCTTAATACTCTCGAAACGTTACGGTAATCTTGGGGAATTTGTTGAACTCCCACAGTGGTATTAATAATAATTGGCCAAATTGCTGTAATAAAAATTACAAAAATTGCTGATGGATCTGATTGACGCAAAGCGGCTAAAGAAATTGGTAGCCAAGCTAAAGGAGGAATGGTTCTTAAGACTTGAAAAATCGGATCTACAGCATCGTAAATAAATTTATTTGAACCTACTAAAATTCCTAAAGCTATACCGACAATGGCTGATAGAGAAAACCCAATGCCGACTCTCTTTAAACTAGCTAAAATCTGCCAAAATAAACCAACATCTGTACCTCCATTATTATAAAAAGGATTGATAATGTAAGGATTCCAAGTTTCTTTAAACATGGTAATAGGCGATGGTAAATTAGGATTTTCACCAGAGCATAATATTTGCCAAATTAGTAATAAAACTCCCAGAGCTATTAAGGGAGCAACTATTTTTCTAAGATTTGAAGACGTAGAAAATAAATTGATTAAATTGAGTCCTTGGTTTCGTTTTTGAATTCTAGATATCATGTTAGGTAATAAGTAATAGGTAATAAGTAATAGGTAATAGGTAATAGGTAATATTTGATTCCTCTGCTAAGAATCTGTTGATTCAGCGTTAAGGTAAAAACTATTCACTATTAACTATCAACCATTAATTACTTAAGCTTTTTTGATTTTGAGACTATCTAAATAAGCTTGGGGATTTTCTGGATCGAAAGTTACTCCATCAAAGAAGGTTTCAACTCCTCTGGAAGTGCTAGTGGGAATTTCTGCATCGGCTACTTTTAAAGCTTTTGCTGCTTCTTTCCATAAGTCTTCTCGGTTCACTTCATCGACGAGTTTTTTGAGATCTGTATCTGCGGGAATATAACCCCAACGGATATTTTCAGCTAAAAACCAAAGATCGTGACTCTTAAAAGGATAAGAAGCGTTGTCAGACCAGAATTTCATTAATTCGGGAAAGTTTGGTTCAGTGCGCCCTGTACCAAAATCAATATTGCCTTTAGAACGTTCGATAATATCAGCAGCAGGTACTTTAAACCATTTATCCTGAGAAACAATTTGACACATTTCCTCTTTATTTTCGGGTTTATCGCACCACTGTTGTGCTTCTAAAACTGCCATTAATAATGCTTTTGCTGCTTTAGGATTAGTATCAACCCAATCTTTACGCAATCCCAAGGCTTTTTCTGGATGATTTTTCCATAATTCCCCAGTTACTAAAGCACTATAACCCACTTGTTGATTAACTAATTGGGCATTCCAAGGTTCACCAACACAGAAAGCTTCCATATTACTTACTTTCATATTCGCTACCATCTGCGGTGGAGGTACGGGAATAACGGAAACATCTTTATTGGGGTCAATTCCACCGGCGGCTAACCAATAACGCATCCATAAGTCGTGAGTACCACCGGGGAAAGTCATGGCGCATTTTAGCTCTTTTCCTGATGCTTTGGCTTTCGCAAATACTTCTTTAAGAGGTGAACTATCAACACCTACTTTTAAGTCTTTATAAGTATTAGCAACGGAAATCCCCTGACCATTAAGGTTTAAACGTGCCAAAATGTACATTGGTACAGGTTGCTTGGTTTTGGTAATTGTGCCTAGAGTCATTAAATAGGGCATTGGAGTGAGAATATGCGCTCCATCAATTCCCCCTCCCCCAGAGCCAAGTTCGATATTATCTCTGGTAACAGGCCAAGAGGCTTGTTTAAGAACCTCTACCCCTGTCATTCCATATTTATCGAAAATACCTTTTTCTTTAGCAATAATTAAGGG